>JANYGO010000113.1 GCA_025362325.1 Cyanobacteriota bacterium | reverse complement strand
GGCGATCGCGCGCTTGCCATGATAAACTGTTTCCATCCTTCGAGGCTGGATATTTTGATGTTAGACTGTTTTAAGAAGTCGTTGCGAATGTTCATGAATTCGCTGTAGCGATCGGTTTCTTCTTTTGACAGTTTGACCATGATTTGCACTATTTTGTGGTCGGCTAAGGCGTCGCCTGCTAAATCTTCTGGTCTTTTGCTATATACTGTAGGGCCGATGAGGAAATGTAAGTCGCTGTGGCGGCCGTCTGTGCGATCGGGTGTTGCTGTTAATCCGAGTCGAAAAGGCGCGATCGCATATTCGGATATTACTCGATAAAAGTCCGTTGGTAAATGGTGGCATTCGTCAAACACCAACAAGCCGTATTTATTGCCCAAGGTTTCGGCATGAATGCTGGCGCTGTCGTAAGTTGCGACTAAAATTGGCGTTTTGTCCCGCGAACCTCCGCCCAACAATCCAATTTCGATGTCGGGAAAAGCTGCTTTTAAATTAGCGTACCACTGGTGCATTAAATCGAGAGTCGGTACTACAATTAGTGTACTGCGACCTGTGACTTGCATGGCTAATTGCGCCAGATAAGTTTTGCCGGAAGCGGTGGGGAGGACGACTACTCCTTGGCTTCCCGCTTCCTGCCAAGCTGCGAGGGCTTCTTGTTGATGCTGGTAAGGCTGCATTTCAAGGCTGGGCACGAGTTCAAGTAGTTCGTATCCCCTGGCTTCGTCCGTGAAGTTAGTACACTCGGCTTGGAGCGATTCTACCAGCGGGCGGTAGTGAATGGCGCGAATGCGGAATTTTTCCACGCGATCGTCCCACGTGGCAAAGTCCGCCCAGTCTCTGCCTTTGGGCGGCGGGTGCAGCAGGAGCGTTCCGCGATCGAATGTTAGGGTAGGTATGCGGGGCATTTGTTTTTGAGACGCGCTGAGTGCAAGCCTGCTAAATTATAGGCGATCGATAAAATATATTGACATCAGACTGTATATCAGCTATTTTTTTTAAAGCTAAATCAACAGAGCCACAATCTATTTTATACTGTTACGGGCTGTTGGTTGAGATTTTTACCATTTTGTTAGCAGATAAGTTGGCCCAACTGTCAAAAGTTTGTAGTCAGGAATTTAGTCCTTGCTGCTGAGTTGGTGAAAAAGGACTGAAGTGCTTACTACAAAAGTGTTTTTCAATATTTTTGCAAGGCTTAGAGTTCATTTATTTTCAGAAAACTATGTTTGACTTTATCAGATACAAAGAAATTTTTTTAAACGCTACTGAGGGCTGGGATAACGAAAAATGGAGCAATTTTACTGATAATCCATTCCTGATTTCTTCCCCTATCCTTCAAGATTGTCACGTTAAGAATTGTCGCTTAATTGAAAGTCGGGCAAAGATGTTGGAATATATGCCGAAAGATAGTGTGGTGGCTGAAGTTGGGACTCAATACGGACGATTTGCAGAAAAAATTTATTCTATTACCAAACCCAGAAAGCTGCACCTGATAGATTATAGTTTTGACTTGTTCAAACAAGAGGTAAGTCAGAAAGAAACAAATATCTTTCAAGACGGGATAGAAAACGGAACTATCGAGCTTCACGAAGGAGATTCTTCGACAATTTTAAGCAGCTTTACTGACGAATATTTCGACTGGATATATATCGATGCCGACCACGCCTATGAAGGTGTCTGCAAAGATATTCAGCAAGGTTATCCTAAAGTGAAGCCTGACGGTATGATGGTTTTCAACGATTATACGAATTGGTCGGTATGCGAAATCATGCCTTACGGTGTGGCGAGAGCTGTCAATGAGTTTTGTCTTGCCAAAAACTGGGAAATCGTATTTCTGGCGCTTCAGTCTTTCGGCTATCACGATATTGCGATTAAGAAAAACAGCGGCGAACAGGATTTGCGCATTCAGTTGCAGGAGGTAAAGTCGGAATTGCAGAGTTCGCAACTTCAGATGCAACAACTTGAGTTAGAGTTGGAGCAGGCTAAAAGATCGATCGACTTTATGGAAAATGATAAATTTTGGAAATTGCGATCGCACTGGATGAAAATCAAACAAATATTCTCCTAGCCGGATTGCCAAATCTAAAATCTACAATGGTATTGTCCCGCTGGCGATGGTTTTTAGGTTAAATTCGATCGACATAAGCCTGAGATTAGAGGTATAGATGGAAATAGGCGTCCCCAAGGAAATCAAGGATTTGGAGTTTCGAGTTGGGCTCAGTCCAACGAGTGTCCGGGCTTGTTCGGACACTGGTCACACAGTTTTCGTCGAAACCAATGCTGGTGCTGGGGCAGGTTTTACCGACGAGGACTACGTTCAAGCCGGGGCGAAGATTGTCTCCAAGGCTTCAGATGTCTGGAATCGGCAACTAATTGTAAAAGTCAAGGAACCCCTACCTGCTGAGTATCCGCTGATTGAAAAAGAGCAGTTGCTGTTTACATATTTGCACTTAGCAGCCGATCGTAC
Source organism: Cyanobacteriota bacterium (assembly GCA_025362325.1). Lineage (GTDB taxonomy): Bacteria > Cyanobacteriota > Cyanobacteriia > Cyanobacteriales > Microcoleaceae > Microcoleus. The sequence continues at coordinate 771 of JANYGO010000113.1, read as the reverse complement.
ATTAACCGAGCACTTAATCAGCAGCGGAGTCCAGGCCATCGCCTACGAAACCGTCGAACTCCCCGACAGGAAATTGCCGCTGCTGACACCGATGAGCATTATTGCAGGGCGTTTGGCCGTGCAGTTCGGAGCTCGGTTTCTGGAACGGCAGCAAGGCGGCAGAGGAGTACTTTTGGGCGGCGTACCGGGGGTAAGACCGGGCAAAGTTGTGATTTTGGGCGGCGGAATCGTCGGCACGGAAGCAGCCCGTATTGCTGTCGGAATGGGCGCTAGAGTCCAGATTTTGGATGTAAATGTCGATCGACTCGCTTATCTAGAAACTCTGTTCGGTTCCAGAGTAGAATACCTCTACAGCAGTCCTTTGCAAATTGAAGCAGTTATCCCGGATGCTGATTTGTTAATCGGTGCAGTTTTGGTGTTGGGCAAAAAAGCTCCGGTGTTGGTTTCTCGCGAATTTGTTGCCAAGATGCACCCCGGTTCTGTGATTGTTGACGTAGCCGTTGATCAAGGAGGCTGCGTAGAAACTTTGCGAGTAACTTCTCACACAAATCCTACTTATGTTGAGGAAGGAGTTGTGCATTACGGTGTACCAAATATGCCCGGTGCCGTGCCTTGGACTGCAACTCAAGCTTTGAATAACAGCACTTTGCCTTATGTTTTACAGTTGGCAAATAACGGGATTAAAGCTTTAGAAAATAATCCGAGTTTGGCGAAGGGATTGAACGTGCAGAATCACCGATTAGTGCATCCTGCCGTGCGCGAGGTTTTCCC
>JANYGO010000045.1 GCA_025362325.1 Cyanobacteriota bacterium | reverse complement strand
AAGATTAACTCGATCGTGCGATCGGCGAGAACAATTTTCTGCGACCAACCGAGTGTTGCTACAGTCAAAGCGGCGATTAACGCTGCCAGAGAGGATATTATTCGTCCCCCGCAACTGGTATGCTGCGAAAATTATATCGGCTCTAAGTCGATTAATTTGCTCAAGCGCGAGTTGGGCTTGGGATGACGAAGGAAGAAGGCAGAAGGAAGAAGGCAGAAGGCAGAGGGAAGAAGGCAGAAGGCAGAAAAACAATTCAACTTTTTTAAGTTACCAATCCCAATCCCCAATGCCCCAACCCCAATGCCCAATGCCCTGCGCGGGCCAATGCCCTGCGCGGGCCTGCGCGGGCCAATTAGTAATTACCATTATCCATGACAATTGAAATCCAACCTTCAATTAATGTTAAAACTGCGATCGAAAGCCGCCGGGCCGCGCGCAGTTTCAAACCCGATCCGATTCCTCCAGCAATATTGGCAGAGATTTTGCGCTTGGGAGTGCGATCGCCCTCCGGTTATAACTTGCAGCCTTGGCGGTTTATCGTACTTCAAGACGCAGCCAGCAAAGAAAAATTAAAAACTTGCGCCTTTGAGCAGCGCCAAGTGGTAGAAGCCCCAGTCGTGTTAATCTGTTGTGGCGATCGGCGCGCCGCCAAACCCGAAAACACCGAAGCCGTCATCGAATTGGGCAAAGCAGCAGGTGGAATGACTGACAATTTAGCCGGTTATATGCGGCAAGCAATCCCGCAATTGTTCGAGAACCATCCCTGTTTTGAGTCCCTAGAAACTTGGACAAACAGACATACAATGCTTGCAGTAGCTCACTTGATGATTGCAGCTAAAAGCTTTGGGGTAGACAGTTGTCCGATGGAAGGTTTGGTCGCAGCTAAAGTGAAAGAAGCCTTTCAAATTCCCGCAGAAGTAGATGTTTGCTGTTTGCTGCCGCTTGGTTATGCAGCAGAACCTTTCAAACAATACGGCGGGCGTTTTGATGTGACTCAAGTTTATTACAGCGAAAGTTATGGACAGACCTTGCAAGTTGAGATTTAAGAGTTAAGATTTGATAGTTAAGATTTGGATGAGTCGGTGCCGAATTTCACAAAAATCAGAAGAGTGATAATTGGGCAATTGCGCAATCCAAAATCGGCATCTAAAATCTAAAATTTTCAGTGTGGTGATATCAGACAGAGGAGAAAATATGACAGTAGCAGCGCGACAAACCAAAGCACAAATTTTAGAAGTAAAGTTGCAGAAATATTTGCAAGCAGCCGGATTTAAAAATTTACCGCTTTATATCAGTTGCGATTTTCAAGATGAATCTTTAACGGTGGTGGGAGAACACCCGCGCAGTTTAGTTCTCAAAGCGAAACCGACTTTTACAGTGCTAGAAGCAGCGATTCTGGAAATAGAACCGGAAGCTATTCAACAGATTGGACTTTGCCTAAAAATTACCGGGCAAAAACAGCCTTATGCTTTCCATTCTTTCACCATGCACCACCCGGTTTTGTCAAGACCAAAAACAGTGCAAGTGCTGAAAAAATCGGAGACTATCCCCGCAGCAGAAACGGGGATGGTGCTAGCAGCCAATGCCGCAGAGACGGCGGATGCAGTGGAGGAGATGCCGTTAGAAACGGATGTTGAAAATGCGGGTGGCGATGAATATTTCCCCGATTTTTCTGAGAGTTCCAGCAATTCCGATCCTGTATCCTTTAAGGTAGCTGCAATCCCGGCAGATATCGCAGACAATCCCTTCAGTCCGCTGGATATGGAAGCGGTAACAGTCTCCCAAACACCCAAGAATTCACCGTTTGCGATGCTGGCTGCGGCCGGAATCGTCTGTCTGGCGGCGGTAATTTTGGCAGGCGGTTATTACCTGTTGAGCCGCCCTTGCGTCGTCGGAGAATGTACTGCATTAGCTAATGCTAAACAGTTGAGCGACAATTCGGCGAAGACTCTGAAAACATCCAAGGTTGCTAACAGCCCGGAAGAAGCGCAGGAACAGTTGAAAGGGGCGATCGCCCTTTTGGAACCGATTCCCGCTTGGTCAATTCATCGCGGTGAAGCTCAAAGCGCCCTGGAAAAATATCGGGAGCAAAGTCAAAATGTCCAGTCTGTGATCGATGCAGCGCGTCTGGCACAATCAGCCGCCCAAAAAACCCAAAATCCGCCTTATTCTGCCGAGAGCGGTCAGGAAGCACAAGCTCTGTGGCAAAGTGCGATCGGCCAACTCGGAGAAATCCCCAAAGACAGCTTAGTTTATCCGTATGCTCAGAGAAAGGCGAAGGAATACCGGAAAAATTTAGCAAGTGGAAATCGGCTCCTGGGCACAGAAACAAAAGCCGAAAAAACGTTGCTCGCAGCCAAAAGTACAGCGCAAATCGCAGAAGCTCGCGAAGCAGTAGCTCAGACAGCCGAGACATGGGGACAAGTGCAAGCAGGTTGGGAAAAAGCTCTGGACACGCTAGCAGAAATTCCCAGCAATACGCAATCTTACCAACAAGGTAAACTGTTAGCTCCGAAATACGAAACCAAGCTTTCACAAGCTCGCGAGCGCAAAAATGTTGAAGGGATTTCGGAAAATGCGTACACTCAAGCTGTGACTTTAGCAGCGCAAGCTCGAATTTTTGAGGGCAAAAACGCCTGGTTTAAAGCATCGGAATACTGGCGCAGAGCTTTGAGTTACGCGGAGCAAGTTCCGGCGGCTACTTCCTATTCCCAGAAAGCCAAACCGCTGATTGATTCCTACAAAATATCATTGCAGCAAGCAGAAGTTAAGTTGCAGGAAGAAAGGAATCTGCAAAAAGCGCGCACGGATTTAGATAGAACTTGCAAAGGCAAGCCGAAAATTTGCGACTATACTGTTAGCAAAGGTTTGATTGCGGTGCAGATGACTCCCGATTATGTGCAGAAGTTGCAACAAACTTTCATTCAGGCGAATAACAATAATTCTGTGAAGACTCGCCAAGCTGTGGAAAAGCACGTTGAAACGCTGCAAAAGGCCTTGGAGGCGATCGCCGAAAACGCGAAAATTCCGATGCAGGTGTACGATGGCGATGGTAAGCGGATTGCTAGCCACGAACCGAAGTAAGCTGTTGCGGCATTTAATTTTAGTTTTTGGGGCGGGCTAGAAGCAACGCCCCACTCATGGTTTCAAGAAACAGGATTGTTACAATTAAATGTGCGCTAGCAACTTAGAACATCCGAACATACACTACAATTTCGGCAATCAAACTGTATAAAAGGAGGTTAGAAATCAAATGCTAGAAAAAGTAAAACTTCATAACTTCAAAAGTCATCAAGATACAGAACTTAATTTTGACAATTCACGCCTACACGCACTGGTAGGGCAAAACAGTTCTGGTAAAACATCAGTTTTGCAAGCATTACATTATCTCAGTCGGCTTGCTAATTCATCATTTGACAATATTTTTTATCATGAAAGAGCGCCTGAATTTATTACAACAATTGGGCAAGATAATATGTCTGTTACTGCAAGTGGTTTTTGGAAAAACCCAGAGCGAAATGATTGGGAAGCTTCCTATGAGTGGAGAGGAAACGTTAATCATACGTGGAAGTTTAAAGCATCATGGATTGCCGATCAAAATCCGGTACATAGGATAGTAAATTCAGACAAATCCTTAATCACTGCGGAAGAGCCAATTCAGCAATCTTTGAAAAACGCAGTTCATCTTAAGCTAGTAGCTACTAATCTTGCAAAAGCAGCTTACAGCGATGCAATTACCCCGCGAGTTGAGTTCGATGGTTCAGGGTTAGCACCTACCTTAGACTATCTTCGTGACGAAGCTCCAGATAAATTTCAATCTTTACAGGAAATGTTGAAACGGATTGTACCAGGTGTACGTGAGGTAGGGGTAAGGCGAGCTAAAGCTATGGTCAATCGCCAACGCTTAATCGAAGTCGATGGAAAGTCTATTTCCTACGAAGAAAGTCAGGAAATGGCAGGGCAAGAAGTTGTCCTAGATATGAATACTGGTAAGCGCATTCCAGCCCATGCGATTAGCGAAGGAACAATGCTCGCTCTCGGATTACTGACTGTTTTGATGAATCCATATCAACCTAATTTAGTGTTACTGGAGGATGTTGAACAGGGACTCCACCCAAAAGCGCAACGAGAATTAATCGCTGTTTTCAAGGAAATTATTCAAGCAAACAGCAACCTGCAAATTATTTTTTCTACCCATTCTCCTTACATTGTGGATGAACTTACTCCGTCTCAGGTTCATGTATTAAGTAACACTAACTCCGGTGCTACTCGTTGCAAACGATTGGATGAACATCCTGATGTAGAATGGGCAAAACAAACTTTAACTACCGGAGAATTCTGGGATGCGGAGGGAGAAGATTGGGTGATTGCAGGGGAAATCAATGATTGAGTTTGTGGTGATTGTAGAAAGTAGCGCCGACGCACGCACCGCTACTAAATTAGCCGATCGCACTTTAGTGCAAAAAATTGACTGGTTAGACGCTGAGATGCTGCAACATCTATATCAATGGAGTGGTTTAGAAGCTGGCACAGAGAATTCTTGCTGGAAAAACATCGATGATATAACTAAACGTTTTGCCGATCAATTCAAGTTTCCAACCATCAGATCCAATGGAAAATTCAAAAGTGATGGTCAATCAGCTAATAAAATCATCAAGTTAATCAGCTTTCTACAATACAAACAAAAGAGAGAGATTAAAGCCGTTATTTTTATCCGTGATTTAGACAATCAAGCTGAGCGAAAAAAACATATCGAGCAAGTACGTTCGAAACTAATAAATCAACAACCTAAATTAGCAATTATTATCGGTACAGCCGACAAAATGCGGGAAGCCTGGGTGTAGAATGGGTTTATTCCCTCTAATCCCGAGCAAAAACAAATTCTGCAAAAAATAACAACCGAATTGACGTTTAATCCTTGCGAGGAGTCACACAGACTGCGCTCTAATTCATTGGAAGATGGCGATCGCCTTAGAAATCCGAAAGTTGTTGTCGAAAAGCTCACAGGTGGCAAAATGGAGCGCGAACAACCGTGCTGGGAAGAAACAAGTCTCGAACATCTGCGAGAAAAAGGTGTTAAGACAGGGTTGACAGCCTATATTTGTGAAATCGAGGAACGATTAATTCCCATCATTGGTTCTGCTGAGTAAAAGAGTAGGGTGCAGAACCAGCGCCGCGAATTTCTGTGGGTTCATCCAGATTTTGTGGATGAGTATTAATTTGTGGGATGAATTTCAGAGAGAGTGTCCGAGTTGTGGGACGAGAATCTAAAATCTTAAATGTATTGACGGCGGCCCCCAGTTGCGGCTACTCTGTGAAATTAAGGTTGCTTTGCTTGAAGATGAAGCAGCCACGATCGCCCGAAAATCTAGTTGCACTGCCCGAAGCTGTAACCAGCAGCAACGGACAGCTAACCGCCAAACTGAGACGAGCAGTCTGGAGGCTGATTGAGAATCTTAGCATTCTCTGTGGCCGCCCTGCCTTTTGTTAGTATGCGGGGCGGCTGGGTTTTTGGGTTTTCCTCGCAGAAAACCAAAAACCAGGAGACCATAATTATGTCACAGGAATTTTTGCCTGACGATAACTCTTCCGTGCAGCCAAATGACGGTTCAGCAGTATCGGAACAGGAAATCGTGCAGATAACTGTTGTCGGTTCCCGCAAAACCGTATTAGAAACTATCCACACCTTGTACAGGCTGGGATTTGCCGCCGTCGGTGATTGGAGTAAGTTACAGCGAGGCCCAAAGCCGGGACAATTTATTAGCGTTTTGATCAAACGCAAAGCCTAGAAATTGGTCTAGTTACTCGTTACCAGGCTCCAGCCTGGTAACGTAGATCCGGAGGCTCTGCCTCCATTTCGTGAGCAGTGACGAGGCAGAGCCTCGCTTATATGGGTTCCTCAGGCAGAGCCTGGGAACCAGTTAGAAAATTGGTTCGTAGTGAGGACTTTAGTCCGCATCAAATTCAGAGGACTGAAGTCCTCACTACGAACCTTACCATTTGATTAATTGTGCATCTTGATTAAAAAACCTCCGGGACAATCCCTCAGTCAACAACAGAGTTGCGATTAATGTTGCCAGCGCTAACACAAACATAATCAAAATCTGGTAAGATGCTGCATCGAGAGGACTGACACCACTCAGCATTTGACCTGTCATCATTCCCGGTAAGGTGACGATTCCTACGACAGTCATTGTGTTTAATGTCGGGATTAATCCAGCTTTGATCGCATCTTTGCGGTACTGTTTTACTGCTTGCTGCGGGGTTGAACCTAGACTTAAATGGGTTTCTATTTCTAACTGGCTGCTGTTAACTGTACTCACAAGTCTTTCGCCCGCGATCGCCCCAGAGTTCATCGCATTGCCCAAAATCATCCCCGCTAAGGGAATCAGGTACTGCGGTTCGTACCAGGGGTCAGGTTGCAAAATTAGCAAGTTTGTATAGCCCAAAGTCAAGGCCGTACTGATAAAAATTGAGCCAGAAACTAACGGCAGTAGGTGCTTGATTTTTTTGCTGATGCGGTTAGTGGCCACCATGCTAGCTGTTGTCAGCATGATTGCTAAAACTGCTAGCACCAGCCAAGGATTTTTTCCCTCCGGGGCAAACACCACGGCGAGCACGTAGCCGACTCCGACTAGCTGGATCAGGGTGCGCCCCGCCGCGATCGCCAGCGCCCCCTCCAATCCCAATCCCTGCCACGCCGAAAGCCCGATCGCGATCGCCACCATCCCCAAAGCCCAACCCAAATCCGTAAAATCTAGCTGAATTAACACACGCGCACCCTTTCGATAAAGTGATTGTTTGCCCGTCCAACTATAAGATATTTGAATAAAGGTTTCTGAAAAACATTTTTACTGTAAAAATTTGCTTTGATGATGGTTGCAATTTGTGGTGTCAAGAGTGAATAACGTTCCCCCCCTCGACTTAACCCAGCAGTACGCCCAGATTGGCGACGAAATCAGCGCTGCGGTGCAAAAAGTGCTCGCCTCTGGCGGCTACGTAGGCGGGCCCGCCGTCAAGAGTTTTGAGCGAGAGTTTGCCGACTATATCGGCGTTTCCGACTGCGTTGGCTGCAACTCCGGCACCGATGCGCTGATTTTGGCCTTGCGAGCCCTCAAAATTGGCCCCGGCGATGAAGTGATTACCACTCCTTTTACCTTTTTCGCTTCGGCTGAGACAATTAGCGCTGTGGGTGCAACTCCCGTGTTTGTCGATATTGACAGCGGAACTTTTAATCTGAATGTCGAGCTCTTGGAAGCAGCAATCACCGAAAAAACCAAGGCAATTATGCCGGTTCACATCTTCGGACAACCCACAGATATGACTCGGTTGATGGAAATTGCCACCAAGCATAACTTAGCCGTAATCGAAGATTGCGCCCAGTCTGTCGGCGCAGAGTGGCAGTCTCGAAAAGTCGGCAGCATCGGCCATGTCGGCTGTTTCAGCTTTTATCCGACTAAAAATTTAGGCGCTTGCGGTGACGGTGGCGCGGTGACGACAAACGACCCCGAGCTCGCAGCTTCCATGAGAATGCTCAAAGAACACGGACAGTCTTCTAGGTATTTTTACGAAGAAATTGGCTACAACAGCCGTCTGGATGCCCTGCAAGCGGTGATTCTCAGCATTAAATTGCGGTATCTCGACAGTTGGAACTCCCAAAGGCGATCGATCGCGACAGTTTATGGCGAATTTCTCTCCCGCGTGCCCGGAGTTGCAGTCCCCAAAGAGTTGCCGGCAGCCAAGGGAGTTTGGAATCAATACACAATCCGGCTGACAAGTCAAGAAGACGTGCAAAATCCCTCTGGCAATTTCCGAGACTCGCTGCGGATTAAGTTGCAGGAATGCGGCATCGGTTCGATGGTTTACTATCCGCTACCTTTGCACCTCCAACCTGTTTATAAATCTTTGGGCTATCAAGCTGGTCAGTTGCCGGTGGCTGAGCAAGTTTGTCGCAAGGTGTTGTCTTTGCCGATGTTCCCGGAACTGACCAGGGATCAACAAGAGCGGGCGATTTATGGGCTGAAAGATTGTTTGGCACAGGGCGGATAACATTTAGTAGCTTTTGTGTGAGCCCCTGGAGAGAGAAACGCTTTCCTGACTACCGGAATTGTATGGTTGGAGTGCCGTACTGTTTCCGCGAGCGGGGAAATCTATTAAGTATTTTGACTGAGGACTTGTACTTTTATGTACTATAATCTTAATGAAAAGAAACAAATTTAGGCTAGCAATCCGCCTCGAACGGGTGCATTTTCCGCTCGCCTAAAACTTGCAATGCGATCGGTCAATGATGAAGGAAGAAGGAAGAGGTCGGAGGGAAGAAGTCAAGCCTGAAGAAGGAAAAAGGAAGAATAAAGAATGTTTGAACTTTCGACTTCCCATCCCCGATGCTCTTGGGCCCGATGCTCTTGGGCCCGATGCCCAATTCTCAATTTAACCTGTAATTTTCATAAAATCAGAGGAAAATAAACGAGTGCCTCAGTATCAATTCACTCAGGCTAGACGCTACGATCCACAAGCGATCGCTCAGTATTACCGCAACCGTCCTTGGAAAGCAATTTGGCGAGCAATTACCGTTATTTGGTCTTTTGCAGGCTTCGCGCTGGGGATGCTGTGGGACAGTTGGCAGCACGAAGTCGCAGCACACCAGCCGGAACGCGCCGCCCACCTGCGACAAATACTCACTCGCTTGGGCCCCACTTTCATTAAAGTCGGCCAAGCCCTTTCTACCAGACCCGACTTGATCCGCAAAGACTTTCTCAAAGAACTGATCAAACTTCAGGATCAGTTGCCGCCCTTTGACTCGGCGCTGGCTTTCCAGATTATTGAAGCGGAACTCGATCGCAAAATTAGCGAAACATACAGCAAAATCTCCCCCGAACCTGTCGCTGCTGCAAGTCTCGGTCAAGTGTATCAAGCGCGTCTGATGACGGGTGAAGAAGTCGCAGTCAAGGTGCAGCGACCGAATTTGCTGCCAATCTTGAGCCTCGACCTTTACTTAATGCGCTGGGCTGCTGGATTGTTGGGCCCCTTGCTGCCACTGAATCTCGGTCACGACCTCTGTTTGATAGTCGATGAATTCGGCATCAAATTATTCGAGGAAATTGATTATATCAATGAAGGTCGCAACGCCGAAAAATTTGCAACAAATTTTGCCGACGACCCGACAGTAAAAGTTCCGAGCATTTACTGGCGCTATACTTCAAAATGCGTTCTCACTCTCGAATGGATTGACGGCATCAAGCTGACAGATATTGCAAGTGTGAAAGCCGCAGGTTTAGATATCGATAGCTTAATTGAAGTCGGAGTCCGCAGCGGTTTGCGGCAGTTGCTGGAACACGGATTTTTTCACGCTGACCCCCATCCAGGAAATCTGTTTGCTTTAGCGGACGGCCGCATGGCTTACATCGATTTTGGGATGATGGATCAGATGGAAGAAGGAACTAAAGAAACTTTGGTTGATTCTGTGGTTCATTTGATCAACAAAGATTATTTACAGTTAGCCCAGGATTTTGTCAAACTCGGCTTTTTGACTCCAGACACAGATATTCTGCCGATCGTCCCGGCGCTGGAATCTGTGCTCGGCGATATCGTCGGCGAAAAGGTGGCAGATTTTAACTTCAAGACGATTACAGACCAGTTTTCCGAGTTGATGTACGATTATCCTTTCCGAGTGCCGGCAAAATTTGCCTTAATTATTCGCTCTCTGGTAACAGAAGAAGGTTTGGCCCTGACGCTGAATCCCGATTTCAAAATAGTCGAGGTGGCGTATCCTTACGTCGCGCGCCGTTTGTTGAACGGGGAATCTCCAGCACTGCGGCGGCGCCTGATTGAGGTATTATTCAAAGATGGCAAATTTCAGTGGGACAGGCTGGAGGAGATGATCGCGATCGCTAGGTCCGATCGCAGTTTCGACCTGCTACCCACCGCCCAACTAGGCTTGCAATTTTTGCTGTCAGAGGAAGGGTCGTTTTTGAGACGCCAATTGATATTGGCATTGATTGAGGACGATCGGCTCCACACCGAAGAAGTTCGCCGCCTGTGGAACTTAATCAAGGAAGACTTGCAACCAAGCCGCCTGTTTAACGTTGCTCTCAGCGCTTTGACAGAGTTTTCCACAGCAGGAACAGACTCGCTGACTCGGTTTTAATTTTTGGTCATTAGTCATTGGTCATTAGTCATTAGTCATTAGTCCCTAGTCATCAGTCATTGGTCATCAGTCATTAGTCACAACACAATTACTAATTACCAATTACCTTTCTTTACCACAGGGAAGTCCCGGATACGAGGATTTCCCAAGACAGAAACCAGAGACGAAAATTATTTCCTTCTGACTGCTAACTACTAACTAAGGACTAAGGACTAAGGACTAAGGACTAAGGACTAATGACTACTAACTAATGACCAATGACTACTGACTACTGACTACTGAATTTTCAATTACCCAAATTAAGGAATTATTCGTGTATTATTTTCCAGAACCTCCCTATTTTTTAATGACCGCTGGATTACTAGCAGGTATGGCCTCCGGCTTAGCCTTTGAAGCAACGCTAAAACAAGCCGTGCAACTCTGGTCTAAAAATCGTTCTAGTCGTACTTTGTCAAACCTAAAAGGTCTACAGTTGCAGTTGCCTTTTCTGGGAATGGCCGGGGGAATTTGCATATTTTTAGCTTCGGGGATGGAGATTTTTGGTTTCCCAAAATCACTTTCTTATGCTCTAGCTCTGCCGCTGACGCTACTGACGGCGTGGCTGGTTTGGACTCAGCTAGGCAAGCTTTTGATCGAGCTAGAACGCGGAGGTTCCCAAGCGCTGGATCTGGATTCTTTTGAAGGATGAGAGTTAAGTATCAACCCTCTTTTCTGAGAAACAAGGGGGGTTGATATTTCTCAGAGACCGATGCTTAATTTGAGGTTTTTTGAACCGCAGAGGGCGCAGAAAACACAGAGAAAGAAGAGACTCACAACTTAGGCAATAATTTCTCTAGATAAATCCAAATATCAAATCTTAAATATCAAATCGAATGGGTAATTTTATTGTTACGGGTGCAGCAGGATTTATTGGTTCCAATCTAGTAGAAACTCTGTTAAATCGAGGGGAAAAGGTAATAGGCGTTGACGAGTTCAACGATTACTACGATCCGGCTTTGAAGCGAAAGAATATTGCACACTTAGAAAAACATCCCGGTTTTGACTTGATTGAGGGTGATATCCTATCATTGAATTGGGGAGTGCTTTTATCGGATGCAGAGGTAATTTTTCATCAGGCAGCGCAAGCGGGAGTCCGCGCCAGTTGGGGAGACGGTTTCCGCAGTTATACGGAACGCAATATTAACGCCACCCAAGTATTGTTAGAAGCGGCAAAAGATGCGCCAAACTTGAAAAAATTTGTGTATGCTTCTTCGTCTTCAATTTACGGCAATGCTGAAGCTTTCCCCACGAGTGAAAATGCTTGTCCGCAGCCTGTTTCTCCCTACGGAATTACGAAGTTAGCGGGCGAACGTTTGTGCGGACTTTATTACAAAAATTTTGGTATTCCGACTACTTCGCTGCGCTATTTTACCGTTTACGGGCCGAGACAGCGCCCCGATATGGCTTTTCACAAGTTTTTTAAGGCGATTTTGTTTGACGAGGCGATTTCAATTTTTGGCGACGGATTGCAAACGCGCGATTTTACGTTTATCAGCGATTGCGTGGCGGCAAATCTAGCGGCGGCTGAGGTTGCCGAAGCGGCGGGGGAAGTTTTTAATATTGGTGGCGGCAGTCGGGTAGTTTTGAAGGAAGTTGTTGATACAATAGAGAGGATTGTCGATCGACCAATTCGGATTAATTTTACCGAAGCTGCCAGGGGAGACGCGCGCCACACTAGCGCCGATGTCTCTAAAGCCCAGCAAATCTTAGGTTATCAGCCGCAAATTGCTTTAGAACAAGGTTTAAGGCGCGAATGGGAGTGGATTCAATCTTTGTACAGTTAGGAATTTTTATTTGTAGGAAAATCGCAGTTTTTTGGATTGGCAATGGCGTCGATAATCTCATTCATAACTTTCTTAGAAGTCGTCATTGTACTCAGCCAATAACTGCCTGAATGTTGTCTGTGATAATAACTTAAATCACTCACAGCGTACAAGCTTCTGCCACTTTTCAACCACAAATAATTAAAAGCGGCCACATCGGCAGCTTGGACGCAAATATCTTGATTTTCCTCGGCACATTCGATATATTTTTGTACATTGACGAAATAGTTACCATCGTTGATAAAATTGCGGAACAATTTAGGATGAGGATGCTTGAGTATTAGTTCTCGCGCTCGCTCGATGTTGATTTGTTCCTCCGAAAATAGTTTAAAATTAAAATAGGGACTTGCGGATGTCGGACAGTAAATTAGTTGCGAATTCCATGCCGACATCTGGTAAAGTCGATCGACATAGGTTCTGCTGAGTGCGTTATCGGAGTCAAGGATAATAGCCCACTCATTTTTGCAGTGGGAAATAGCCATAACTTTACTCTGGTACGCACCCAAATTTTTTGTGCCCCTGCGGATAGTAATCTTGGGCGACAAACTTTCTATATTTGCTTGCATCCTAGAAAATTCGTCAGGTGAAGAGCAGTCGTCGTAGATAACGATATCATTGATGCGATCGTCCTGCAAAACATTTCGCAATGCACCTACAACCAAATTAGAACGATTAAAATGCGTAATCGCCAGAGATATTTTACTTTGGTGAGGAAGAGACTGGCGGCGAATTGAAATCAAGCGAACGCCTGCGGGGGTTGTCAACCCATCCATCACAATTTTACAATACTCTTGGTAAATTTTTTGTTCTAATTTTAAACTGCGGATTTTTCTGTAAGCTTTCGCCAAAATATTCATATTTTGAGTCCCCAATTTATGCTTGAGATTAGTATATTTTTGGCTAACAAAACTTGGGAGATATCTCTGCAAGGAAACCAGCAAATTTGGAGGCGCGAGTTTTGGCCGTGTTTCCGGCGAATGCAAATAGCGGTAGTGCAGAAATACGTCTCGGTAGGGAATATCAACATCTTCGCCAGCACACAATCGAGTAAACTTTGCCGCCGCAATACTCATGTAGTGCAAATAAGTCAGCCGCCGTCCTTTGTCGTACAGAACATAGTCTATCACATCAAATTGAGAAGACCAATGATTGCCCGTTACCCCTGCAGGTTGATGATAAGCAAAGTTATAAAAAGAGATAGGGCTGCGGGCGACTAAATAGTTAAATAAAGGTTGGTCTGCTCCCCGCCATGACATAATTTCTGCTTCTCCTGAAGTCAATTTGTTTAAGAGTTCGGCTGAGTTATGGCGATTTAAGATATTTTTTTTTGAAGCAAACCAACCGGCACAAAAAATCAGAGAGTCTAGTCGTTCAACATTTAAAATTTCAGCGAGTTTTTGCGATGATAAATCAAACACATAATTGAAGTCTGATTTGTATTGAAAATCGTTGGCTACCCAATCAAATTGATCTAGTTTTTGATAGATGTAATCGAGAGAACCCATTGACAGAGTGTCCGCATCAAAATAGACAAACTTGTCAAAATAGCCGTCAAAACAGCAAAATTTTCGGTGCATTCCCAAACAGCGAACTGGCTGCCAACCTTTTGCTTGGCAAACTTTTTGAGCTTTTTGGTGAGATGTCCAAGCTTGAGTCGCGAAGTCTTCCCAGAAATCGATGGAATCGGTATTTTCAAACAGGGTGACATTGGTTCGCGAGGCAATTTCTACTCGCACTTTTTGCAAGTTATCATCATAGGGAATGATGCAAACAGGAATATTTTTCGCCCCGTTGACTTCGAGACTGTTCAATAAAGCGACTAAGTGGTCAAAAACCACATCGTTTCCCAGAATATAAATGCCATCAGTCATATCTTATTTAAAAAAACATCTCGTAGGGTGTGTTGGGCGCTTGCGAATAATCTCGCATTATATCGAATATCAATATAGCGCCCAACGCACCCAATCATTGCGTCAGGTTTGGGCGCTGCTGAATCATCTCGCATTATATCAAATATTCAAACAGCGCCCAACACACCCTACAAATATCGCGTCAGGTGCGTTGGGCGCTGGCGAATAATCTCGGATTATATCGAATATTTAAACAGCGCCCAACACACCCTACAAATATCGAAATAATCTTTGGATTAAATTAGGTTTTTCCTCAGGCAAATAACGATAATGTTGCCAAAGTTTCCAATAAGGACTACCCGATTTAATTGGTATCCCAGCCCAGTGAATATATTTTAACCTTTTGCCGTTGTCATAAAGCACATAATCTATTTCTTCAAAATGTTGAGAACCAGCCCAGCTTCCAGGTTCTGCTGCTGAACTTTTAACAAGATTGCAGCGCTTGGAAATTAACTTGAGAATCATATAATTGAGTATAGGTTGGTCGGTAACATTTTGAGTAAAGTCAAAATATTCTCGATGTTGGGAACATTCTCGCAAAGTTTCATACATTTGCGATTCTGTAATCGTTCCTTTTCTGGAAGCCCAAAAACCGCTGTTGAATACATCTTGAAGCTGTGAGTCGCTAAAGATATTTTGTTCTTTTACAACAGGTGAAAATATATTTCGCAGTTTTTCGCTGAGGTGGTGATAGTCGCAGCAAAAAAAGTCTACTTCTGAGAGTTTGTTGAGGTTGGCTGCGATGTCTTCAAAAACGATGATGTCTGTATCGATGTACAGAAATTCGTCGAGGGGGCCAAACCAGGCGCAGAGTTTCCGCATTTTGTTGGGAAGGGCTAGAAAAGTGCGATCGAACGTTTGGCCAATTTCTCTGGTAAACTGTTCGACAAACCCCAGATTTGGGAACAATTGCACCCCGTAGAGGCTGCTGAGTGCGGCTGCGACTTGCTGATAATTGTCGTCAAACGGGATTAAAAAAATTGGTACTTGACAATTATACAGACGTATGCTGGATGCAAGGGCGATCGCACTTTCGATCACTTTATCATTAGCAACAATATAAATACCGCGATTCATAAATGTATCCTCAACCTTCTCAACACTCTTTGTAGCAAATTAAGCGAAGAAATATCAGCATAAGACTTTAGCGGTTCCGTAAAAATCGGTCGCTTGGACGGTTCCCGCAGATAGCGATAGTGCAGAAACAAATCGCGATAGGGAAACTCAATATTTTCCCCCGCACAAACCCTCCGAATTAAATCCGGCTGCACTCCAATATAATGAATGTAAGTCAGGCGATTTCCCTTATCGTACAAAATGTTATCTCGCATTTGAAAATGTGGGGAAGTGACGCTGCAACCAGTTTTTTTGCCATCCGCGAGGCTATAAGCAAAATTATAGCTATTCATCCCCGTTTTCATCACCATATAATTGAGCAACGGCTGTTCTCCCGCACCTGCATAGAGAATTTCCGCCTCGCCCGATTGCAGTTGAGCTACCAGCCATTCCCTAGTATTTTGGTCAAATAATCCTTGCTTGCTGCCGTAAAATCCCGAACAAAATATTTCTGAGTCGATCCGATTTTGCTCAAAGACTTTGATGAGTTTTGGCGATTGAATATTGTATACTTTAGTTGGATCAGTAAATTGGAAATCATAAACCACAAAATCCGATTCCTCTAACTGCTGAAAAACCGCATCAAGGGAATTCATCACCAAAGTATCAGCATCCATGTAGATAAAATTTTCAAAAGGCCCATCGAAAGCACAAAAACGGCGGTGCGCCCCGTAAAGCCGGAATTTTTTACGATTCAAGCGATCGGGTGCGGCTGATTCCATGAATTTATCCCATCGCTGGATTGAGGCCATATCTTCATACATAAAAACATTGGGACGCCGAGCTATTTCAGCTTTAATTTGATGGATTTGCTCATCAAAAGGATAAATACAAACAGGAATATTTGAACCTAAAATCACTTCAATACTGTTAAGTAAAGCAATTAATTGATGGGAAACCGTATCATTAGCTAGCGTGCAAATTCCATTCATACATATTTAATATCAAATCCAGTAAATTAACCGTGATATCTGTAGGGGCGGGTTCACCAACCATCTATAATTCCCACAAACAATTCACATAAACCCGCCCCTACCAAGCTATTTCCTAAGATACAAAATTAGACAACCAATTGAGCAAATTCAATTCATGAAGAATAATTTGCCTAGCTTCAGCAATTTTCTCCCTCGCTTCCTGCCAATAATCCGGCGTAGCAATCACCTCTTTAATAAATTCTACTCCCTTCTTATCCAAACTTGGCAGCCGCAAAAAACTTCCCGCAGGCAACAACTTATCCGCCGCCAAGCCGCCATAATAAATTGGCAAATTCCAAGCTAACAAAGCATCCCAAAGTTTTTCACTGACATACCAATCATTTTCTGCATAATTCTCAATAGCCAAATTGTAATAGTAAGGCGCGAGGGCGTGCCATTTATTGTTAATCGTGCCGTTTCCCTGTGCCCAAGTTGGCAAGTTTCGCCCGTAAAGGTCAAAATCTAATTCTTGTTGTTGCAGCAATTTGATAAAGTCTAATCTGCGCCGATGATTGATTGTGCGGCTAACGCCCGAAGTTATCCAAGAACAGAATTTACTTTTCGGCGGTGGCGGCATTTCGTTGAGTTCTCGAAATGAGTTAGAGTGATACCAAATCGCGGGCATATAATCGGGGTTGGGTGCAAAATCGTCGGGCCCGGAAACGTAACCGCAATAAAGTTTTGCTTGTTCGTAGTTGGCTTTGGTAATCTCAATTACTTCTGCTAAAGGCGGTTCTCTGATTAGGTAGATTATGCGTTCTTTGGGGACACCGCGCAATTTGTCTCGAATGTCGTTTTCTGAGTTTGGAGGGCTTGGACTGCGGATTTTGTCGAGCCAGGATTGCTGTTTGGGCGGTTTGGGAAAGTCGAATTGATACATGAGTAAAAAGTCGGGTTCTGCGTGATTTCCTAGCATTTGAATGTTGCCCCATTTGCCGAAGTTGTGAGGGGTTTGTTGCCACAGCCAGTCGCTTTGGTTCATGCCTGGGTAGGTGGTGATTGTGCCGATAATTTTTGTGGTCATAATTAGCAGTATGTAGGGTGCGTCAGCTTGGGTTATTTTCGGGATAATTGATAATTTAAAAGCTGACGCACCGCACAGCTAATGGTGCGTCAGTATTGATGATTTTATCAATTGTTTCTCGCCTGCGGACTGACGCACCCTACAACTGAGTCATCAACATAACTCAAAATTTTCTTAATTCTATTTTCCCACGAAAACTGCTTGACAAAATCTAATGTTTCTGCATAACCTTCGCTCCTCCTGGGATATTTGGTTAAACTATCTCGAATGCTTTGTGCAAACTGGTACGGGTTATCCGGTTCACACCAAATTGCTGCGATATTTCCCGATTTGAATTCCATTAAAGATGGAATCTCTGTCGCTACAATTGCAGTTCCCGATGCCATATAATCAAAAAACTTCAAAGGAGATGTGAACGTCGCGGCCTCTGTCAAACAGTGAGGGTGAGTCAAAACATCGGCGGCTTGCAACAAGCTAGCCAGTTGATTTTGAGGCAGGTAGCCGAGAAAATTAATGTTGTTAACTTGCTTGGATTTGGCTAACTGCTGGTAGGCTGTTACTTGCGATAAATCACCACCCGCGATCGCAAATTGAACTTCCGGCAACTCCCGCGCCACATCCACCAACATATCCACACCTTTAAATGGGTAAAGTCCGCCCGCGTAAACTGCTAAATACTGCCTATCATCGGCTAATAATTGCTGCCGCCAATTCTCCGCTGCGACTGTTTGTCTCACCAAAAACAACTGGTTAAAACCATTGTGCAGCATGATTACTTTTGCCGGCGGCATTCCATTCTCAATCATGGTATGTCGCACAGTATCAGCAACAGTTACAGCAATTTGAAATAAAGGATTGCGAACAATTTTCGGCTCAAAATTCTTATTTTCATGGTGATGTTGTTCGTAGATAGCGGGAATTCCATTTTTAATAGCAGCTTTGACAAAGTTCCAGTCGCGGCTGTGCACGATTTTAGTGGATTTAAGCAGGTGAATCGGTAAATAGTATTTTGAAACTATTGTACTCGCACTCGTCCACTTGCTGTCCCAAAAGTCTATCGGCCACGGTACGGGCAAATCTGCTACTCTTAATTTTTCCTCAATATTATAAATCTTGACAAGTTGGTCATCCGGTTTTCGCGGTCGAAAAGGAAAAAGCAAATCAACCGGATTCAAAGCACTCCAGCCTTTGCGGAGATACACCAAAACTGCTGGATAACCGAGATTTGCCGCAGCATTGGCAGAGTGCGCAACTTGAACTAAACTCGCTACATTGGGCTGCGGCAAAACATTTCTGGTAAAAAACACATAATATTTAGACATGAATTTTTAACTGATTGTCTACTTTTGAATAGCCTGACGCTTAATAGTATTTTCTATAAATTCTAAAGTCGAAAAAATATTAGCAGCCGAGTGAAATGATTCTCTGATTAACTCATCTCTTTCTTCGGGAGAGTCTACCATTTCATCTACTAGCAATTTGAGGTAAGCTATCATCGGAGTCAGGCGAGTACGAATTTCGTAAGAACCTCTAATTAGAGCTTCATCGCGAGCGGTTTCTTCGGCAAACTGCATTGAATACAAGCGAGTGTAGTAACCTCCTTTGGCTAGTAATTCTTCGTGGGAGCCAATTTCTACTACTTGTCCGCGATCGATCACGGCGATTTTGTGGGCTTTTTGGACTGTGGAGAGGCGGTGGGCGATTACTAAGGTTGTGCGATCGCAACTCAGTTTCTCGATCGCCGATTGCACGTATCTTTCCGAAACCGTATCTAGCGAACTCGTTGCCTCATCTAAAATTAAGATTTCCGGGTTTTGCAGCAAAGCTCTAGCAATGGAAATTCTTTGACGCTGCCCTCCCGATAGTATCACACCCCGATCGCCAATTTGAGTATCCAATCCCTCCGACAACAGTTCAATAAACTCATAAGCATTCGCCCCCTTCGCCGCTTCCACAATTTCTTCCTCAGTCGCTTGGGGCCTAGCATAAGCAATATTTTCGCGCACAGAAGCATTAAACAAAAACGTATCCTGGCTAACAATACCCATCGCTTTTCTGAGACTTTTGACCTCAAATTCCCGCAAATCCATGCCATCGATTGAGATATAACCTTCAGTAGGATCGTAAAATCTCGGCAGTAAATCTGCCAATGTTGACTTACCAGAACCCGAAGTTCCTACCAAAGCCAAAGTAGTGCCGTGAGGTAGAAATAAATCAATTCCTTGCAGAACTAAACTTTTGTGATTCGGATAACTAAAAGATATTTTATTAAAATGAATTCCCGATCGCAAATGAGTGTATGGCACAGAACCGTTCAGCATAAACGGCTTATCATCACAGCTCAAAAAATCATTGACCACCTCTACACTAGCCGACGTATTTGCAAATTGACTGCGCCCGCTGTTCAACTGAGAAATCAAAGGAATCAATCGAAAAAGTACCAATAAATAGGTCAGCAAAACAGTAGAAATAGACTCGATTTCATTCGCAAATATTGTGCGACCTATAAATACAATCAAAATAATAACTATCAAATTAACAACTTCGTTAATTGGGGCAATTGCCGCATAGTTTACCTGAGCCTGAAAATCCGCTTGTTCTCGCCTTTGAATCAAATGCTTGATCCGCTGATATTCCCTTTCCTCGTTCCCTGTTGACTTGACCAGCCGAATCCCAGTCATGGTTTCGAGCACCCTAACCGAATAATCTTTCGACATTTCAGAAAGCAGATGACCAAAATACTTGGAACGGTTAATAATATATTGATTTGTCCAAGCAACTAACCCCAGTAAAACTGTAGCTGTCACCGTCAATTTCCACGAAATAGAAAGCAGCAAGCCCACAAACACCAAAACGGTGATTGAGGTAGTAAACATTCCAGTCGCCGTACCAACTGCACCAGCAGTCCGGCTAATTTCTCCGCCCAATCTATTAATTAAATCCCCGACTTTAGTTTTAGAGTAAAAATCTAAATCTACTTCTAACAACAACCGCAAACCTGCTTCTCGCAAATCAAAAGTCAGAGAGCGTGTCAGAGAAGTAGCTACTAAAGTATTGATATAACTCGCAATATTTTTCAAAATAATTGTGAGAACAATTGCCCCTGTCATCAGCATTAAACGCTGACTTTGGGGTATTCCCTCAAAGGGATACATCAAAGTTTTAATTAGAGGTGGAGCGCCGCGCAGCTCGATAGCTTCACCCAAAAAACTTAAAAGCACTGGTACAATCAGAGTAGTGCTGATACCGCTGAATAAAGCCCCAGAAAAGCCCAGCATCACAGTTGACAGAATCCTGCCGGGATATCGTCTGGCAAATTTTAGGAGTAGCTTATTGGCAGACATGAAGCATTCCCAGCTAAACAGTACGGCATCTCAAAATATTCTTTAATTACAGCCAGTTTTTCTTCCTCCATTCAGTCGCTTAAGAGTTACCTCGACACACCTGCAATTATATCTGAAAGTATCGGTGCCATTGCTTGAATGCTATATTTTTTCACGCATCTTTCCCGAGCTTTCATTCCTTGCAAATTCGCGGTCGTCAAATTTGGAAATATCCACTGAATTTTTTGGGAAATTTGAGCAGGAGAACTCGGCTCGACTAAATAACCGGTTCCCCCTAAAATTGCTGGAATATCCCCCACTCGCGTAGACAAAACAGGCTTAGCCATTGCCATGCCATCTGTCAGCTTGAGCGGAAACTGAGCCACCGCTGTCAGAGTCTCTCGCTGAGGAACAACGACAACGTGAGCCGCCGCCACAACTTCAGGCATCGTCTCGACTGGAAACTTTGGCAGTTTAACAATCCAACTTCCCCATTGTTGCATAAGTCTATCATCATAATCATCATAAGGACTTCCGCCGACGATCGCTAATTTTAAATCTGGCTCATTTAACTGTTCGAGGGCCATCAAAACATCCTCAACACCTTTGTGAGGTCGCGGTGCGCCGGGAAACATCAGAATTCTATACCCAGACAAGCCGTAACGCTGTCTGCTCAATTCAGGATTGTATTTAGCAGGGTCGAACATTTCAGTATCCTTGCCATTAGGCAAATATACACCACCAAAACGCTGTTTCAAAAACTCAGTATCGACGGTGACGGCATCAGCGCGAGAAACTAAACTTTCCATCCACTTGACATATAGCGGATGATCGGGTTTTCTCAACTGACCATTTTGTTTGAAAATATCTCGATAAAGTTGTTTAAAAGAAGGACGATATTTCCATTCATCTCCACCGAACCAGCTAAGTTCCCAGTCATCTATATCTAAAATGACAGGGCGACGAGTATCGAGTTTTTTTAGCAGCGATAAACCAAAGCTTGTCGGTTTAGGTTTGACTGCATAAATAATATCCCCATCTATTTTTTTCAAGACTTTTTGAGCATCCATCAAAAAACCTGGATAGTTTTTCCCCGGTATCGCACAGACTGGGATGCCTCTCGGAGGAATGGCATACAATTCCTTGCCAAACTGAAATCCGACAACTTCTACCTCGCATTTAAGCTCAATCAGGACTTGAGCCAGCAGAAAAGCACGAATTGCACCTCCTCCCGACAAATCGCTCACCACTAATGAAACTTTCACTTGGTATTTTTTTTCAAAAAAACTTTATTTATTTTCTTACTTAACCGAGCTTTTGTCAAGGTTGGCAAAGCAAACAATACTTCTTTTAGGGAAATCCTCGGATCTTTTAAGGCTAAAGCATCTTTGATTTCTTGTCTTAATTTGGTTGCTGCTGATGCAGTTCGCAAATAAAGCTGCGGATGAATTAAGGAAAGCTGAAAAATGTTAGTTCTCTCGGCCTCTTTTTGTAAGACAGGATTTGTTGTTAAATATTGCCCCTTGGCAAATATAAGTATATTCTGGGCGTAGTACCATTTAACTCGCTCGTTTTGCCATATTTTATTTCTCACGCAGTCAATCGCCACATATCCTTGCTCTTGAAATAGTTTCGCCCAATAGTCTGGCCACTGTTCGTTAACGTGATTTGTTCCCCCTTGAAATGGTACGGCGGCAGAGAATAAAATAACTGGGCCCAGTTTCACTAAAGACTCTACAAATGCCCGGGCGCAGTCAGAGGGCAAATGTTCTGCCACTTCTAAGGAAACTACTAAATCAAATTGTTGTTCAATCGGCAAAGGCTGAGTTAAATCTAATGCTAAAAAGTTGCCTTTGGGGATTTCTAACATTTGTGGGTCAACCCAATCACCGTCGATTCCCAATATATCTGTAACGCCGTATTCTTGGAATGCTGACAGCCAAGTACCTGTGCCACAACCCACATCAATTACTCGCTTGGGCTGCACGAATTCCCAAAGAATCGGAATGATTTCTTTGGCTGATTCTTGCGCTGTTTTTTGCAAGTATTGATATAATTCTTGAGTGTAATGTTGCATGGTACAAATAAACATTAGTTAACGGTAGAAGACTGGTTGAAACCGCCGTCTTACTATTTTAAGCGCCAGGGATTGTTAATTTGATTTGGTAAAAATATTTTAGCGGTGCGATCGACTATTTGAGTAAAAAGCGATCGCGTGACGTTCTTTGCGTACTGCGGGCGGTAGGGATAAGTGCAGTGCATGACTTTGATCGGTTTGTCGATAGCCGCATAAACATCTTTCCACTTATCCAAATAGTTGTAAACAGGGGATAAAGTTTTCATTTTCGGTTGGACTGATTCAACAGCAGCAGCAAAAGCACCTTGATCCTTCAACAGTAGCACATTTTGATTAGCAACAACTATCTCGAAATATTTCTGGAAAGTTTGGAAGAATTTGTAATTTTTACTACTTTTCGTAAAAGCGATAAATCCGCCATTGTATTGAATGCTATTTTCGTTTAGCGGCAATCCGACAGACTGCAAAGTTGAGAGAATATCCTGCTTGACTCTTAATAAATTGGCTGCTTTAGCAATTGCAGGCTGCACATCTTCTGTTACCAACAAATCCACTGCGTCAAGATAGTCGAACACCTCATCTATTGGCGACAGCAAACAAATATCGCAATCCATATAAATAGTCTTGTCAAACAAAGATTCCCCGTACAAGGCCAGCTTAGCTTGACGCGACGCTAAAACAGGATTTTCGTGAGATGGTGCAGGTTTCAATATAACATTTCCAAACAGCAGAAGTAAAGGATATAAAAATCGAGGGACTCTATCGATTAAAATTATAATTGGTTCCCGCTGAAACTTCCTGACAGACGCCAGAAAATGGATGCAATCTTGGAACGAGTAAAGACCGGTTAAAATAGTGATAAATCCCTTGGTTTCTAATTTCATCAAAAAATTAACGAATCTAGCTTGCAAAATCGAGCGTGAGGACTTTAGTCCTCAGATTTTAAAGCGGACTGAAGTCCTCACGCTCGATCCTATTTTTTCAATTTAAAATTAAGGAATCTAGCTTGTCAAAAATTTGAGCATCTTGTTTGATGTCAAATTTGCGCGCAAAGTGAAAATTGCCGTTAGTAATTGTCGCATAATCTTGCACGGTCAGCATTCTGGGCGAACCTGCGACTGCATTGGTATAATCAATATAACGTTTGTCGTCATTCACTAGATTTAAGTTTTGATTGTTGACCAAGATAGTCTGCACAAAAGACTCTTCTGGAACTACTGTTTTTTGGTAGTAATCCACAAAATCTGGGCGATTATTCACAAAATCTTTGATATATGCAACGCACTTTCTAGAAAGAGTATACCACGCCCAGCCGCCGTAGCAAATAAATTGATCGCTAAATAAGGGCGATCGGCGCGGTATCCCTACCAGCGGGCCGTAAGTCAGGTAAAATTGCAGCGGAGTCAATGTTTTTACCGCCCGCAATTGCTGAAAGTCTTTCAAAAAACTGTAACTCCAGCGCCCGGGAATTCGCCAGTAACGGCAATAATACCGCTTGAATCCCTTCTGTTTGTCCCAAGGTATTCCCTCAGCCAAAACATCCCAATACCGGATAAAACCGTCGGCGTCAGTTTTCGCGAGAAAATCCTCGGTTTTTGACAGCGGTTGAGTCGGATAATCTTGGCCTGTCAAGTTGATCAGCCAGTCAAAATCAGAATTATTTGCAAATAACCAGTTGACAGCATTTAAATAGGGTTGAACTTGACAAGAAAAATCACCGCGAATTAAATGTTCTTGATTTTCCAATAAATGAATATCTGACAAATCTTGCAGCGGAGTTAAGTCTAAATCGCACCTGTTAAAGTTGTGATTGATCAGGATTTGAGAATGAGGGCTAGATTTTTTTATAGTGCGAATCAGGCGATAGATTTGTTGGGGATTTTGATGGGTTTGGATAAAATAGCAAATTTTCACGGCTATTTCTCAGAGACAAATTGATTCAGGCGAATTTGTAGGCGGTTTGCTTTCAAAATTAGATAGCGGTGGGTCAAAAATATTTGCTGCTGCCAAATTGATGATTTACACCAACGATCATAAGCAGGAACAGCTACGTTTGTCAAAAAATTGCGCCACTGCCAAGTAATCTGGGCATTCCCCGTTTCCTGCGCTCTGATTCTACCATTTTCGATCATTGCGAGGCGTAATTTACGATCGCCCCGCAGCATCTCAACAGCAGCAATTGCCTGCTGTGGCGAAGCTACTTCGATGTAATCGAGTGCGCTTTGGCGTTCGCTGCGGTATGCAGATTCGCGTCCCAGAACGGCGGGAATGCCTGTATGCCAAGCGTTAATCAATTTCGAGGGAGGTTTCGAGTCAAAAGTCTGTGCAGCCTCAAAACTGCGAACAGCCACGATGACATCTACTTTACTGTAATCGTGCCAGCGATCGCACGCCACGACTTCCCAGCCCAAACCCAAAGCGCCGAGTTTTTCTGCCCAAGAGGGTGCTTGCAATTGCGGTGCTAGAGTTCCTGTAACGCCGAAGAAAGCCGCGTTCTCAAAGATTTCGCCCCGGCTGGGGTCGCGGGGAATCAACCCGGGTTGCAGCCAAAATTTCAGCGGATGACAGTGCCATAAAAAGGGCGATCGACTAAATAGCGGATCGCGATCGTTCTGCACTACTTGCAACTGAGCATAAGGGTGAGGTTCTCTATCTACTTTAATACAAACAATCAGCAACTTTGACAGCGGTTGTAAATTATCAGCTAAAAAATCTCGATGCGACACCACAATACCTCGATCCGGCATAAAATCTATTAATTGACAACGCAACCCGTCCGCTTTCAAATAAAGATAAGTTTGCAGAGTCCAATCATACTTTCCCCGCCCGTACCTGCTGCCCCAAAAACTCATCCACTGCCAGTATTCCTCTGGACTTTGCGGCAATTTTCCTGATGGCCACTGGCTTTGAGGAATGTAAAAATAAATCGGTGGTAAACTCTCATTCATGCTATCTAGTTGGCAACTGAGCAAGTATTCATCGACTCATATTCTATTTTAGATTAACAAAAATGGTTCGTAGTGCGGACTGAAGTCCGCACTACGAACCTATCGCACACGATATAAATCTACAATCTAAATCAGTGTGTCCAATCCCAGAAACTCTCGTTCCAGTTATCTCGATAATTAAAAAATCCTTGCCATTCATAAAACTGCACAAAATCCTTCATGTTAATTGTTTTGCGGACATCTCTAATCATGTAAAGAGGTTTTACCCCGTAAAAAGAAGCCCACATCGTATAACTGCTTGGCGGCCCGACAATATAGTCGCACTGGGACAAAGCATACATATCTTCGGTTAAATCACCGCTGCCAAAAACACAGTTAAAACTTTTAAATAAACTCGGTTCTTGCTGGAGATTAGAAGAAATTAAAAATTTAATGTTATTTCCTGAAAATAGCTTAACTGCTGCATTCATCACCTCGATGTATTGGTCGATTGTATAAAAGTACCTCCCGTTTTGGTGCTGCGCGTAATCTCCTTGACGGATGTGAATTCCGACGATTGTGTCGGCGCTGTTTTTGATGTTTGAAATCAGATTCTCTGGATTAATTGTATATCGTGGTAATGGCGTCAAGTACGATCGAATTTGGTCGGCGTGCTTCCGCAACTTTGGCGCGTCATGTACAAACCAGCCATCTCGAAATAGCCAGCCTTGAAAACAAACATTTGAACCGGGCTTGATTTGTTCGTGTTCCTGATATTTGCTCCAACTAAAAGGTTTTTCCCTGGTAATTTCTTGGATTTTTAATACTTGCTTATTGCTTAAATACTTGATAAAATTATAATATTTACTTCTGATAAACTTGTTTCCTGGTGCGGCAAAAGATGGCGGAGGATAACAGCACAAAAAGTCTCTGGCGGTTCCCACAAAGAATTCGGCATATTCTTCAAAAGCCGGATTGATTACAGTCAAGTTATGCTCGATTGCCCAAGCGATGAAATTAGCGAACAGCAGCAGTCTGTTGCCGAGTTGTCCCGATTTAGCAGATATTATGAGCATACTCGCTGTTTTTGTGAATGAGAAGGTGCGCAGCGCGCACCCTATATATTAAGCGTGATGGCGTTTTTGGTGCCAGTGCCAAGCGTGAGTTAGAATATCCTTAATGTCGGGATATTCTGGAGACCAACCCAAGGTTTTGATGGCTTTCTCGCTGCTGCCAACTAAAGCAGGCGGGTCTCCCGGACGCCGATCGCACTCAACGGCCTTAATCTCTTTTCCCGTCACTTGGCGAGCCGTTTCGATCACCTCTTTCACCGAAAATCCGCCGCCGTTACCTAAATTAAAGAAATCAGATTTGCCGCCATTAAGCAAATATTCCAATCCCAAAATGTGAGCCGACGCCAAATCGTTGACGTGGATGTAATCGCGGATGCAAGTACCGTCTGGAGTATCGTAATCCGTGCCAAAAATTGCGATCGAATCTCGTTTCCCCAAAGCAGCGAACAACACCAGCGGGATCAGGTGAGTTTCTGGATTGTGATCTTCTCCTAACAACCCGCTTGGATCGGCTCCAGCCGCGTTAAAATAGCGGAAACAAACAGACTTAAAATTGTAAGCAGGGTCAAAATCAGACAAAATCCGTTCTACCATTAACTTAGTAGCACCGTAGGGATTGATCGGATTTTGTGGGTGGTCTTCTGTGAGCGGAATTTTCTCCGGTACGCCGTAAGTCGCGCAAGTAGAAGAAAACACAAATTTATTCACCCCAGCAGCGATCATTGCTTCCAAAAGCGTAATCGTGCCGATGACGTTGTTGCGGTAATATTTAGCTGGGTCGGTAACAGATTCGCCCACGTAAGCGTAAGCCGAAAAGTGCATTACCGCAGCAATATCGTGGCTGGCAAACAGGTTGTCGAGCAGAGTGCGATCGTTGGTATCGCCCACTACCAACTCCACCTGCAAAGCCTGCTCTACTAAATCTCGATGCCCGTACACTAAATTATCTAAAATTACCACGCCGTAACCCGCGTTTTTTAGCGCTAATACTGCGTGAGATCCAATATATCCAGCTCCACCTGTCACCAAAATAGTTGGTTTTTCTGTACTCATTTTATTCGGGGTTGTTTTGTCACTGCAACTGTCGATTATATTGTAAATTTACTCCAAAGAATTGGTTTAAAGCCGGAACCCCTAAAGGCGAGAAATTAAAATCAGACTATTCATTGCTTCAATCCTCGGACTTAAGGGTCTAGGCGAGCTGTCGAGCGGTCAACCCTTCGGCTTCGCTCAGGCCAAGCTGTCGAGCGGTCAACTGTCGAGCGGTCAACTGTCAACAGAAAAGTTCAATCGATAAACTTGAGGCGACCAATTTGGATATAATCAAATATCCGATTGATTTGATGTCGATCCTCTTCGGAAATTTTATCATCCGACAAAATGGCCGAGGTCAAAACTAAATGTTCGCGGCGAGCAATCTTGCCAGACGCTACAATCCGATCGACCATTTGAGAAATTGTTAAGTTGGATTTGTTTTGAGATGTTCGCATTTATTCGATCGCACTTGTGTCACAATAGTCAAAGTCGATGGCAGTTTTTGACCCAAAAATGGTGCATACCACCGCCACCAATTTGTTCAACAGCAGAAATGTCTCAGAGTTTTACATCCAAAGATAGATGCGCGGAGTTGAGAATTAAGCGTTGTGCTTTGGGATACCGTTGATCCTAATTCAAGTGTATAATATTTTTGCTAGAGAGGCATTTTTCGATGCAGATTTATCGGATTCCGGTACTGTCGGACAATTACATTTTTTTGCTGCACGACGCCGATCGCAACATAGCAGCAGTCGTCGATCCAGCGCAAGCAGAACCGGTCTTGCAGCAAGTACGATCGCTCGGAGCCAAATTAACAGCAATTTTCAACACCCACCACCACAGCGACCACGTAGGCGGCAACCAGCAACTGATCGATCGCTTCCCCCAAATTAAAGTTTACGGCGGCGCCGAAGACCGAGGCAGAATTCCCGGACAGCAAGTGTTTTTGCACGCGGGCGATCGTGTTGACTTTGCTGGTAGAACCGCCGAAATTTTCTTCGTACCAGGCCACACAAAAGCTCACATAGCCTACTATTTCCCGCCCAGCAACCCAGGGGAAACCGGCGAATTGTTCTGCGGCGACACTTTATTTGCTGGAGGCTGTGGCAGACTGTTTGAAGGCACTCCCGCACAAATGGTAGCTTCTCTCGAACAACTGCGGAACCTGCCGGATAATACCAGAGTTTGGTGCGCCCACGAATACACGCAGAAAAACCTGGAATTTGCGATCAGCGTAGACGGCGACAATCTCGATTTGCAGCGGCGCTGGGGCGAAGTTAAAGAAGCGCGCAGCCTCCAGCAACCCACAATACCATCATCCATCGGCATCGAGAAAAAGACAAACCCATTTTTGCGCTGGGATTTTCCCAACCTCCAATCAGCCGCCAACACCAGCGATCCAGTCCAAACCTTCGCTCGATTGCGCGGCATGAAAGACCAGTTTTGACCTTAACGTTTTTGCTTCTTCAGGTAACTCTTAAACTTGATTGTCGGCTCCCTCAACCACGGCTCTAACCTTCTGTATTTTTGCTGAAAGCTCGACAGCCAATTAAAGTTATTTTGAATTTTTGGCAGTTCGTCCTTAAACGGTGTCAGAGACAACATATCCAGCCATAATTGATTGGGAGTAGAGCTTTCCCACGGTTTCGGTTTCGACATAAAGTGCATCACTTTAGTTGACATATCTTCTGTATTGTCGTTGTTCCACATTCGCTCTAATTGCTTCCACCTTCCGGCTAAAACTGAATTTAATGCACCCTGATCGTGATCGCCCCAAAGATTTGCATGAGCATTTTGGAGCAGCTTTTCGGAAAGTTGCTCTTGCTCCCACAGCTTCATGTTGTAAACTAAAACGCCAGCATTGAAGTAAGGGTTTGGATCTTGAGAATTGTTGGGATTTCCCCAGACATTAGCTGCGACGGCGATCGGCATTGTTTCCAAATCTAAATTCCACAGCGGCTCTAAGCTTCCCAGGACAATCGTGTCCATATCGAGCCAAATCAGCCTTTCTGTTGCTTGGGTATATTTTCCCGGCTCCAATCTCACGTAACTAAGTTTAGAACCAAACAGTGACAGAAGTTTGTCATAATTAGATTGAAATTCTTGCCAGTCAATCTCGTATTTGCAGCAATTCTGTAACCGTTCCTTTTGCTGTGCATCTATCCCGCTACAGACAATGCTAATTTTTACCTGGTGTTCCCCAGATTTGGTAACATTGAGGTCTATAGATTTGAGCAGTGCTGCCAATCCCAGAATGTAGTTGCGATCGCCGGCCATGAATAGGTGCATTGAATTAATATTGTGAAAGTAATAAAAGTCAAAGGCGCAGGCTCAAACCTAACAAAAATGCTAGTACGGTGGCAAGTAGAGGGTCATAGATGGGGATAAAAACCGATCGCCAATTAACCGCCCAGACGAATTTGCTGCATCTGGCAACTGGTCAAGAAGTCGGACTATGGTATAAAATAAAAATTCCAGATAATGACATTGCTGTAGGAGAATCGACATCCTCCTGAAGTATGAATTGTCGCCGGGCTGACATCATAAGTTCTCCTGACTTACCAGAAAGAATTGGTTTAAAGCCTCCACCCTTAAAGGTGAGAAATTAAAACAAGACTATTCATTACTCGAATCCTCGGACTTCCAGGTAGAGGTCGCCCTCAACTGTCAACTGTCAACTGTCGAGGGGTCAACTGTCAAGATCTCCTTATAATTATTGATGAGCGCGATCGCCTAGACCACAATTAAAACGACCGTTGTTAGAAACCGATGCAAAACCCAGGCAACACTCCATCCCAATCGAAAATCGAGCTTTGTGTTTCTACAAATTATCACAAAGCGATCGCCCCAAACGCAGTATTGCCAACAGATTTAGGGATGGTTCTGCAATTGGCAGACGGCAGCATTCAGGCCTGCAATTCTCGCGCCCAAGAGCTGTTGGGGATGACAGCAGAACAAATGCAGGGTAACAGTTCAATAAACAGTCCGTGGCAAACTTTGCGCGCAGATGGCTCGGATTTTCCCGGGGAGACGCATCCGGCGATGGTGGCGCTACAAACTGGGCAGCCATCCTCAAATACGATCATGGGCTTTTATCAACCGCAGGGAGAATTGATTTGGTTGAATCTCAATTCTCAACCTTTATTTCAGGGAGATCGATCGACTCCCTACGCAGTAGTTACAACCTTCACCGAAATTGCTCAACCTCAGCCGGAAGAAGTATCTGACACCCTTGCACCACAACTGTCAGACACCCTCGAAAGTATTTCCGACGGGTTCTTTGCTTTGGATCGAGACTGGCGATTTACTTACCTCAATTCTCAAGCGGCGCGGTGGCTGAATCGACTCCCACAAGAGGTGATTGGTAACAGCGTTTGGGAAGAGTTTCCCGAATCTGTGGGCAGTTTGTTCGAGCAGGAATACCGGCGCTGCGCTGCTGATCGAATTACAGTTAGTTTTGAATCTTTTTATGAGCCGCTCAATGCTTGGTATGCAGTACGAGCTTATCCCATCGCCTCGGGAATTGCCGTTTATTTTCAAGATGTCACCGAACAGAAAGCGGCTCGGGCTGCTTTTATTAAACAAGCCCAAACGGCGCGGCAACAACTTGCAGAAATCGAGGCGATTTATGCTAGCGCTCCGATCGGGCTTTGCTTTGTCGATACCGAGTTGCGGTTTGTCCGCATCAACGATCGCCTCGCAGAAATTAACGGAGTGACCGCCGCCGCCCACATCGGCAAAACATTGCGCGAAATCTTACCAGAACAAGCCGATGATTTAGAGCCGCTTTACCGACAAGTTATCGCAACTAAAGTTCCCCTCGAACAGCTTGAAATAGGGGGGACAAATTCAGCACAGCCGGGAGTCGATCGCACTTGGCTGTTGAGTGTCTATCCACTGACATCCGAGGAGGATCGCGTGGTGGGCGTGAATGTGACAGTACACGAAATTACCCATCGCAAAGCTTCCCAAAAAGAAATTCAACGGCTCAATCAGGAACTAGAGCGCCGAGTTAACGAACTGCAATCAATATTTAATGCTGTACCTGTCGGGATGGCGATCGCAGACGACGCCAATTGTCAAGTAATTCGCGCCAACCCGCGCGCTCAGTGGATGCTTGCAGTGCCGCCGTATGCCAATATTTCTGCAAGCGGAGAGCAAGCAGAACTGCTGCCCTTCAGACAACTGATCGACGGACAGGAAATCCCCCTAGAAAAACTCCCAATGCAGCGGGCTGCGGCTTCGGGCGCCGAAGTGCGGGATGTGGAAATTCAAATTGTGCGATCGGACGGAATGGCATTAGATTGGTTGGTGAATGCAGTTCCGTTATTTGACTCACAGGGCGCAGTTCGCGGCTGTGTGGCGGCGTTTGTGGATATTAGCGATCGCAAACAAGCAGAAGAAGCTTTGCGCCGTTCCGAAGAACGCTACCGCACTTTGTTTGAGTCCCTAGACGAAGGTTTTTGCATCATCGAAATCCTGTTTGACGAAAACGAAAAGCCGATCAATTACCGCTTTTTGGAAGTCAATCCGGCCTTCGAGAGACAAACCGGACTCGTAGAAGCGGCGGGAAAAACGGCGCGAGAGCTCATTCCAGGGCTCGAAGATTATTGGTTTGAGATTTACGGCAAAGTCGCGCTGACAGGGGAACCAGTGCGCTTTGAGCACGGCTCGGAAGTCATGAACCGCCACTTTGAGGTTTCGGCCTTCCGCACTCCTGAGCCGCACAGCCGAAAAGTCGCCTTGCTTTTCAAAGAAATCACCGATCGCAAACAGGCGGAGAATCTTCTGCGCGAACACTACAGCAAGTTGCGGCTGTTTGTCAAACATTCGCCTGTGGGAGTGGCGATGTTTGACCGCCAGATGCAGTATATGCTGGTGAGCGATCGCTGGCTGGCTAATTACGGGCTCGGCGCTCAAAATATTGTCGGCCGATCGCATTACGATATCTTGCCAGATTTGCCCGATCGCTGGAAACAAATCCACCAGCGCTGTCTGGCGGGAGCAGTCGAAATCTGCCCAGAAGAACCGTTTAAGAGCGCTGACGGTTCGATCAACTGGGTGCGCTGGGAAATTCACCCTTGGCGAACCAACAGCGGTGAGATTGGCGGGATCATGATTTTTTGCGAAGTAATCACCGATCGCAAAAACGCTGAACTGGCGCTGCAAACTGCTTCCCAGCAAGTTAGCAATATTTTAGAAAGTATTACCGATGCCTTTATCGCGATCGATTCGCAGTGGCGCTATACCTACGTTAATGCTACTGCTGAAAAACTGCTTGGACGATCGAGAAACAAGTTGCTAGGTCGATCGATCTGGGAACTGTTCCCCGCCGAGGGAGAATCGAATTCGAGAGTATATCAACAATTTCATCGAGTTGTTTCCGAACAAGTTCCTGTGAAGTTTGAAGAATTTTCCCCTTCACTTCAAATGTATATAGAAGTGAGCGCCTATCCAGCAGCCGATGGACTTACGGCTTATTGGAGCGATATTAGCGATCGCAAACGCACAGAAGAAGAACTGCGACAAAAGAATGCAATTTTGAACGTGATTAACGAGTCAGCGCCCACACCAATTTTTGTCAAAGATCGAGAAGGACGGATTATTTATGCCAATCCAGCCACGCTGGACGTACTGGGAAAAACGGCTGATGAAGTAATTGGCCGGCGCGATCGCGATTTATACCCAATAGCAGAACTTGGAGCCACAGTCACGGAAAACGATCTGCAGGTTATGGAATCCGGTCAAACAAAAATCGTCGAAGAATCTCCCGATGGCATTCGGACATTTGTGTCAATGAAAGCTCCCTACCGCAACGAAGCGGGAGAAGTAATCGGCTTGATTGGCATCTCCAGCGACATCACAAATCGCAAACGAGCAGAAGTCGAGCGGCAAGAACAAACAAAGTTACTGCAAGTAATTATTGACAGCATTGGTGATGGTTTAATTCTTGCCAACCAACAAGGGGAGTTTGTGCTGTTTAACCGAGCCGCCGTGGGGATATTCGGTCAGCTAACGAATGAAAAATCCTGGGAGGAATGGTCGAGCACCTACGGGCTATTTTTGCCAGACAAAAAAACCCTATTTCCCGATGCCGAACTACCTCTAGCCAGAGCAATCAAAGGCGAATATGTCAATGATGTAGAAGTATTTGTCCGCCGCGAAGATGCCGAAAATCGCTGGGTCAGTATCAGCGGTTATCCGGTAGTTGATACTAGCAGCGAAATTACAGGCGGAGTGATTGTCTGTCGGGATATCACAGAACGCAAACAA
>JANYGO010000044.1 GCA_025362325.1 Cyanobacteriota bacterium | reverse complement strand
TTACGTAAGTTTTCGCCCACTACTACCAAGATGGTTGACGTTTTACTAGCTACTGCGCTTGATTTAGTTAATATTAAGCACTTTAAAAACTGGTTTACAAACTGCTGCTACTGTACTGCATAAACCTGGAATCCGCTGTAGTTTCTGCGTCCAGGAATGTACATCCTTCTTGCTTCTTCCTAATTCCCTCTTGCTTCTTGCTTCTTCCTCCTATCCATTACCAGAAAGAATTGGTTTAAAGCCGGAACCCTGATTGGGAGAAATTAAAAAAAGACTATTCATTGCTTCAATCCTGGGACTTATGATTGTCAAGTGCTGTCAACTGTCGAGCGGTCAACTGTCAACTGAATGAAATCCGTTAAATCCCGTACATTGCTCGTTGCCGAACTTGCTTCTTGCTTCAACGTCCCGATTACCAATGATTAATTTTTAAAGAGCGGTTCTTGATAAAGCGGAACAGTAAAAGTAACAGTCGAGCCGAGTCCTTCTCCCATACTGTAAAAATTTACTGTACCCCCCATTGCTTCTATGAGTTTTTGAGAAATAGCTAATCCCAAACCGGTGCCGCCATACTGCCTGGTACGAGCGCCGTCCACCTGAAAAAATGACTCAAATAATTTATCTTGCTTGTCGAGAGAAACCCCAATGCCAGTATCGGCGACTCGGATTTTCACCATTCCGGGGAATTGCTGGCTGTAAACCGTCACCTTTTTCTTGATAACTTCGGCACTGATGCGAATTCCTCCTTCCCGGGTAAATTTAATCGCATTGCCAATCAGGTTCAACATTACCTGAAGCAAGCGTTGGTAGTTGCCGTACAGAATAATTTCGTCCTCGGCTGCGGGTTTTTGGATCTGAAATTGCAATCGCTTTTGCTGTGCTTGAACCTGGGTAAAATTCTCAACTTGCTGCAACAGTTCGCCGAGTTTGACGGGAGCGAGATCTAACTGCATTTTGCCAGCTTCGATTTTAGCGATATCCAAAATATCGTTAATTACATTGAACAAGTGTATTGCCGATCGATAAGCTTCTTCGATAAATTGGTGGGCTTCTTCGGGATCGTCTGCCATGCCGTCCATAAGCAGTTTCAGGAAGCCGAGGATGCCGTTGAGGGGGGTGCGGAGTTCGTGGGAAGTATTGGCAAGAAATTGACTTTTAAGTTGGGACAGAGCGACGGCTTCGGCGCGGGCCTGTTCTAATTCTTGGTAAAGTGTAGCGTGGGCGATCGCGCTGCCGACTTGAGCGACTAACTCGCGGGCGAATTCGAGTTCGACTGGACTCCATGGAGGGGAAGTGCCACAGCGGTGCAAACCAATCAGTGCATTGGGTTGTTCTTCATAGGATGTGGCTGCTACGAGCACTGAATGGCGATCGAAGGGATCGGCGACGGGGGAGGCGTAATTGAGTGCTACAGGTTTTAGGGTGGCTAAAGTTTGAATCCACCCCGGCTGTTCGGCTGCGCGCATTTCTAGTCCCAGCATCGAAGAGTAAGGTTCTTGGCGGTACTCAGCTACTACTTTAAAAGTTTTCGATTGGAGGCTTTCGATTTGATCTGCAGAAAGTGGGGGCGAGCGATAGCTGGCAATTGACTTTTGTAATTCGGCTTCTGGGGCTGGATAATTTTGCTGATTTTCTGAGGCTAGGAAGGGGGAGGATTCGAGATTTTCGCTGGATTTTTTGGAGGAACAGATGATGCAGCGGCTCGCGTTCAAGACTTGACCCAAACTGTTAGCTGTTTGCTGCCAAATTGTCTCTAAATCGAGGGTTCTGTGCAGGTTGTGAGCGATTTGGGAGATGATGTTGCGATCTATTTCCGAGTAGGGAGGGAGCGCTCTACCGATCGGGCTCGCTGGAAGCAGGATTTGTTGGCGGGCGTCGGAGGGGGATGGCAAAGCTGGATCGGGCATGAATTCTGGGGAATCTGGCGGCAATTCTGTGGGTTTGTCAGACAGCAGCCTTCCCATAACTAAGACTTTTGCAGCTTTGCCGTTGGAGTCGATCGCCGGAGTGACTGTCAAATCGAACATAAAATATTGTCCGGCGTGGCAAAATGGATAGCTGAACCTTTGCGGGACGAGGGTTTCTAGCACCCTGCGCAGGCGATCGAGATAAGGTACAGGGGCGATGGGTTGCAGGGTTTCGCTGAGGGGGCGATCGACAATTTCTGCTGCTGTGAGGTTGTACTGATCGGCTTTTTCCCAGTAAAAAGATAGATATCGACCCCTTGCGTCTTGGGTAAATACTAATTCTGCCCCTAACTCTTGAAAAAATGCTGTAGAGGCGAGGCTCGATCGCCGGAAATCTGTGTTAGAGTCCATCAGAGTTGGGGATGAAAGTAGTTCCGATTTTTGAGTATTTAGTTTTTAATTCAAAACTCAATACTCAAAATTGTTTTGGGCTTCGACTGTTAAGTTGTGAGTTATTAATCTACTAAAAAGTTATGGGAGCTTTAATTAATCATATCAAATCCAGTAACTAGGGAACTATACGCTGTCAGCGAGCTTCCCGCTCATACTGCACTCCGAAAAATATTATTGCCCTGCCAACGAAAAGCCTCTAATTTACTGAACCAAACTCACCATTCACAACTATTTTAGGCTGGTACCATTGTATTTTGAGTTATTAATGAACTCAAAAAATATTAATTATTTAATTCACAACTCCACTCAAAACTCAAAATTATTTGTTCTGGGCCGTTTTGGGTAATTAACAAATCTAAATTATGATTTAGGAATGAGTAGTCTGTACAGATTAACGATCGAGTTTGAAAAGTGGGCCAAAATTTGAGGCTGGAACTCGCGTCGGGGACTGGCTCGTGCATTTTTGCCGTCACCTGGAAGAGTTCCGAGGTTGAGACTTAGCTGATGGCTCTCCTAACAACCAGTAGCTTTCGCCGCCCCATCTGCAGGAGACCCAAGCCGGAACTGGGGCGATCGACATTTCACAGCCAGCTCCGGCGCGCGCGCCGGAGCGTCGGGCGATCTCGCCTCAGTCGTTCCACTCGCCCCGGGGCGGGACTGGGGGGTTGCGGCGCAAACTCATAGCCTGATCGTCTTCGCGCCGCTCGCCTCGGAGCCACTGCTTGATTGCTGTTTCAATGACTTTGCTGGGGTCATTTGTCAAGTGCTTAATTTGGTCTAGCAGTTCAGAATCTATATGGATAGATAGTTCCACTTTTTCTGACGAACTGTGGGAGGGTATACTTGACTCGCTCATAGTTAAAAAATCCTAGTTTTAATTCTTAAGTTTCAATTCCTTCTAGGAATTTACGCCTTTTTGTTTTGAAGGAAGTGAGACCTTGCCCCTAGTAGAGATGCACAGCGGATGAAAACCTATAGTTTTTACACCCTTACCGTCCCGCTTCCGTCATTTGACCAAATTATCTGCTGCTTGTCAAGCGCCAGCAATTTCTAACCAATATTTTTAAGTTGGCGATCGCCCTTTGTAGAGCCACCTGGGAGCAACCTGACTGAACTGTAGTGAGGGAAAGATAATTTTGCCAGCGCCTACTTGACTAGCTTGTGCAGGTAAAATCCACGCTAGACAATAGAACATAGCATAAATACAATGGATGTGTCAACCCACTGCCGATAAAAAATTAAATTCTATTTAAGTCTCTAAATGACTATAAATGACTGTAGATTGAATGAAGTTTTATAATACAACAAAAGTCAATCTTTGGCCCATAGGTTTTATGACTAACGTTCCTGTATCTCGCATTCGTAATTTTTCGATTATTGCTCACATCGACCACGGAAAATCAACCTTGGCCGATCGGCTGTTGCAGCAAACTGGGACTGTGCAGGCACGGGAGATGAAGGAGCAGTTTTTAGACAATATGGATATCGAACGCGAACGTGGCATTACGATCAAGCTGCAAGCGGCTCGGATGAATTACACTGCCAAGGACGGTCAGGAGTACGTGCTGAATCTGATCGACACTCCCGGACACGTTGACTTCTCCTACGAGGTTTCGCGATCGCTCGCTGCTTGCGAAGGGGCGCTGCTGGTGGTAGACGCTTCTCAAGGCGTAGAAGCACAAACCTTGGCAAATGTCTACCTTGCGTTGGGAAATAATTTAGAAATTATTCCGGTTTTAAATAAAATTGACCTGCCGGGGGCGGAACCGGAACGGGTAAAAGGGGAAATTGAAGAAATTATCGGTCTGGACTGTAGCGGGGCGATTGAGGCTTCTGCTAAGGAAGGAATTGGTATTGATGAGATTTTGGAGGCGATCGTGGAATTGGTGCCGCCGCCACAGGATACTGTTGATAAACCGCTCAGGGCGCTAATTTTTGATAGTTATTATGATGCTTACCGCGGGGTAATTGTGTATTTCCGGGTGATGGACGGAAGTGTCAAAAAGGGCGATCGGGTGTTGTTGATGGTTTCGGGGAAGGAATATGTCATCGATGAATTGGGCATCCTGTCACCGACGCAAGTGCAAGTAGACGAACTCCACGCGGGGGAAGTGGGTTATCTGGGCGCGGCAATTAAGGCAGTAGCTGATGCTCGCGTCGGGGATACGATTACTTTGGTCAAAAAGCCTGCATCGGAGCCTTGGCCGGGTTATACAGAAGCAAATCCGATGGTTTTTTGTGGCTTATTCCCGATCGATGCCGACCAATTTCCCGACTTGCGGGAAGCTCTAGAAAAACTCGAACTCAACGATGCGGCGCTTTCCTACGAACCGGAAACTTCGAGCGCGATGGGATTTGGTTTTCGCTGCGGTTTCTTGGGTTTGCTGCACATGGAAATTGTGCAGGAAAGACTGGAGAGAGAATACAATTTGGATTTGATTGTTACGGCTCCTTCTGTGGTTTATCAAGTCACCACAATTAAGGGAGAAGTGTTAACAATTGACAATCCGAGTCACTTGCCAGATCCTCAGTATCGCGAGAAAATTGAGGAACCTTATGTGCGGGTAGAAATGCTGTCGCCGGAAACTTATGTGGGCGCGCTGATGGAATTATCTCAAAATCGGCGGGGCATTTTTGTGGATATGAAGTATCTGAGTCAAGGGCGGACTACACTGGTTTATGAGTTGCCTTTGGCTGAGGTGGTGACGGACTTTTTCGATCAGATGAAATCGCGATCGCGCGGTTATGCGAGTATGGAGTATCACCTGATTGGCTACCGCGAAAATCCGCTGGTGAAATTGGACATTTTAATTAATGGCGAGGCGGTGGATGCTTTGGCGATGATCGTACACCGGGATAAGGCTTATAATGTGGGCCGCGGCTTGACGGAAAAACTCAAGGAGTTGATTCCGCGCCACCAGTTTAAGGTGCCGATTCAAGCGACTATTGGTGCTAAGGTGATTGCTTCGGAACATATTCCGGCTTTGCGGAAGGATGTGTTGGCGAAGTGTTACGGTGGTGATATTTCGCGGAAGAAGAAGTTGCTGCAAAAGCAGGCGAAGGGTAAGAAGCGGATGAAGTCTGTGGGTACTGTGGATGTGCCGCAGGAGGCTTTTATGGCTGTGCTGAAGCTCGATCGCGATTCGTAGTTTGTCTGTAGGGGCGATCGCGGGGGCGATCGTCCTTGCACAAGTCACCCGGCGGTTGAAACCGCGGCTACAAAAACAAAGTCCGCCTGCGCGGACTAAAGATTGGTATAATCATGCTAAATCTAAAGCTTCTCGAACAAAGGCGAAAACTTTACATTGAAATTGCACTGCGTAGATGTCGTCCCGGTAGCGGCAGCAGTCGAGAGTTTCTGAAAAAAAGAACCTGGAATCATCCCGTGACAAACATTAAAACGATTATTCAAAAGACTCTGTTTGTCGTAGTAGGAGGGATTGCTACGCGCCTCTATATGCCTGAACGAATGACCGATGATGTGGATATCTTAGTATTAACTCAGGATGCTGCTAATCTTTATCGAGAATTAGAGCAAGCTGGTAGCAGGAGAACGGGAGAACTTAGCATTGGGGGCAGCACTTGGGAATTGCCTGATGGTACTTATTTGGATGTAATTGAATCAAGGGATTCTTGGGTACGAGAGGCAATTAGAAATCCAAATAAGGCCCCGGATGGGTTGCCAATTATCGGATTGCCTTATTTGGTTTTGATGAAACTAAAAGCTAGTCGCGGTATAGATATAGGCGATTTAACGCGGATGTTGGGAGGGGCTGATGAAACTGCTTTGCGGTTGGTAAGAAGGGCAGTACAAGATTTCCTTCCTGATGCTGTGGAAGATTTAGAAAGTTTAATTGTTTTGGGAAAGTTAGAAATGGGTGAGTAATTAAGGGCGATCGCCCTTTTGGACATGAAGGGCGATCGCTTCCATGAATACATAAAATATGAACTATTTTTTAAGGGCAGGATATTGGAATTTCTTCACCATCGTTATCTATTAAATAACTATTATTATTGAGTACAAAAGTAAAATCTCTGTAGCCACATATTTGTGGCCTGCCATTTTTAGGAGAATAACGCAACCAAACTGTAATTTTTGGTTTAGTCGGCGATTTATCGATAGGCTCCATGCGAGTAACTTCGATAGAATTAAAGTTGCTGACAAATGTTTTTTGATCGTCTGAACTTGTTGAACGGTCTTTATTCCTGAAATTATCAGTTGTAAATTTTTTCCCGGCTGCCTTATTATCTTTGACTGTCAGTTCATAAAAATTCTTGAGAGTTTGCTCAGGTGTCGAACTCACCGGAGTATTTGTTGCAGGTGTCGAACTCACCGAAGTATTTTTGGAAGGTAAGACTTCAATATTAATTGTGTAGTCTGACTGATTCGGCGCAGAAACTTCAATAATATAATCTCCATCACTTGGCAGTTGACCTTTCCATTGGGTTCCGGCTTTTACAGCATTACCAATTGCTTGACCGTTAGGAGAAATAATTGCCACATTAACATCTCCCTGCTTGATTTGCACAGTCATGGGCTGTCCGCTACCGCAGTTTAATACGTAGCGCTTTATTTGATTTGTTACTACACTGTTACTAATTGTTTTTTGTGTACTACCTTTATCAAAGTTTACTTGTTCAGTTGAATTTGAGGGTGCAGATGAAGTAGTTTGCGATCGTACTTCTTCTTTAGGGCTTAAGTTAGGTGACGAACCTAAATTTATAGACTGAGGATAACCGTCTTGAGCCTGATAACCCGCTGGACATTGAACAACATTATTGCCGGGAGATTTTTGATTAACAATTGTTGATAAATCGGGGAAAGAAGTAGAAGCTTGAGATTGTTCGCAAAAAAGTGTTGAACTGCTATTGTTTTCAATTGCAACAATACCAACATAACCTTTGAGACCAGATTTTTTGGGTTCAGCAACAGATACAACTACTAAATTATTAGACTTTTGAGGAATTTGATATTTATAATTGTCTGTTTCGGATTTTATTCCAATACCTAAATCAGAAATGTTACTGGCAAATGCAGTCTTTTCTGCAAAAAAAGCTCGTTGCGCTAGATTCATTGAGCCTACATATTGTTTAGCTTCAGATTGTTTGGCTTTGTTTGCCTGATTCAAAAATGAAGGTAAAGCAATAGCACTTGAGATTAACACAATTGCTCCTGCACCTATTAAAGTTTTTATTTTATTTTGGCTTTGGGGAGGTTTTATTGGTGACGAGTTGACAGGAGTTGCAACTGGTTTTATAGGCTGCACCTGTTGCTTTAGATGCTGGACTTGTTGCTGCTTTATTGGATTTTTATTTGTTACCGATGACACTGTAGGTTTTGGCATACCGGGAGGAATTGCAAACATATCATAACTAAGTTTGCGCTTTCTTTCGCACCAATAACACTTACCATAACTTTTCGCATAGTGATGCTCAGACTCAACTGAACATTGAGTTAATTCTGAAATTGCCACTTGCAAGGCTGTTTCCCAATCGCCTGCACTAGGTCGAGTATTAGGTTTATTATGACCGTCATTAAAGCATTTACGAAATAATTGCTGAAGTTCAGGATGTATTATATTTAGAGGCATCGAAAGATTACCAGGACGCAGTTTAGAGCTTGAACCATACATCCACCATCCCTCCTCAATTAGTTGATCGATATTGGGTTGGTTGCCACTTCCTAACCATTCTCCCGAAAAAGGATGATAGCCAAACAGTAACTGCCAAATGATTACACCTAGTGCGAAGCTATCTTGAAATTCTGACCTATCTACTTTTTGTAAGTCTTTACCAAACATCTCTCTAGGTGTAAATTCTTGAGATGCTACAGGACAGCGATAAATTTTGCGTGTTCGTCTATCGAATATTTGAAATGAATCTGTGTCAATAATAGAAACAAACGCATTAGGAGTCACTAACAGATTATCAGGCTTTAGATCGCCTACCACATAGCTATTCTTGTGAATTGCTTTAACTATTGAGGCAATATTCTTCGCTGTTGTATGCAGGTAAGACCAGTTGAAGCCGGCTGCATTTTTTTCGCGACGAGCTGGATTATATACATTGATTAGCGTCTGTCCATTGCCAATTGCTGGCATCAAAAAACCTAAGCTTTTGCCATAGCTATCTTGTAGTAGGCACTTTGGCCACGCGATTGAAACGTGACCTTGCGATCGCGTAGGATCGACAGGCGGGTTTTTCACCATCACCTGTAACTTGTCGATTTTATCTTGGGTGATGCTATGGTAGATTTTTGCTAAAAAGCCTGCCTTACTTGTTTGATAGATTCTCCCCTCGCCACTTTTACTAATCTCTTTACCTAAGTTAATCAACTCACCCGTCTCTGAACATTTTAAGCGTGTCATAGTAGTTTAGTTTGTTCTGACTCTAAAAAACCAAATACAGGAAATAACGATTAGACTAAATATAAAGAAAATAATTATGCCTAAAATTTCAGGCAGTAATGTTTTCATTAATCCGAACAAAAATGTTAGACCTGCTGCAATAATTATAACTGTAGCTATCTCTAAGAACCTATTAGGTACATTAAACTCTTCGACCCAACCAAGTGTTTGACTATTTTTTATTAAGTTACATACTTTGATTTTTTTGATTTGTATGAGGCTTAATATTTTACTATCGATAACTGCTTTATGAACGACATGAGATAACATATCCTTATCGTTCAAACTGCGCTCGGAGATAATAGTGCATACTAAGTACGACCGATCTATCTTGATTTCTGGAGTAATACCATAAGGTACACCATTTTCAAATATACGATATATACGCTCTGTAATAGCTGCTATTTCAGAATCTATATCTTCACGTCTTTTTTGTTTTTGGCTAACTGTGTCATTTGTAGATGGTTGCACCGTTCCCGTTATTGTAGATTGTCGTGTATTGGCTGTTTGATATTGGAAGTT
The DNA here is from genome assembly GCA_025362325.1 of Cyanobacteriota bacterium. GTDB lineage: Bacteria > Cyanobacteriota > Cyanobacteriia > Cyanobacteriales > Microcoleaceae > Microcoleus. The sequence continues at coordinate 9,180 of JANYGO010000044.1, read as the reverse complement.
ATTCTGAGATACAGTGTTTTGATTTTGAACATTAGTAAAGTCACTGTATGCACATAATAGTAATGTCTTGTCATCATCTGTTTTTTGATTTATTTGTTCTGACTTCAAGAAATCCTCGATTTCTTTTGTCTTGTGAGCTATGCTTTTTGTTGACAGCATTATTTGTTCTTCCAAAGGTTTAAAAAATCCCTCAAAAGGTCTCCAATTTTCAGGTTTTACCAGGGATATATTTTCTATACCATCGGTTGCTGCACAGATAAATTCGTAAGAAACTGAATTAACACAAACTTCCATCTCTTCAAGGGCATGGGAAGAAGTAACAGGGGTGGTTTCATTGGGATACTCGCCTTTATCTGGCATGAAAAGAAGCTGGTAATCTTGACCTTTTGGACGTACCACAATCAATCCATCGCCAACTTGCATCGCTGCTAACCATTCGGGCGTAGCGACAAAAGCCAGTAAAGTACAATTTAAGTCTTCTACTGAATAACCTCCATTTTCTGCTTCCTTTTTGAGCGCGGCTTGAACTTTTCCCAAGACGCTCCGAAAAATCTCCCGCGCTCCTTCATCATTTTTTGGTTTATGCTCCCAACACCTCATATTCTTAATTTGAGAGAGTGCTGTCTTCACTGCCAGTTGAGAACCAACATCCGATCGCTTAGCACTACCCATGCCATCTGACACAGCACCAATGATAACTTGACCGCTAATCATTTCATAGCACACAGCATCTTGACACAGAGTTTCTCCTACTATGTGTTTAGTTCCTATAGCACTACAACCAACAACTTGCCACTGCATAATTTAGCCTCACATAGATTTAGGTATTTGTTTGAGCCCATTTACTAATAGGAGGAAGAGCTGTTTGCCCACCACCTACTTTACTGCTTGATACTCTCTTCATTGAGTCGGATAGCCAGCGAAACATCTCCTGAAATTGCAGTCCTTGAAGCATTAATGGTTCGGGATCAATTTGTCCTAGGATGTTCATATCTGCTCCCTGAACCCCAACTGCATAGAAACTGATCTTGCCATTTGCAGTCGCTTGGCTCACGCGCTGTGCGGCACTTTGCCAACTGTCACTTGGCCCCCCATCAGTAATTAAAAATACCCAAGGTTGATAATACTGAATGCCATTACTTTTATAGATAGCTTTTCTATTTTCTACTTCGTTAAGTGCTAATTCAATACCTTGACCCATCGCAGTCATTCCAGTAGTGGTCAATTGTGGAGGATAAAAGTTATCGATTGTGACAAAATCTTGGATAAGATTCACATAACTATCAAAGGTTATGATAGCGACTTCCACACGCAGCGATGCTGTTGTGTCTCTCTGCACTTCCTGCTTGAAGACAGCTAATCCTGCATTTAGTTCATCTATTCTATCGCCTGACATGGAGCCAGATGTATCTAGTAGTAGTACAACCGGACAGCGTGGCTCAGGGTTTTTGGCGAATTCAATATCTAATGGCATTTGTGTCTCCTTAAGAACTGGTTAAAAACTTGTAATTAATCGCAAATCCTAATCGTCATCTAGCTCAACTTCAACCTCGGTATCTCGCAAATCTCGTGGCAGCGATGACTGGCTTAGCTTTTGCTGAGCGTTTCCAATCGGTACAGTACCGCGGACAAAAAGAGATTCCATACCTCTAGCCTGCTCTTTTGACGTTTCTAAATACATAAAATAAAGAGCATTTACTCTCTCCATTCTTCTGTCACCACTTTTCTTTTGTTTCAGCCTGTGTTCGATGTATTTATTTCCCCTTCCTGTAAAATGCTTTTTAAGCCTTGTCCAGATACTTGTTGTAGACATTCCAATGTATTGAACAACATAGTCATGGGTATCAGCATCTTTCATGGCGATCGCATAAATTCCAGGCTGGTTAGGTGCATACGTCTCTACTGCTCTCAGATCTATCTCGTCATTGCTGTCAAAACTGCATTCATACCAATCACTCCATCCCATATACTGTTTCCTTCTTACTATGTTTATTGTCTACAACTACCAGCTACTAGGCAAAAGTCCTGCATAGCAAAGCTTTCGCCGATCGCACTCACAAACATGAGCTCAATCCCCAGAAGGCGCATTGCACCCTCTTACTTATCTATCAGGGCCACATCCACAAAATTATGCAAAACCCAGAAAATAAATTAAAAAATTTCGTTACCGCCCCAGAGACTACAACCAAAGCCAGAAGTACATCAGATTTCAGCCTGTGTCTCCTGCCCGATCGCTAACTCTAGTCAGTGACAGCCAAAAAGCAATCTCACAAACCTTTTGACTCGCAAACATCACCCTTTGCCTTTCACCTTTCACTTATAATAAGCTACCTCTACGTTATATTTTACAACTCACGTCAGGAATTATGTTAGGATTCCATCAGGAATTTTCTACCCCTCAATCTATGGCACCCACAAACGAGCAGTTCACCCAAGCAGCCCACCAGTGGGACTTGGAAACCCTCTACACAGACTTGGCCTCGGCTAAGGGAAAACGACTCACCCCCGTTGAGAAGCTACACTTGCGGGGGTTACTTTGTGGCTACAGTCCCGGTGAAATGGCCGAAAAGCTGGGAAAGGATGCTAAAGGCGTTGAAAGTGACCTCTGCGCCAGTATCTATAAGTATGTTAAAGGTCTGATCGGCAAATGTAATGAAAAGATAGGTAACTGGAGAAATATTGCTGAATGGCTTGAGGAAGCTGGATATAAAACTAAGTCACCTGCTAAATTACCTATTCAAAACGGTTTATGTGAAAATAGTAAAGTTAATGTAAGTAATATAATGCTTGAGAATAATCAGATAACAATTGATGTTTTCCTGCAAATAACTGTACCTCTACCTTCAGAAATTTTAAAACAAAATCTAGACCTCAACGACAACACAACTAATTAGATTTTTGCCGCAATCCAACGGCGCGGTAGAGTTGATGTTACCCAAATCTGGAAGTACGCGCGAGCGCAGCTATCCCGTAGGGAATCGCCCGTCGCTTATTTGCTCACAAAGTGCGATACCTACGGCTGGCTACACGCACTTCCACAGTGCTAAAATTAAATGAGAGCGTTAATTACCAACAAAAATAGCAACAATTACCATTCAAATTCCCGACGAACTGGGTCAACGTCTAGAACCTCTGCAAAATCGCTTGCCAGAATTGCTTTGGCAACTTCTAGAACTCGCTAAAAAGCCAACAACTATCGAGTCCGAAGTCAAAACTAATACTGCCGACATTCCCGCAGTTTATCGAGAAGTTCTGGACTTTTTGATCGAAACTCCAACTCCCCAAGACATTGTTAGTTTTAAGGTTTCCCAACAGGCTCAGACACGCCTGCAAAATTTGCTCGATAAAAAAAAACCGCGAATCGACACTCACTCCAATGGAAATAGCAGAATTAGATGTTTACGAGCAGCTAAAACATCTGATGATTTTACTTAAAGCAAGAGCCTATTCAGCTATTCAATGCTAATTCAAGGAATTGGCAAGTGAATAATTTGGTCTTGATATTCCCCATCAAAAGAACCTCCAGCAATCACAATCAACTCATCAAGTGTCTCCCCAATAGCCATATCGGGGTTGAAGATAAAAATACCGGGTATGTGGCAACCTTGAGCAATGTGATCCGCCAAGTGTACAGGCATTGACTTGCGGTTATTAGTAAGGAGCACAAAGTTATGCACTTCACACCAAATTAGGATTTCTGGATCTAATGTACCTTTGGGAGGAGTATCCGGTTCTCCCACAGCCCGAATTATCAAATCTGATTCCCGCCGCAGTTGGTTAATATAAATGGGATTAACATTTTCATCCATGAGATATTTGAGCGTCTTTCGCCTTTTTACCTTCTCTTTCTGCCTTTAACTGCATCAGTTTTCGCACCGCAGGCGACGGGTTTCGCTGCTGTTCCTCTCGCATTTTGCGTCCCCATTCCAACCAGTCAGCGATGTAGTTGCTCACAGATTCTTTGTTGTGAAGATAATACAGAATGGTGGCATAAACTTGTTCGAGACTCAGTGAAGTGTAAATATTGGCAATTTCCTCTGGGGTGCGAGCACGATAAATGTACTCGTACAGGATAGTTTCAATTCCAATCCGTGAATCTTTCAGGCGAATGTCATCAGGTGCTAGAAAGTTGAAGTATTCTTCTAGTTGCACGGTTTAATCCTTCCTTTTTAGCCGCTCGCACTACTAACTATAATTTTACTATAATTCCACGCCATTATTTTACTCCCTCAGCTTGCTGCATTTGCGCCTCTATCCGACAAATATCTGCCTCGATTTCATCAAATACGTCTTCCCCATCAATCCCTTCACCGCGATCTAATTCTTCTATCCCTACTCGGATTTTTTCCTTCAACTGGGCAAGACGCTTCTCCTTAATGCGATCGCGCTCCCACAACAACCTTAAAGCTTCCCTTATCATCTCGCTTGCTGAGGAATATTTACCTTTTTTTACCTGTTCTTGGATTAACTTTTCGAGTTATGAAGTCAAAGATATATTCATCACAATTTGCTCAGCTATCGACTATTTTAGGATACCGCTTTTAATATCAGTTGCACAGTTTAATCCTTACTTTTTAGCAGGCTTAGCTGAAATGAAGTGCGTGTAGCCAGCCGCAGGCATCGCACTTTTGGTGGCAAGTACGCGCGGCGCAGCTATCCCGAGCAGGAATCGCCCAACCGACTCGCTGCAACTCCCCAGACTATTCCACCAAATCTTCGATCGAGAACTTCAGTAAATCAAATAGCCCCTTCATCTTTTACCTGTTTGTCAAGTCGGTCGAACAACTGTGTTTCTTTCAGTGACTCTTTCAGCATTTGTAATTGTACTAATCAGTAAGGAGTAACGACTAATGACTGTTGACTACTGACTAAGGACTATTATGCTTCAAATGCGGCAACGGAAACCCGATCGCGCCCAGCCTTTTTTGCCTTATAAAGCGACTCGTCGGCGATCGCAATTAACGTCCCCGGCTGCGACATCGGCGCCGGAATGCAGCAAGCCACACCCAAACTCAGCGTGACGTATTCGCTGACACCAGACTTAGCGTGAACTATGCGTAAACCCCGCACCTGCTGGTTGATAATTTCAGCAACGCAAGTCGCACCTTCGATATCCGTATTCGGCAAAACTATGGCAAATTCTTCTCCACCATAACGCGCAACTAAATCAGCCGATCGCTTTACCGAACGCTGCAAAACCTGCGCCACTTGCCGCAAACATTCATCTCCCGCTTGGTGGCCGTAAGTATCGTTGTAAAGTTTGAAACAATCGATATCGCACATAATCAAAGACAGCGGTGCTTCTTCCCTCGCCAAACGCCGCCATTCCGTATCCATATATTCAGTAAAAAAGCGGCGGTTTCTGACTTCTGTCAAACTGTCGTAACTTGCCAAATACTGCAAAGCTCGATTCACCGTTTCTAACTGGCGTTTCTGCTGCTGTAACTGACGGTTGAGCACTGTCAACTGCTGTTCGGCTGCGTGGGTTCTGAGTAAATTTTTTACCCTCGCCAGCAGTTCCCTCTCGTCAAAAGGCTTGGAAATATAATCGTCAGCACCAGCATCCAAACTTTCGATCCGAGCTTCCATGCCGGATCGCGCTGTCAAAAAGATGACCGGAGTCGAACTCAGTTCCGGTGTGTTCCGAATCTCCTTGAGCAAATCCAGTCCATTTTGTCTGGGCATGATTTGGTCGCTCACAATCAAATTTGGCTGCAATTTTTTGGCTTTTTCTAAACCTTCAATCCCGTCCATCGCCACGGCGACTCGATAGTACGGAGTCAATAAAGTTTGGAGGTAAGCCAGCAGAAAATTGTTGTCTTCTACTACCAGCAACAGCGGTAATTCTCGGCTGTCTGTTGTTGATGCTTCGCCATTATTTTTGTCGTCAAAACTGTGAGAGTCCGACAGCGGGGTTGGGGGTGCGATCGCCCCGACATTTCCGGCGCCGAGCTCTGGGGAGCCGAATTCAGTCAGTCCGGCCAATTGGGCGATCGCGCTCACCAACTGATTGGCTTCTACCGGCTTCGAAAAATGCCTCTGAAACCCCGCAGAGAGGGCCGATGCCGAATCCTCCTCGCGAACGCCTCCGGTCAGCGCTACCGCCGGCAGCAGCTCCCTGTGCTCGGACATTTCCATGGCTCGGACGCGGCGGATCAAATCGCAGCCATCTGTTTCAGGCATCGCCATATCGCTCACCAACACGTCGGGCCGCCAATGTTCCAATTCGGCCATCGCTTCGCAGGCGCTACCCACGGCTGTTACCTTGGCTCCAAATGCTTCGAGACCTGTTTTGAGAAATTCCCGGATATCGGCGCTGCTTTCCACCACCAGCACTTGCTTGGATGCTAGGGGTTTGGTAACTGAGCCCGGTCTGCTTTCGATTTGGGCGATCGCAGGAGCGCGATCGCTCGAACTGTTGCTGTGCCCCACCGGCAGCAGCACCCCAAACGTCGTCCCCTGTCCGGGCCCGGGACTTGCAGCCCAAACAGTTCCCCCGTGCAGTTCCACCAAATGTCGCACAATTGAGAGCCCGAGGCCGAGCCGGTTTTGTTCCTTGGACTGGAAGCTATCTTGGGGGCGGAAGTAGTCAAAGATGTAGGGCAGAAATTTGTGGTCGATCCCGCAACCGCTGTCGCTGAACCGTATCAAGGTACCCGACGGGGTAGGCTCGATCCGCACTGCAACGGGGTCTAGTGTCGATTCTGGGGTGAATTTGATGGCGTTGGCCAGGAGGTTCCAGACTACTTGCTGCAAGCGTTCTGCATCTGCGAAAATGTAGCTGACGCCGGGGTAGAAATGTGTTTCAATGCGGATGTTTTTGGCATCGGCGGCGGGGCGGAGGGTCTCGATCGCCGATTCAATCACAGACGGGAGGTGAACCCGGCCGACGTTGAGTTGGACTTTCCCCCGCAGCAGCCGCGAGAGATCGAGGAGGTTGTCTATTTGCCGGTTTTGTAGTTTGGCGTTGCGCTCGATGATTTCCAAAGCGCGGTTGGTGGTGGCTTCGTTTAACTTGCGCGATCGAGCTAGCTGCACCCATCCCAAAATCGCGCTCAGGGGCGATCGCAGTTCGTGGGACGCGATCGCCAGAAATTCGTCTTTTGCCTGGTTGGCTGCGGCTTGGGCTGCTTCAACGGCTTTGCGATCGGTGATGTCGAATCCGATCGCCAAATACTGACAGGGTTTTCCCTGCAAGTCCAACAGCGGAACTACTGCTGCGTACACCCAATAATCGCGGCCATTCTTGGCTTGGTGCTTAATTTCTCCTTGCCAAACTTCATTTTTGGCAACACTTGACCGCAGATTTTTGATGAATTCCCAAGACTTGTATTCCGAGTGGAGGATGCGGAAGTGGCAGCCGATCAGTTCGGCACGCGAATAGTTAGAGATGCTGCAAACTCGATCGCTGACGTAGTTAATAATTCCTCGGGCGTCTGTCCTCACCGCCAGCGCCGAGCGGTCGATCGCTACTTTAAAATCTAAAGATTCTTGCAGTGACGAATCTAGTTCTTTTACCGTAGAATTTTTTTCTGGGCGATCGGGCGCGTTTGGTCGCTGGCGATCGACCTGCTCCTCGCTCCGCTGTTGGATTTCCATTGCTTCTATTTTCCCCTTACGGCTGACACCTACTCTACTCGCATCCTGATTCATTATCACTGTTTTTTTTGCCCGCACCGGCGGGTGCAATATTTTGTATCTCTTCATTTTCATCAAAAATTGGCAGGTAGCACATCCGTTGGGGAGTTACCTCAATTTTTATTTATAGTTGGCTAAATTTTGTCAATCTGAAGACATATCTTCTGCGAGCGGGGCGATCGCCCGCTGGGTGCAAACACCAAACTTTTTTCTCACAATTATCCTATTACCCTGCACGCCGATCTGCCTGAAAATCTCCTCGCTGCGAAGCCTTTCAGCCCGGTGGCATTCTACCTCATCTCCACACGGCAGGTATGTGTGCAGAGCTTTACAGTTCTCAATAATTGGCGGGGAAAGGGCGAACAAAGTCCGTGTTTTGCGATCGTCTGCCACTGCTGTTAAATTATTTTCTTCTACATCTTGACATGGTTGTAAATATTTTGTATTATAAAATGTAATATGCTTTCAAAGCAGAGAGCAACCAAAGTGCATTTACGCACTCAGCTATTAACAATTTGAGGAAAATCGTCTGTGAATTTGTCTATAAATTTAGATGCTGTACGCGAGCAATTTGAACAAAGAGCATTTGATTATGACGGTTTAATTCCCCGGCTCATTCCGCGCTATCGCGAGCAACACGATTTAATATTGCAGTTAATCCCTTTTGAAACCAATGCTAACATAAAAGTTCTGGATTTAGGCGCGGGAACTGGCATACTGTCTGCAATGATTTTGCAAGCATTTTCTCAAGCAAATGTCACAGCCTTTGACATGGCAGAAAATATGCTCAAAGTTTGTCAAACTAACTTGTCTGATTTCCGAGAACGGCTGACATTACAGCAAGGAAATTTCGCCGAAGATGATTTTGGCAGCGGTTACGATTTGGTAGTTTCAGGGTTGGCAATCCACCACCTCGACGGCGCCGGAAAACACAAGCTATTTCACAAACTTTTCCAGTCTATGAATTCAGGGGGAATCTTGCTAATCCGAGATATTGTCACAGGTGCTACTCCCAGGCTGACCGAGCAATACGAACAGTTGTGGCGGCAGTACATGAAAGCTAATGGAGAAGACGATGCAGCCTGGTTTCAAAACTATCTAAAAGAAGATATTCCTTCCTCTGTAGAGGAGCAAACAAAGTGGCTTGCAGAAGCAGGTTTTGCAGACGCAGCTTGTCACTGGCGCTATCTGAATTTTGCTATTTTTGGCGGAGTCGTCCGAAAGTAGTTTTTGTAGGGTGCGCAATGCGCACCGGTTGACGAGTTATTGTACGGTGCGTCAGGAATGAATATTTTGACTACTCAAGAATTTTTATCCTGACGCACCCTACGATTAGTTAGCTCACATTGGTGTCAATTTAAGACTAAAATTAATTAGTAATCTCGCTTCTAGCTTAGTCTCGATCCCCCCTAACCCCCCTTAAAAAGCAGGGTGGATTAATTGTCGAGAGGCTAAATCAAGGCTATGAAGGCTATTGACCGAGATTATGCGAGGCATTTAACAGGTTTATCTGGACCCGATAAATCAAAAAGTAACTCACTC
>JANYGO010000039.1 GCA_025362325.1 Cyanobacteriota bacterium | reverse complement strand
GAGTGAGTTACTTTTTGATTTATCGGGTCCAGATAAACCTGTTAAATGCCTCGCATAATCTCGGTCAATAGCCTTCATAGCCTTGATTTAGCCTCTCGACAATTAATCCACCCTGCTTTTTAAGGGGGGTTAGGGGGGATCTCCGGGCCTAACTGAACCGTATTGGGATCTAATCCAGATTTTTATCGAAAAGTAAGGGCGATCGCACTTTTAATTCACACGATCGCCCTTTTCTCAATTAACAAAGTTTTTTACAGCTTGAAAAGGTTAATACCAGCTTTCTTCGCCATTACTTCTAAACCCTTGTGTTCCAAGGTTTTAATCGCCTTCGTAGAAAGATGTAATTTTACCCAGCGCTTCTCCTGCGGCCACCAAATCCGCTTCCACTGCAAATTTGCTTCTTGCAACTTGTGAGTGCGGTGGTGGGAGTGAGAAACCGCAAAACCGTTATTCGCCTTCTTGCCCGTTAGCTGACATTTCCGTGACATATTGCCCTCCAGATTACCGTTTTTTTGCGTGCAGCCTTTCACTCTAGCAATCTTTGCGTTAAATGAAAAGCCCTATCATCGCGCTGGAGCTTGTCATTTATTGGCTGAGTTCGTAAATTAATTCCTTAAATAGGAGTTTGACAGCTTTAGCCGCCACCCGCGATCGCACGAGTTTAACGGGTCGGCCGCTAGCTTTTTCAGCATCAATGATTGTTCCGAGCCGATCGCCGATATCATTTTTTAAGCGACGCTGCTTCGGTTCAATCCGAGTAAACACCCATTGCCACAAAGCTTTACGGCATAAGTCTGACCCACCCACAACTTTTGATTTTTGCAAATCGCCGCTGCTCTCCTGTGAGGGAGCGTAGCCCAAAGCCTTCATAAACCGCCGTAGAGATAGATATCGCTTAGTGGGCTTCCCTGATTTCCTACCCTTCTTAATTCGCACCTCTGGTTTGCCGTCGGCGTTGAGGTAATTTTCCAGCGGGTAAATCTGCGACAGCAAGATGGCTTCAACCCTTTGACCAAAGCCAAAACGGGCAAATACTTTGCGGTAAGCCATGAACTGCGGAGCGCTCAAAAGTTGTCGCAATTCGTGTTCTACAACCATTTCCTCTCGCTGCAAATCGCACAATCTCGCCGCGTGAAGCTGCACGCTCTCGGCAATCCCCAACCCAACAGACTTCTCATAGAGCAAATCGTACTTGACGCTTTGCCTTTGACCGCACAGCCAGCCCCACAACAGCGGCACTTTTTCACTGTTACGAACTGATTTAATTAGCGCCACCTCTGGGAACTGCCAAGCCAAGTCTTGGCGGGCACGATTTATGATAGGCGATTGCACTCGGTTGAGGTGGGCGAGTCTTAGGGCGAGTTGCCGGATAGTAACGATCGCTTCTTCCCTGATTTGCAAAAAGCGCCGGGGGGAATCCAAGTAATCCCAGCCGTAAATCGCCAACGCTAAAGCGTCTGCATCGTCATCTTTGTCGGGCAAGCCGAGGTGATGCTCCCTAAATGAGCGGAGCTCTTTATGCCCAACCAGCCGCACTTCTACGCCAGCCCTGGCGAGCTGAGTTCCCCACAATCTTTGATAATTTATTCCGGTCGGTTCCATTACCGCAACTGTTTCGGATGGATTGCCAATTAATGCTAGTAACCCACTAATTCCAGTAACTGTAGCTTCAAATTTATGGAAGTTGTAATCGTAATAAAATTGTCGAGGTTCGGTCGGTTTCTCAAAAAGTAAGCAAGCGGAAACCGAGGACTTGCTGATGTCAAGGCCAATAATTTGCATTTAATTCTTACAGGTGATGGTTGTCCAAAACCCCGCAGCAAAGCTTATGAATCACCCAAAGGCCACGTAATGAGCCTAATTCACTCTTAAAGCTATAAATAGCGCAGGGGAACAAATTAACTAAGCAGAAACCGAGCTTATGAAAGGCAAAAAGCCATGACAGCTTGTTTCATTATTAAAACCCTAAGTCGCGGCCTAATTAACTGGCGGATGATTTGGACTCAATCCGCGACTCCCCCTTACAGCAATTCCCGCTGTTATGAGGTACAGTAGCAGCAATTAGCAAACCAATTTCTTAAATGTTTAGGGTTCATCAACTTGAGGGCAACTGCAATGATTTTATCAATCATTGATGTGGTAGTTGGAGCGAAACTTCGTAAA
>JANYGO010000062.1 GCA_025362325.1 Cyanobacteriota bacterium | reverse complement strand
GTTTCAATCCCTGATAGGGTTTTAGGTATTTTCCGGCCGCCCGTTCCAGAAGCCTTGGTGTATTTGGTTTTCAAGGTGCAGTTCCGTGAATCTAAAACAAAAGTACCATTTCAGCCCTAGGCTTGTCAATCCCCAATTTTTCATACTCACCGCAAAAACATTATCCTGTAAAGCTTACAGACTTTCCGTGAATCGTTTTTTCAGAGGAGGGGCATCAAACTCTTGCTGCACATCAGTTTCAGCCGAAAAATTTGATACCCCTATTTTAACACCTACCGATTCACGGAAACTAGGCAAAAAATATTGTGCGATCGGCAGGAACGACCCCACCAATACGTTCAATCTTACCTTGACAGCAGGCACACAGCGGAAAAAACATAATACTGTCTTCGTTGGGTTTGATGACTTTGTTCAGGCGCGATCGCAACTTAGCATACTGAGTCTCGCTCAAATCAGCACACTCGAACACACTGTACTGCATCCACTGCCCGTAAGACTTGAGCATTTTGTGAATCTTTGTCCGGCGCTTATCTTCCGAAATATCGTAAGAAATCAGAATGTGCATATCTAGTACAAAACTAAAGGTGGATACTTGTCGATTGTGCCCATCAAATATTTCGCCAACAGCCGCCCTTGAATTTCAAAAGCTTCTTGATAGGTGCACTTGCGTTTCAAAACAGGATGCTTAAACTCAGACTGCTTTTTCTTTTCATACAACCTCAAAAACTCTTTCCGTCCCGCTTCCGACAGTCGCACCACATTACTCAGCGGTTCTACAGTGAAATCATTCGGCGTCAGAATCCGGCGATTAATCGCATTCAAAATGATACTGTCTGCTACCAAAGGGCGGAACTCTTCCATCAAATCAAATGCTAAACCCACGCGGCCGTATCGCTGCGTATGAAGGTATCCTAAATAAGGGTCAAATCCCACAATATTAATCGCGCTTTGGACATCGTGACGTAGCAGCGTGTAAGCAAAATTCATCAACGAATTCACCGCATCGGTAGCAGGGCGGTGTCGCGGTTTAAACACAAAGCCTTCCGCGCGAATTAATTGGTTGAAAACTCCGAAATACGCCGCACTCCCAGCACCTTCGTGTCCGCGCAAGGAGTCAATACTGTCAGTTTTGTCAAGTTTGGCGATCGCATTTGAAATCTGCATAATTGCCGAACTTAAATTTAGTTCCGAATGTTCCCGCTGAGTTTGAGATAAACTGGTGCGATAGTTCTTCAATTTCCCTCGAATAAAACCCCGGACAACATGAATAGCTTGGGGAGTTTCCCCCGCCGCTTTCCACTGAGCATTCCGAACGAAAATGTTTTTACTCAATTCCGGTTCCAGCTTACCCAAATAGTGACCAGTATCCGTCATAAAAGTCAGAGGGATTTTCCGTTGTAGCAATTCTGCGATCGCCGCCGGGGAAATAGTCGCCCGTCCCAAAATCACCACTCCATCTAAATGAATCAAAGGCACATCTTGTAACGTTTGATTCTTGGCCTTGACATTCAGCCGTTCATCTGTTTTGCCGATAAATACATCATCTTGATTGATATAAAGTGTTCCCACGACAAACTCCTAAATTTGTAGTTTGGATTAACTTGCTTCTTGATAGCGCAAGACTTTCTCAGCAGCTTGCGGCAAACATTGCTGATAAAGACTGCAACCCTGACACCTTTTGCTATAATTAGCTGGAGGCATTTTGCCAGTTTGCAGTAAAATTTGGATAGCGTTAATAGTTGCGATCGCCTCCTGTCTCAACCCCTCAGAAATCTCCACCAATTGCCGCTGATGTGACTGCGCGTAATACACATATCCAGTAGCAATACTTTTCCCCGTCATCTCCTCTAAACAAAGTGCTTGAGCGCAAACTTGCAACTCATCATTATCCCATTCTCCCTTCCGTCCCCGCTTGTATTCCACGGGATAAAGTTCGCCATCCGCCGACTCAATCAAATCCGATTTCCCAATCAGCATATACTTCTCAGACTTCAGCCAAATCGCCCGAACCTGCCAAGTTTCATCCCGGTTAATCTCGCCCATCGTGTGAACGCGATCGTGCAAACTCGTCCCTTCGATGGTATACTGGTTGTCCGCAAACTCTCCCGCGCAAGACATCCGCCAGCAGCGGTGGGGACAGTAAGAATATTGGTTCAAAAGTGCGATCGAAATGTAATCATCATCGTTCATAGTTTTGATGGTTTGTAGAAGATTGGTAATTGGGAATTGGTGCTCCGCCAGGCCCCCGGCGATTGGAAATCGCGGCTACACAAACGATGTCCGCCTCCGCGGACGAAGAGGGTATTGGGAGATTATAGAAATCATCGGGTAGAATCTTCAACCCGCGGAGGCGGGTTTTGTTTGTATAGCCGCGGTTTCAACCGCCGGGTAGAATCGATGAGTTTTACGTTAAACTCTTATTAACAACAATCCGCCTAGTCATTCCCATCCCCATCGGAGTTTTCCTGCCCACTCCGCAGTAAACAGCAAAATCAGCCAAAGCATTAATTTGCTTAATCACCAAAGGCTCGACATCTCCCAAAATCCGATAACTAACCTCCCCAACCATGCCCACAAAATTGCTTTCATAGTTAGTCAATTTTTCAGTTTTGATATTGACAAATGTCGAAAAAAGTGCATCTAAGAAAAGATCGGGAAGTGCGATCGGGCTGTACTTATTCCACCGACTGAGGAGACTGTTAAAAACGCAGTCTCTAGTAGGAATCACGGAATCAAATTTCCCCTGTCGAAAAGTAGTAGGAGTCGCAAAACTGAAGGCAATTAAACGATTAGTTTCAGAAGCTTGTTCGTAAAGTTGAGAGTAACTACAAGCATTAGCCCAAGGCTGATCTACTTGGGGCGTTCCGAGAATTTTAGCAATCATCAAATCGGCGGGTCCGAGATGCCACGGCTTCGAGGGATTGAGGTTCAGCCAAAGATTAGTTAATTGGCCAAATAAAGTGTCATCAAGGAGAGTAATCCGCCACCAACAGAGGGTGTGTTCTGGAATCGGTTCTGTGTGTTCCCATTGCAGGAAATGGTGTTTTTTGAAAGGGCATTTTTTAGTTTGCAAAGGGCTGAGAGTGAAGGATTTTTGGGCGGCGGCATCGTGGAGGCGATCGCCGAGTTTTGTGTCAACCGAGCTCACGAGGGTGAGGAAGAGGGCGTGGAGGTGTCTTCCCGTGAGGTATCCGGGGGGAATTGGGGCAATGGGAAGAAGGTTGAGGATGAGACTGTGCGGCATATTGGTTGATGGTTAAAATTGGTTTTTTATTTAAATTCTCGTTCCCAGGTAGAACCTGGGAACGCATTTCTAGAGGCTCTGCCTCGTCTTAATCAGCCCGAAATCGATATGTCATAGAACCGGGAATTTTGAGTTTATCAAACTCGTAATATCGCCCTCTCATTTTGACATTTTGAATCAGGCTAACCGGAGGCATATTAACCACATCGTAGCTAATCACTTGATGGGAAAACATTACATCCAAAGGATTGAGCAGATAGGGAAAGATTACGTCTGCTTCAGATTGCGATCGTTTCACTTCTTGCTGTTCTACAATTTCGACTGCTGCTTTGCTCATCCACTTTCCCAACCGTATCCACTTTGCCAGTTTCAGAGACTTCTCTGAGATTATGAAAAACTCAAATTTGCTTTCCGGCGCAATCTCTTTGGTTCTGCCAAAACTGGGGATATTTTTCTGGGTTTTCTCCATCTCAACGTGATAGTTGTTGTTTGCATATTTCCAAGTATTGAGAGTGGATGCGTGAAAGATCGATCGCGCTGGAGTCAAATAAATCCCCTGTTGGTTGAGCGCCGTTAAATGCTGCTCGTATTTAGGAATTTGTTCTGGACAGAAATAGCGATAGGAATCTGCTTCAGCAACGGTGGTGGAATAGATTTCGCTATCCACCAAACCGAGGGCGTAACAAAGCGCGTAATTGTGAATTACAGGCTCAGTTTCGTAAAGTCTCCCTATCTCGCGAGTTGCAAAATAAAGGCTATCGTGCAACTCGATTTGATAGCGGTAAATAAAGGCCATGATATTTACTCCGCTGCTGCTGTAGATCCTGCTTTACCCTTGATATGCTTCTTCGCGTAAGCTTTAGCCTCATCATCAGCTTTCTTTAATATTGCTTTAAGTGTTGTCTCATTACTCGTCAAAGCCTTAACTTCTTTGAGAATAGCATCAAATTTTTCACCGATGAAAGCAGTTTTGACAATAGGTTCATCATCCAACAAAGATTGAATTGCACTATTAGCATGATCCATCACATTATCTTCATCTAACGGGTCAAGAGATTGCAGCACTTCATCAGGAAACAGGTCGTATATTGCCTGAGTCCAGCGGAGGTTACTGGTGATTTCGCCATCTGCAAAAACAACACCAACTAATTCATTACGCATCGTGCCTGTACGAGTGGTTTGTGCACCGTAACGACTGGTACGCAAAATGTTATTGAAGACATATAGAAAGCCTGCCTCCGTTGCATCTTTGAGAGTGATAATGCTAGGAAAGAAAACTTGTGGTCGGATGTGATCTTGTTGATTGATTCGGGCTGTAGTTGTACCGAGTTCTCCATCTGGCTTGCCCTTATCTTTACCTTTTGGTAATTCTTTCATCTCTCCCTTCGCTGCCATTGTACCATTTTCGTAGGGAGCATTCAGCGTAAAGGTTTCATGGGAATCATCAAAGGGTGTGATTGAGTATGCAGTATCAACCACCACCTTAGATTTTTCCGATCCAGAATCACCAATAGCAAAGCCATAGATAATGCAATCGGGGTTATCCATTGCGAATCGGACGTTGTACTCGCATTCTTGTGCGGTCATAAATCCATAATTGCGAAGCAATTCCCGACCAACTAGGCGTTCAGGTGTAGATTGTTTGCGCTTGAACATCGTCAGACGGCTAATCGGAGCGCTATTTTCCCGTTTTCTTCCTGCTCTCACTCTCGCTTTATTAAGTTCTTGGTCTGTTTGAAATAAGGGATAGGATTCGGTGACACGAATAGTCAAGAAATGGATATATTTTCCCATTGGCTTGTATGGAATTTCAGTTTGGAAGCATTTGGTTTGGTCAAGATTCTTTAGAAAAGTCATTGTTTGTCTCCAGTTAGGTTATATGAATTGATTCAGGTTCGTAGAAAAGCTAGCTAGTTAGTTGTCATTGTCAGAATCAGGATCTTCAAAATCATTCTCACTCGCTTGCCCTTTCCTTTCACGATATTTCTTATCGCCTTCAAGCCGATAAAGGAACTCGCAAGTGTCTCGAATGAGGTTCAGTTGACGGCCAGCTAAACGAGCGCGATCGCCTGCAAAAGACTTTTCAAATACTTCAAGGACAAAGTAATTTGCAAAGTCTATAATTGCCTCGCGTTCCTCATCCCGTTTAGCAATCACCCAACGTCCCTCAGCCGTCGAGTTCCGAACTCTTTCCATCAGCTTAAACAGTTTCGCTGCTACAGCATCGACTAAATTAAATCCTCCCTCCTTATGAGCTTTGAGAATTACATCAGCCGCTTCATCAATTGGCTTAAGAATTGCATTTGATTTGGTCGGTTTTCCGGGAGTCGATTTAGCCAGGTAGAACTCGCGATAAAGTTCTGTAAGTTTTTTCGGATGATTCAAGGGTGATGGCGATTCTGGTTCCACAATTAATTTCTCCGATTCAGGTTTATAGGTAACGTAGGGGTCAAAACAAGGGTAAAATGAGTGAGCATAAAGCTTGATTTTACTCAAACTCGGTGCATCTACTTTTTGCTTACGAACCCAATTCTTTAAGTAAGCAAAAACATAAAGCGGGCTAGTTTCAAAATCCTTGGCGAGTTCGCTCAGTTTGCCCCAATTGGCATCGTATCCAGATTTTCCTTGCTTAGCGTTTACATCTAAATGAATCGCATAAGCAGCAGTTAAGACATTTAAAGGTGCTCGATAAGATTTGCCGTTTTCTTCCCAACCTTCTAAGATGTAGTCGAGGCGAAAGCGATCTCGCTTCGTCAACAGCCTAAAAGCTTGGGGTACACTGTCCAGAAATACGCTTTCTTCAAATTCCGCACCGTCATTAAAAGGCGGAATTGGCGACTCGGAAACTACGGTTTTGACATCCAGAATCATCGGGAAGGCAAAAGCTAACCAAGTTGGCATTACCCACGATTCGGTATCAGTTGCATCTCGACCGGGCGGAAGCGCCATGAAGTAAAATGTTAGGGGTTGGTCTTCGGGATAGGAAAGTTTGAAGGTGCGGTCTTTTCCTGGTTCGATGTTTTCATCTATTAGGAAAGCATCGACGCCTTGGTAGCGATCGCGCCCAAAATCGGCTTGTAAATCCTTGCTGATAAAATGATTGCGTATGCTGGTATCAAAGCGGGTTTGGGCAATGCTAGTGTAGGCTTTTTGCAGAAACTTATTTGTTTCGGGGGTGAAGTAATATGTGGGATAAAAATAGAGATAGCGATATTTGCCATCTTCAAATTTTTTGCCCACAGCTTGAGTTTGATTCATTAAAATTTGCCTCAGCATCATTTCCAAACCTGCAATACTAGAAATATTGCGTTTTGCGTTAGAACCTCCCAACATTTGTTTGTTAGTGTAAACTTGAGGCGTGAACAAAACGGCTGATTCCATTTGTTCTGTCACCGTGTAAGCTGAATGGGAAATTGAACAGATTAACTGTCTTCCTCTACCCTGTTTTTTAGCGAGTTGGTAGCGTCCCAATTCATCTAAAAATACGTCACTGGATGCTGTGTCCAATGGTGTATTTCCGGGTAACATGACAACCCGCGTTACCCACAGTCGCAAATCGTCCCAACCGTCGGGCAATTTGTACTGTAGAATAATGGGTTTAATCATTTGGGAAATGCGGGCGATCGCCTGTTCGCAAACTTGCCGCACATCCTCAATTCCTGGGTGATGTTCTAGGTACTTTGCTGCTAAATAGTACCATTCGTAAGGAACGCCGCCTGTATTGCCTTTTAGTTTAAGTTCTTTGAGGCGTTCATTAATCCGTTGAATTTCTCTTAGGGCTGGCAGATATTCAGATAGGTTCCAAAACTTAGCAATTTCATCGACAATATCTAGATGAGGTAGTGCGGGTAGTTTTTTCTCTTTCTTGCGTGCAGTTTCGATGGTACTAACCTGTTCTCCCCAAATCTTACGGCTCACTAAGTCGCCAAGTTCAGCAATCTGATCGATCCGAATATCGTCGTCAAAATTGAAGCTGTAATCAGCAGACAAAACATCCTGTCTTTGAAATTTTATCAGATTATCGCTGCGACTTTTGGCAACAGAGTTTTTTCCTATTTTGAGAAGGCGTAAAGTAGCATCAACAGCAACTAGCATCAACTCTGACGTATCAAAAAACAGGTTATAATACTCGGCATATTTCATGCCTTTACCATCTCTGCCAAAACCAGTTTGTCGCCGTTGCAATTGTCCGGCGCAGAGTTGTTTAATCTTGCTAACTACCCGTTCTGGCAAGTCTGCAATTGAAATAGCAGGAGCATCCGATCGCGCGAGATAAATTACACCTGTTGGTAGGTAAAGTAATGGTTCGTAGTAGGTGCGATCGTCGGTATTCAGCGCCGTATGCACTTCCATTAAAGCGTTATTGACGACGTTGGTAAGTACGCCTCTGTTTTCAGCGATGCTGTGATAAGTGAATTTTAATTGCCCGTCGCTGAGGCTGTGAATTAACTCGTTTAGCCTGGTATTTTCTGCATCTTGGGGATGTTTGATAATAGATGCTAGGGAATCTGCTAAACAAGTTAAGTCTGAGAGGCTGCGGAGTGTGCGATCGCGCAACACTGGATTTAACCCAAATTCGGAAAAATTCCAGTTAGTATCCCAACGTCGCTGAGCGTTGTAAGCAAGGCAGAGCAAGTCGTCAATGTATTCTCGATAAGCATCTGGATCGTCGGGATTGATGAAGCTATTTAGTCCTAGCTGTCGCACTTTTTCATCAATAATTTGACGGTGCTTTTCTAGCGGTAACTTGCGACAATCGTTGGGGACATCGGGAAATTTTTCAAAGTCGTGGAGAATAAAGCCAGCAATTACTAACCGCCGTTCTTGTTCTCCTACGGATCGCCGCACGGTGGTGTCGAGTTTTTCTAACCGCTGTTCAATTAAATTAGCAGGAAATAATCCATTTAGCAGGTGAGTATTTAGAGACTGATCGGCTGCATTATGCCGTCTCACATTCTCTTTTCCTTGCTTGCGATCGAGTTCGTCAAAAAATTTGCCTCCTTTGGCTGTAACGCCAATGGCAACTCGCAGCAGATTTGGCAAGACATATTCTGCGAAGTCTCCCATGACGCGATCGCCCGGATTTTGACTCTGAATGGCTTCTCGCAAGAGTTTGAGGGTTAGTAAGTCGCGAGTTTGAGGTTCGATCGTGCGATCGGAGGTTTGAAAGTTTGCCCCTAATTCTTCATCTTGGAACCAGTCATCATCTGGATCATCTAATTGTTCAGAGTTCAAATTAACTGGGATATCAAAATTTAATGAGAGTTGTTGGTACTCTTCGTCTGGTTTTTGACGTTTTCTAGCCATTTTATGCCTCTAGGGAGTCTATGAAAGAACTCACTTATCTTTTTTTGACAAAAAAGCTCTACAGGCTCTGATGTAGTTACACTACTCCTGTAGAGCCTAACTATTGAAAATTCGCAAATTGCTACTATCTAGCGCCTTTGAGATACCTTTGTAGAGCCTCGGAGGATTACTAAAAAGTCATAGACTTCTGCTTTGACATCCTCTGACTCAAACTCATTTCTGTCCAGTGCAGTTTCTAATAAGTTCTGAACTTTTTCCAGCAACTCAAAGGGTTGGCGATTTCTCCCCCGAACTTTCTTTTTGTTTTCCAAAAAAGGTTTCCGGGAATAGGGAATAAATAGCAAAGGCTCTCCCTCACCAGAGCGTTTTGGCTTTGGCATTATTGTCTCCTGTTTAGTTTTTACAGACTGGAAAGACTCACGGCTGCTGACTGCTAACAGCAGCAGAAGGGGGGCGTTATACCCCCACCCAAATAAAGTGACGCTAAAAACCGTTCTGTCTAGAGAACAAGAAGGGCTGCGATTACATATCTGTGTTCCTACTCGCGATCGTTGCTCACAGAGCCGCGAAGCTTTCCATTGTCTAAGTGTAAGCGATCTAAACATAGTTGTCATCCTTGCTATATTTATGTACTATGGTGCGAACAGGTAGAAAAAGCTTTACAATTTTTGGATTGAGAGCTTAACCCTCCCTACTAGGGATTGAAAAAATTCGCTGCGCTCCTAATGGCGTTCGTTCCTCTATCTTTCTACCTGACTTAACCCCCCTATTAGGGCTTGAACTTCTACGCAATCCATATTTCATCCCCCTTGCTTTTGAGCCAGTGGGCCAGCGTGTCTACCAACAGCGCCGACTGCCCAAAGGCGATCGAATAAGGTGCAGTCGCATCGTGGATGCTGTACCGATCGCAAATCGGATAAATCTGAAAGTGCACCGGCAGTCGCAGGCGCGATCGCACTTCAGCCACCGGATAG
>JANYGO010000019.1 GCA_025362325.1 Cyanobacteriota bacterium | reverse complement strand
TAAATTTTCTAAGACGGTAGTTGCTTCGGTAACGTACTCCTTGGTTTGGGGATCTCCCAAGCTTTGGCAGACGGCAATTAAGCCTTGCATTACTTGTAAATAAGTTTCGGGGATGAGGGGAGATTTCAAGAATTCGCGGGCTTGTTCGTAGCTGGCTTTGGCTTGGTGGAATGATTCAAAATATGTGAATGTTTGTTTGCCGTGTTGGTAGTGTGCCTGGCCTTTTCGCTGGTGCAAATTGCCACAAGCGAGGCGATAGTCGCGGTTGCTGGGGAGATATTTCCGCAAGCCTTCATCCCAGTTTTGAATAGCTTCAATGTAGCGCCCTGAGTTGAGAAATGCCAAACCTCGATTGGCCCAAGGTTCCCAGAATTGATCGCCTGTAATTTCTAAGGCTTTCTCGAAGGCTGCGATCGCCTCTCTGTAGCGGCCCAAACCTTTTAGGGTATTGCCCAGCCCGTTCCAGGCATTGTGGAATTTGGGGTCAATTTCTAAGGCTTTCTCGAAGGCTGCGATCGCCTCACTGTTGCGGCCCAAACCATTTAGGGCATTGCCCAGCCCGTTCCAGGCGCCGTGGTATTTGGGGTCAATTTCTAAGGCTTTCTCGTAGGCTGCGATCGCCTCATTGTAGCGGCCCAAATCGTTTAGGGCATTGCCCAGCCCGTTCCAGACAATGTGCTCTTTGGGGTCAATTTCTAAGGCTTTCTCGAAGGCGGAGAGCGCCTCATTGTAGCGGCCCAAATCGTGTAGGGCATTGCCCAGCCCGTTCCAGGCATAGTGCTCTTTGGGGTTAATTTCTAAGGCTTTCTCGTAGGCGGAGAGCGCCTCACTGTAGCGGCCCAAACCTTTTAGGGCCTTGCCCAGCCCGTTCCAGGTACCGTGGTATTTGGGGTCAATTTCTAAGGCTTTCTCGAAGGCTGCGATCGCCTCACTGTAGCGGCCCAAACCATTTAGGGCATTGCCCAGCCCGTTCCAGGCATAGTGGAATTTGGGGTCAATTTCTAAGGCTTTCTCGAAGGCTGCGATCGCCTCACTGTAGCGGCCTAACTCGTTTAGGGTATTGCCCAGCCCGTTCCAGGCATAGTGGTATTTGGGGTCAATTTCTAAGGCTTTCTCGAAGGCGGAGAGCGCCTCACTGTAGCGGCCCAAATCGTTTAGGGTAGCGCCCAGCCCGTTCCAGGCATAGTGTAATTTGGGGTCAATTTCTAAGGCTTTCTCGAAGGCTGCGATCGCCCCTGCTAAATCTCCTGCATTACGGCGATCGTATCCTCGATTATATAATTCTACCGCCTCTTGATTAATTTCTGTTCCTATAGATTCTGAGTGTGAGGCCGATTCGCCTTGATTAACAGCATCTGAATTATCTGCAAGAGAACCACTCAAACTTTCTTCATCCAACAATGCAGGAACAATATCTTCATTTACAACAGATGAATCATCCACAGCAGTCGGACTCAAACTCTTCCCAGCCAACAATTCCCTGCCAATCCTCCCAGCAACCTCACTAATTCTCCCGCAATTCAACTCACCCAGCCGCACCATCCGCCCGCCCAATTCTAAATGCGTTTCCGGCGATACCAGCAACCTCGATTCAAATTCTTGCAGCCAATTTTCCCACTCAGCATCTTTGATATTGCTGCCGATTAAAAAGCCTTTAATTTCGCCGCGACTCCAGCCTGCTGCAACTCCATCTAATAGTTCGAGGAATTTCTGTTCGCATTCTTCAGAAGAGTGAATCGGAGTTGGTGGTGGGGATGCTGGTGGTTGGCGTTGCGGGAAGATTTTCCGCCACAGGTTGAGGATTGTTTGCCAGATTTTTCGGATCATTGGCTGGGTGGGTGATGTATTGTTGCCGATTGTAGCAGTTTTTTGGGTTGGGTGGATATTAAGACTCGGAGAAACCGGGTTTTTTTTCGAGTTTGTTGGTGATACCGAGATATTGTCTAAAAAACCCGGTTTCTGGACCCGTGAGTCGGTTTCTGGCTACTCGTGAGGCTAAGAAACCGGTTTTTTTTTCGAGTCTGTTGGTGATACCGAGATATTGTGGAAAAAACCCGGTTTCTGGCTACTCGTGAAGGGAAAGAAAGTTATTACGCTTCAAGAAAGCG
>JANYGO010000002.1 GCA_025362325.1 Cyanobacteriota bacterium | reverse complement strand
TGGGCTACTTTCCTGATTGATGTATCACCTTGTTCATAGGTTTTAACTATTTTTTCACGAAACTCGATCGAATAAGCTTTCATTTTTTATGCTGATATACTGAATTTAGTGTACCACACATACATGGAATCTGCTGTATCTAGTGATTGCTCTAATGGCTGGGAATTTTAATCGGAGTGAATCCACAAGCAATCTAAAGTTTTCATATTTGAGAATTTTCATTCCATGCGCGATATTTTTAACATTTATCTTGGCTACCGATCACGGTTTTCCTGGTGTAGCAGCACCTGCTGAGGTTCGACAGCAATGGGCCTACAAAGAATTTTGGAATTATGGCGGAGTTGTGGATTCAATCAAAAACTGTCAGCCCATCATCAAGCGAGTAGGCAGCGTAAAATTTGTGGCACCTACCCAAGGTCAAAACAATGTTATGTACGATCCTGGTAGTTCAGGTCATTCCGGGGAATTCACCCTAGAAGTAGTTGGCGATCAAGGTATAGGTGTCGCTAATTCTAAATTTCATATCGGTACTTCAGTCTCAAATGTTCGATTTACCTATCAGAAGAGAACAGAGGAACTATCCTGCCGGAGATAGAAGAAATCCAATTCTTTCTGCTCCACAAATCCTTGACCTGCTGGCATTCCACTATCCCCTACCACAAGGAATTTAAACCCTTGCCTTCCGCAGTAACCCTTATGACTGTAATCACGGGAAACAGGGATGTGTGTTAGACCACAATCCATTTCAAGCAATTTGTAAGGTGGGCACTGCCCACTCTACTGATTCTAATTGATTCCCAAACCGCCTACTTGATAATTTGGGAGACGACACCCGCACCGACGGTACGATCGCCCTCGCGAATGGCAAAACCCATATTTTGTTCGATCGCGATCGCCGTCATCAAATGCACAGTCATCTTAACGCGACCTCCCAGCATCACGATTTCGATCGCGCTCCCGTCATTTTATCACCCAAAATATAAGGCAACAAATTAGCGATATTTCTAGCATCATCAATTCCTCGGTGATGAGTTCCTTCTAGAGGTAAATCCGCAATTTCTAAGGCTTTTTCCATGCCGTAGCGTTTTGGCAAACCTTGGGTTTCTGTAAACATTTTTTTGAGATTGACGTGGGGATAAGCAATGGGAAACGGGACTTTATGAAAATTGCTATCCTGTTTAAATTGTTTGCGATCGAAGTCACCCCAGGAACCAAATACACCATTAGAGTAATGAGACAGCCAATTTTTCAACAGGGCGCAGGCTTCGGGGTAAGTTGGGGCGATCTCGACTTGCGTTTGGGCGATCGATGTTAATGACGTGCAGAATTCGGTGAGAATGGGATGGCGTATGGGTTTGATGAAGCTTTGAAATTCATCAACGATTGTTAGTGTTGCGGGATCTACCATCACTGCGCCAATCTCGATAATTTCCATGTGATTTCGGGCGATCGATCCTTTGTCGCAGCAGGTTGCTTCCAGATCGAGCACTAGGTAATAATTAAACTGTTTTAAATCCGTCATAAATTCAACCTAAAATTTTCTCGTCGCCGTGCTTCACTCGATAATACAGCAACATGAAGCCGTTGCTGTATATTGAGATTACAACAATTTTAGATTACAACAATTTTACATCGTACTGTTTGAACCGATCGTCATGTGTAATGATAGTGTAATCTTCTGCTTTGGCTTGAGAAATAATTAGGCGATCGAAAGGATATTGATGGTAAAAAGGGAGATTTTGCAATTTAGCGTAATGGAGAAACTTAGTTTCTAGAATTTGAAACTCGTGGTTAATCAGAAATATTTCTAACTCCGACACGGAAATAGACAAAGACAACTTACCGATGCTGATTTTGATAGTAAGTTCCCACAGACTAGCTTGGCTGATATAGATTTCATTTACAGGATTAGCAATCAGCGATCGCACATCTTCATCAAGCCGAGCGTTACCTTCAACAAACCAAATTAGAATGTGAGTGTCTATCAAGTATTTCAGGGCAACATATATTATTCAAAACCCGGAGGTGTTTCATCAAAATCATCCGCAACGTAAGTAAAAATTCCTTTGCCACAGCCAAATTGACGAGGTTTGAGGACATTAGTTTTTTCGGATGATTTTTCTTTCAGTTTTTGGATTTCTTTTAAAAGTTGAGTATCATTCAGTAACAAAATCCACTGAATCAATTCTAATTTTAGAACTTGAATGCTCATGACTTCTATATTAAATAACTGGCAAATCTAGACTTATTATAAACCAATGCACTCCTCTATTTTAGGCGATCGCCCAAACACCTCATTTCTGCAACCGATAATGCAGCAGCATGAAACCGTTGCTGTAGATTTTGCGATCGACCAATTCCCGATTCGTCGGTGCGATCGCCCTCGCAAACATCGGAATTCCCGCCCCGATGACTACCGGATTCAACTTGACGATCGTCTCGTCAATCTCAGAAACAACCGTTGCCGCTAACTCACCGCCACCGCACAGCCAGATATCTTTACCCGTTTTCTGATATATGAGTTTTCTCATATCTAATATTGTTTGTTAACAAGTTTTGGGAATCACCAAGGCTGAAACCATCCTAGCAGTAGCGCTTTTCAAGTGCGCGATCGCCCGCATCCCTACAGTCGATCGCAGGAAAGGGCGATCGGTCTCAAAAGGATATAAGCTGATGTCAACTAAATATGACTGCTGAAAATGGCCGAACAAGATGAAGCTTCCAAAACCATAAAAGTCACAATGCCCAACCGAATCCATCAAAAGCTCAAGAAGCTGTCTGACGAGTCAGGAATATCCATGTCTAAACTGATGCTCCTGGCAACTATCAAGGAATATAAGCTCATTGACGATAAAGATGCCACCGAATAGCCCCATTTAGTACCCAGTCTTACCCCATTATGCTATCCTTTAGGGAAATAGTCAACCCTGGAGGTGTACTTGTGACTCAAGATCAACTCGAAGCCCTTGTGGATGAACTCGGCTTAGTCTCAGTCGTTAGCCTGTTGGCAACAATCTGCCACAATAAAGCCCGACAAACCTTGTGCCTGAAGGGACAAGGGGCTACTCCTTATACAGCTTGGAACAGCAATGGCTTCTTGCTGAAGCAGTTGATGACCAGACTGCGGCCGATCGGCAGTTGCGATCGGGATGTCAACCTTAACGGCAACTGAGGTTCAAACCCGTGCCAGGGCGTAAAGCATTCATTTGAGTCGGTTAACTGCCGGGTATGTATGCTTTAACTGTCAGGGCACGGGTTGAAACTCGTCGCTTTGGAATCACGAATGGAGAGGACGGGACTCGAACCCGCATCGATCGCCAGCAGCTTTCAGGAAACGCGCTTCCTTACTGCCCGCAAGCAGACGGGAACTGCCCCCATCTCGGACTGTTAATTCCTTTCAGTGCCTCTGCAACCCGCTGCCAGTTTGCGGTTTCAGGGAACGTCGCGAAGCAATTTTTTACCCTACTCAACAAACGCGATCGTCCTTTTGAGAGCCGCTTTCCCTAGTTTTTACGGTGCCATTCCAATTAGGCGACCTCCCCAAATTTCCTATTGCTACAAAACAGCAAATTCGTGGGCAAAATCAAAGCAGATTTCATTAAGGAAGATGAAGGAATCGAACCCTTACAGGTGTTACCTGTACCCTTGTTTTCAAGACAAGTTGCTGGCCATTTAGCGGCATCTTCCATGATGAAAAATATCCATGATTCCTATGCCTAAAACATAGGAAATCCACCGGGGAGGTACTGCCCCTCCTACCTCTGCGTTATCAGCACAGCTCCTCGCTTCTCGGATTCCGGTGGTGAATCAAATTCCTGCCAAATCGCACCGCATCGGTAAGGACACAGCACTGCTGTGTCCCTACAATGATCGGTACAATCAACCGGATTTGATATTAAAAGGAAGATGAAGGAATCGAACCTTTACAGTTGCCTGTTCCCTGGGTTTCGAGGCCAGTTGCCAACCATTTAGCGGCATCTTCCAAGGGTGCCTGACGGGACTCGAACCCGCTATTACTGGTTCCACAAACCAGCGCCGCTACCAGTTTGGCTTCAGACACCATAGGTCATCAAGGAGAATTGTAGGCGAAGCCTTCCCGAAGGGTACTCCTAACCTCTTGCGTGCAAAGCAAGCGCTCTACCAATTGAGCTATGACCCCTTTTGTGGTGGATACTGGTCGGACTCGAACCGACATTTTCTGGCGTTGCGAACTAGGCGCTTTTCCGATTAAGCTACAGACCCAAGGTTGGTGGATTGCGGTCGGATTTGAACCGACATCTTTCTAGCAGCCAGCTAGATGCTTTTCCAGTTAAGCTACGAACCCATTCAGTAGGAGTGGTAGGACTTGAACCCACAACATTCGAGGTAGAAGCTCGACACTCTATCCAGTTGAGTTACACTCCCATAAATTGGTAGTCCTGGCAGGATATTACCCCGCATTTGCTTCTAAGGCAAACAGGACTCCAAAAGCGGATGATGGGACTCAGGCGAAGCCTTCTCGAAGAGTACCCATGCGCTGAGAATGGCATACTCAGATGCTAACCTTTACATCACACCCGCAAACAAATTTGATATTTTAGTTTACGTGTAACAGTCAATTATCAACAATTATAAAACCTCACTGTCAACTGCCAAATGTCAACTATCAACTGTCAACGGTCAACTGTCAACGGTCAACTGTTTAATTAGCCAAGCGGATAACGAGGCTCGAACTCGTGCCTAGAGTTTGGAAGACTCGAATGCTACCGTTACACCATATCCGCACAATCGAAAATCTAAAACTACTTTTAGAGACGGCTAAACGGGAGCGAAGTCTCGCTCACTTTGAGGAAAATCGACTGTCAAATTCTGCAAATATCCTTCTTTCTTCGCTAGAGTCTAGGATGGAAAATATTACGCTTTTGAATCTGGCATAAAATTTACCATTGGGCAATAGAAAGTCTGCAAACATCTGAGCTACCATAGATGGATCGTTTCTAAATACGCCACATCCCCAAGCACCTAAAACTAGCCCGTCGCAACCTTTGTCAACAGCTAGCGCTAACAATTTTGCACCGCGTCCGTACAGAGTTTCGCGGATTTTTTCCGTACTCTCTAACTCTTGTCTCAAAATCTGACCAGCATTCGGAGCACAACTGGTGATGAAATCTACAAGATAAGGTTCATCAAGTAAAGTTCCATCATCTTTTCGGAATACTGAACAATTGGGAGAGTAGATGAGTCGATCCGAGTAGAGCAGCGATTTATGAGAGCGATGATACTCGTAGTATTTGGAACATTTTAAAAGGCTTTTATACAGTGCAGAACTGCGTGTTAAGCTTTCTTCTTGTGCTTGAGCGCCTTTGATGAATCCACCGCCCGGATTTTTAGCAGAAGCGAAGCTTAGGACTGCAATTTTGGCAAATTGGTACGATCGCGCTGTACGCTCAGCCCCCACCAGCGTTGTCTCATTTCTCACCATAAATTCGGTATTCGAGAATTGGCGAGTACCTGAGAGAACATTTTCCTGAATCGCTGACAGGGCTTCTGGTTCGTAGTATGCTGTCCCAGCAAGACAGGAGGCTAATTGGCGATCGATCTTAACCTGCTTGCCTTCAGGGGACAAGTAGCAACCATCTTCGAGAATTTTTAGCGTGTTTTGGGCGATCGCAATTCTTTTCATGCTTTTTACTCGGATTTGCTGGTGAAAATTAGCGCTATAACTCTTATTTGTAATTTAGCATAATTAGATAAACTCCTTCTTATTTTAGTACAAGCAGGTGGCGAGAGTTGAACTCGCATAAAAGCTTTACAAGAGCCTCATGTTGCCAATTACATCACACCTGCAATTTGGTGACGGGGGCAAGAATTGAACTTGCTGATTTGCAGCTTATGAGACTGCCGAGCCTAACCATTGCTCCATCCCCGCGCTATTACCAAATGCCCCTGGCTGGATTTGAACCAGCAACCTTCTCGTTCTAAGCGAGACACCTCTGCCAATTGGGCTACAAGGGCAAGTTTTAATTGAGCAATTCTCTACGTAATAGCTGCGCTTAACAGACTATTTGAAACACGGTAAATTCCTCCAATATTTATTAAATATTCAGGCTTTCGACAGGATTTGAACCTGTAGAAAACTAAGTTCTCGACCTAGCGCGTCTGCCGTTTCCCCACGAGAGCAAATAGCAGAAATTGGCTGTTAGCCAAGTACCCCTAACAGGATTTGAACCTGCAAAACACCGATTCTGATTCGATGATGTTTTCCAATTACATCACAGGGGTAAAGTCGGGATAGCAGGATTTGAACCTGCAACCTTCGGCTCCCAAAGCCGCCGCGCTACCAAGTTGCGCCACATCCCGTTCATGCTCCCGGTGAGACTCGAACTCACAATCAAAATAGAACAGATTTTAAGTCTGCCGCGTCTGCCAATTCCGCCACAATAGCAAGTAGAAACTTAGTTGAAAAATTGGTACTCCTGACTGGATTTGAACCAGTAACACACAAGGTTTGAGCTTGCGGCCTCTGCCAGTTGGGCTACAGGAGCATCATCATTACTGCTATTAGAAAAGCAGAACTCGGAAGGCAGGCTTTGAACCTGCATTATTCCGCTTTCAAAGAGCGGTGCCATGCCAATTAGGCGACTTCCGAATAATTGAATGCCTGGGTAGGCTTTGAACATACATAAATTCCTGTTTCAGAGACAGGCGACTTTACCAATTTGTCTACCAGGCAATTTAAACAGGACTTGCGTATTTCCCACCAGAGAAACCGGGTTTTTTAGCTAATCTACTGAGTACAGCGAATAATTTTCGTAAAAAACCCGGTTTCTGGCCACCCGTGCGTAATTCCTATAAAAAAATGGCTGCCTCAATAGGACTCGAACCTACAACCATCACGTTAACAGCGTGCAGCTCTACCATTGAGCTATGAGGCAACGCAATCCCCCAAGTCAGTGTCGAACTGACGGCCTCTTGTTCTTCACACAAGCGCTCTACCAACTCAGCTATCGGGGGAAAACGGAGAAGGAGGGATTTGAACCCTCGGCGGGTGTTAAACCGCTCTTTCTTAGCAGGAAAGCGCCATAAGCCTCTCGGCCACCTCTCCTCAATGAGCGAGAACGGAGGGATTTGAACCCTCAAATTTTCAGTTGCGCAAACTGAATTGTTGTCCAGTTACAACACATTCTCTCGATCGCAATTGCATATTAATACAATTGCAAATGGGTCGGGCTGGAATCGAACCAGCAACGCTTTAAGCTACTGTTTTACAGACAGCTACTCATACCAATATGAGAACCGACCCAGGATAGGAGATTTGGTAGGTCGCCGAGGAATTGAACCTCGATCCATCCGCTTAAAAGGCGGCTGCAAAACCATTCTGCCAACGACCCACGAGAAGTGCTGACGGGAGTTGAACCCGCAAATCACTTGGGTGAAAACCAAGCGGCTTAAACCATTTGCCTACAGCACTAAAAAATTGGCACAGGAACTGAGATTTGAACTCAGAATGCTGGTTTTGGAGACCAGAGTGTTGCCGGTTACACCATCCCTGCTTGTGGTAGCAGCGGCGGGATTTGTAGCTTGCTTCCGCGAAGCGGTACCCGCATTGACCAAGGTATGAACTTGGCGCTTTGCCATTAAGCTACGCTGCAATGTCATCAGATTTGAGATTTGAGATTTGGGATTTTTGATTGCTCCTGCGAATAAATAGGAACAGAGGTTAGGGCGGGATTTGAACCCGCGAAATTCGGTTTTGCAGACCGACGCTTTGAGCCACTCAGCCACCTAACCTGGGAGTCCCGACGAGGTTTGCACTCGCAATCTTCTGCTTGAGGGGCAGACGGCTTGACTTTTGCCTACGGGACTTTGACGGGAGTAACGAGACTTGAACTCGCAACCTTTCGCTCGACAGGCGACTGCTCTAACCAATTGAGCTATACCCCCGCAATAATGAACAATATTTTGTTCTTGAATTACTGAAGTTGGGACGGGGTGGCGGTTGATTCCGCGTACTACAACCCGATCGGGCTTTTGTTACCGGAGTCTACACCGCCAATGTCCCAATTTATGTGACATGATTAATTATCTATTCAGTTTTCAAAGTTCATATTGCTTTTGGGCTAAAGCTTTGAAGCTCTTTGTCCTTCGCCATACATTTATACTACTTTACGTATTACAAGACTGTCAAGGGGGTAATACAAGTTTTTTTAAAATTGGGTTTTTTTAATGGGGGTTGATCGCCCTTCCCCAACACTCTCATCTCCCCAAACCACCAATAATCAAGACATTGGGCTGCTAAAATGGTGTTGTAGCGCGTGGTAAATCCGATGCTGAAACTGTACTACACTCCGATATCTCTGAATTCTCGCTGTCGCGCGAGGTGGCACTTCTGGAAAAGCAGATTGCGTTTGAGCCGCACTCAACCTCCACGGCGACTTCTAAATTTCTTCAACCCCTCTGAGTTCGGGTTTCGTCTGTGTCGGCGCGATTTCAATCGCCCGCCGTGAATCGCCCGCCGTGAATCGCCCATTTCCTGTCGCCCGCTTTGACCCGACTGTCAATCCCCGCTGAGACATATTTATCAAAAATTAGGTTTCTTTTCGCTGAAATTCGCATTATCATGATCGGCAGTGTGGAGTGAAAGGAATTTCAAGTGACCGGAAATCATCTGTTTCAAAGACTTAGAAAACACTGGCGTTTTGTGGCGATCGCCCTTGCAGCGGCTACGATTAGCTTTATCCTCGGTATGCTGATGCCAGGAAACCAACAGGGAAGCGACAACCCTGCAACCGCGGCGGTGCAGGTGCAGAACCTTAACCAATCCTTAACCGTAAATCCGTTAGTAAAAGAGGTTGGGGACGATCGCACAGCGTTTAATCTCGATCGCACTGTTGAGGAACTTCTCACCGTATTGGAATCCAAAGAAAAAAGCTTGACTTTTGTGCCACCAGAAGAGTTTCAAGGAAAAACTGTTTTTGAGGCCAAAGTCCAAGATTCTGAGAAGGTTATTGCTTTAACTGTTGATGATGGCCCGTGGCCGGAAACTACGGAACAAATGCTGGATATTTTTAAGCAAAATGATGTTAAAGCCACATTTTTTTGGATAGGTAAATCTCTAGAAAGTTCTCCTGACATTGCTCGTCGAGTTGTGGCCCAAGGTCACGCGATCGGCAATCATACGTGGCATCACTGGTACGATCAGATGGATGCGGCGACGGCGGCTAATGAAATTGATCGCACGGCTAAACTTATTTACGAAACGACGGGAGTTAAGACTACTTTTTTCCGCCCGCCGGGGGGAGTTTTGAATAATGGTTTGGCTAAGTATGCTAAGGAGCAGAATTATTCTGTGGTGATGTGGTCGGTAACTTCTGCGGATACCGATCCGCGCGCTCAACCGTCGGCTTTTGTGGAGAATGTGTTGAAGGGTGCGAAGCCGGGGGCGATCGTTTTGATGCACGACGGCGGGGGCGATCGATCTCGTACTATTAAGGCTTTACCCGAGATGATTGCTGGTTTGAAGCAGCAGGGATATCGGTTTGTGACGATTCCTGAGTTGCTGGAAATGCAAGGGCAAGAAGTGTAAAGTGTGCGTGCGGGCGATCTGCTTTTTTTGAAGAGGAACAAAAGGGCGATCGCTTTTTTTTAATTAAATTATGTATGTCGAATCGTATTTTTGATGAGGATAAGGGGTAAAAGGGCTAAAAGGGCGATCGGCTAATAAGTAGTTGTACAGAATTAATTACATAAAATCTCACCTGAAAGCCTTGCCTAGTTGAAAGCCGATGTGTAATTAATCTTGTCCAATTACTTATCGATCTAAACAGATTCACAAAAAAATTATGGGCGCTAAATCATGGCTCAGAAGGTACGCTGCTGGAGAAGATGATTTTATTTAATACCTATTCGCAAACATATTGCTACATCTAAATTAGAGGCTATCGTATGTAGGGAAACGGCATTGCCGTGTCCTGCTCTTGCGAGGAAAATGAAAGATAATATGTATAAATTTGGTATTAGTAGCAAAAATTTAAAAAATTGGCATAACACAAGCAAATGCGCGATCGCTCCTGAATGAATAAAGTATGATGGATAGTGTAAATACAAAATATATTTACAGGAGAGTTATGAACAAAGAAGAATTGCTCAGACGGTATGCCGATGGAGAGAGAGATTTCTCGGGAATGAGCTTAGTGGATGCCAATCTAGCAAACACGGACTTGAGCGGCATCGATTTCAGTGGCGCTGATTTGAGAGGTGCTAATTTGGGAGAAACCAATCTCAGCGGAGCTTATTTAGCTCGAGCTAACTTCAGCACTGCTAATCTGAGTCGCACTAACTTAAGTAATGCTTGCTTAGAAGATGCTGACCTCAGTGATGCTGACTTAGGAAGGGTTGACTTGGAAGGTGCTAATCTCAGTCGCGCTAATTTGTGGGGAGCTAATTTGAGTGATGTTTATTTGATTGATGCTAATTGTAGCTCGGCAAATTTTAGCATGACATTTCTGGTTGACGCGAATATTGAAGGTGCTAACTTTGATGGAGCACAGATAGATACCGCTATTTTCCAAATGCAAAAGATTCGGTTTAGAGACATTATCAGTCGATATGCGACTGGGGAGAGAAATTTCAGTGGTGTCATGGTGGAGTGTTATGATTTTCTTGAAGGCAAGTCTTGGGAAATCGAAGAATTCAAAGGATTGGATTTGAGCGGTATTATTTTGCGTAATAGTAATATCCAAGCACTCGCACCCTACATGAATGGAGTGATTTTGCGGGGAGCTGACTTGACTAGGGTTGATTTCGATCACAGCAATTTTGAAGGAGCAGATTTGAGCAATGCTATTTTGCGCGAAACCGGTTTCTTCCAATCAGTTTTTGCCCATGCCAATTTGAGCGGAGCCGACTTTACGGGAGCTGGGTTATTTGAGAGTCGTTTTTTCTGTGCTGATTTCAGTAGAGCCAAATTGAATAAGGCAAGCATCAGCAGTCTCGGCTTTACCTGCAATAATTTCACTGAGGCAACCTTCAATGGAGCTAGGTTACACAGTGTTTATTTTGATGAAGCCAAGTTGACCCGAACGGACTTCCGTGAAGCCGATTTCGGGATGAAAAACGATCGTGTTTTCGAGGGCGACTTCCGAGATTGCCATTTTGAGGAAACCCTCATGCGCGATGGCAGTGTGCGGAACAATACCTCAAGAAATAAATAGACTTCCCTGATGGGAAGTCTATTGCAGTTATCACTCAATAGGAAGTTGAGTAGGTCATTTAATAGAAGAGTTATGAAACCAAAAGAGTTAATTGAATTGTACAACGCAGGAGAGCGAAACTTCGTCGGTATTGATTTAACGAATGCCTATCTGAACTGGCCTTGTTTGATAGGTATCGATTTCAGAAATGCCGAGATGAGGGGGGCAAGATTGGGGACACAAACTCGCCTGATTAAGGCGAATTTTAGCAATGCCAATATGAAAAATATTTTTCTAGAATACGCCTTCCTAATTAATGCCAACTTGAGTGAGGCGAATTTAAAACAAGCCCACTTAGCGGGTGCTGATTTAACGGGTGCTGATTTAACAGGTGCTGTTTTGATTGGGACTAATCTTACCGACACTAATCTCATTGATATTAAAACGACCAAAGATACTATTTTCTGTCAAACTATCATGCCAGATGGTCGGATTCAAACTGACCCAGGAAGAGTGACGGACGCTCAAGAATTGATCGGACGTTATGCTGAAGGAGAAAGAGAGTTTCGAGATATAATTTTACATCAGGTTGATTTAAGTGGTGTTAATCTATGTGGGGTGAGCTTCTTATGGGAGACACGATTGAGCCATGTCAATTTGTCCGGCGCTACTTTAACTAATTGTAATTTTAATGGAATTAAACGAATAGTTTTTAGTAATTTTAAAAACGCTAAGTTAATCAACTGTGAATGGCGCAATCCAGAAATAATTTACTGCGATCTTAGAGGTGCATATTTGGAATTATTTGATATGTATGCTCCTGATTTTACCGGAAGCAATTTTGAGGGTATTCAAGATTTCTTGAGTATTGAAGAAGATATGTATTTCTGTAATACAACTTGGGTAACTGGAGAGTTTATCCCTGGCCCTATCAACTCGAGTGAATGTTGGCGGGAACGCCCGCGAGGGGAAATTATTGATGAATTTTGAAGAAGTTAGCGTGAGCATAAACAAACCAAAAACTCATAATTGTTGCAAAAATTTGGAGAATTATTATAAGTATTTGCTGTTTTTCAAAAATCGAGCTATTTTAGTAGGATCAACATTTTTATTCTCAACAGATTCCAGGAATAAAGTCATGAACCAAGAAGAACGAGAAGCAGAATATACCAGAATATACAACAGTAGAAAACATTTGTGGTTGGAAGAAGTGCTGAGGCGCTATGACGCAGGGGAGAGAGACTTTTCTCTAATTAAAGTGAAGTTGACCAACGAGCAGTCTAAGGAGCGCTACTTAAGTGGAGTGAACTTGAGTGGAGCTAACTTCAGGGAAAGTGACTTGCAACGGCTGGTTTTTTACGGACAAGGAATCAATTTTAGTGGCTCAGATTTGAGCGACCTCGACTTGGCCTACGCGCATTTTGAAGATGCGGATTTGAGTGGGGCTAACCTGAGCGAAGCTTGTCTGTGGCGAGCTAACTTTCGCAGAGCGGATTTGACTGGGGCGAATTTGACTCAGACCGATTTGCAGGAGACTGGTTTTCACATGACTAATTTGAGTAGATGCAAATTTAGTGGAGCCAAAATGATTGATACCGGGTTTGGTTTTTGTGACTTAATTGATAGTGATTTTAGAGATGCTAAGTTTCTAGATGGGGTTGGTTTTTCTAAGTGTGACTTGACGAGAGCTAATTTCTTTGGCACTGACTTTGAAATAAGTGAAGTTAACGAGCACAAACCTGGAAGGGTTGTTTTCAAAGACGTTTACTTTAAAGATACCATCATGCCCGATGGCGCTATTTGGAATAGTGTAATCCCGGAAGTAGAATAGCTTTTTTAAAAGTAGTATTATTAAGAGTGTAAATAGATAGAGGTCGAAATTTATGGACAAAGAAGAATTGCTCCTACGCTATGCCGATGGCGAGAGAGATTTCTCGGGAATCAGCTTAGTCGATGCCAACTTAGCAAACACAGACTTGAGCGGCATCGATTTCAGTGGCGCTGATTTGAGAGGTGCTAATTTGAGAGAAACCAATCTGTGCGGAGCGCATCTAGCTTCTTCTAACTTCAGCACTGCTAGCCTGATGTACGCTAACTTAAATAATGCTTGCTTAGAAGATGCTGATCTCAGTGATGCTGACTTACTAGATGTTGACCTGGAAGGTGCTAATCTGGCTCGCGCTAATTTGTGGGGAGCTGATTTGAGTAATGTTCTGTTGATTGATGCTAATTGTAGCTCGGCAAATTTTAGCATGACATACTTGGTTGACGCGAATATTGAAGGTGCTAACTTTGAGGGAGCGCAGATAGATACCGCTATTTTCCAAATGGAAAGGATGCTGTTTACAGATATCATCAATCGTTATGCGGCTGGCGAAAGAAATTTCAGCGGCTTGATAGTAGAGAGTCCCGATTGCAGCCGGGAACGCAGGTCTTGGGAACTCGGACAATTAAAAGGATTGGATTTGAGCGGTATTATTTTGCGTAACAGTAGCATCCAATGGATCTCACGCTACATGAATGGAGTGATTTTGCGCGGAGCTGACTTGACTAGGGTTGATTTCGATCACAGCCTTTTTGAAGGAGCAGATTTGAGCAATGCTATTTTACGGGAAACCCGTATCTTCCAATCGGTTTTTGAATTTGCTAATTTGAGCGGAGCCGACTTGACGGGAGCTGGGTTAGTTGAGACGAGTTTTTGGTGTGCCGATTTCAGTAGAGCCAAATTTAATAAGGCAAGAATCAGCAGTCTCGGCTTTCTCTGCAAAAATTTCACTGAGGCAACCTTCAAGGGAGCTAGATTGGACAGTGTTCATTTTGATGGAGCCAATTTGACCCGAACGGACTTCCGGGAAGCCGATTTCGGGGTAAAAAATAGTATTTTTGGGGTCGAATTTCGAGATTGCTATTTTGAGGAAACCCTAATGCCTGATGGCAGTGTGCGGAACAATAGCTAAAGTAAATAAATAGACTTCCCTGATGGGAAGTCTATTGCATTTATCAGGTGAGTTATTCTCGAAGGAGAGCCTTCACCTCCTTCAGCTTTTTCTTGGCAGCAGAATTGGGGATATTAGAAAGAAAATCGTACTGACTGTCTTTCGGTAAATCTTTGTTAAGTCTGCCTTCCAATGCTTCTATCGTGATGGTAAAGGCTTGATCGTTCCACGCTCGATTTTCTGTTTTTGGTGCACGACCATTTGGAGTATCAATGGGCTTTGTGTAGTCGAGCAAATTTTTAATGCTGTAGGAATTGTTAGGTATCCACCAGGCAAAGTGGATGTCGGGATACTCAGATTTGTTCTCTGGTGAAAAGCCCAATACTACCTTCCAAAGCGCATCCGGTACTTGGATATTTGTTTGCTTTTTGGTATCAGTTGCAGCATAAAAACTGGCAAATTGGTTTGGGTTAGCATCTCCCCTTTGAATCGGGGTAACTCCGATTACATTTTCATTTGCAGGTAGAGGCCCGTAGGTTACTTTATCGCCGCCCTGACCGGAACCTCCTGCAAAGAGAATGAACTGATAACCTTTTTTTGCACGTTCCTGAAGTTGTTTTTCTTGAGTTGCCCAAACCCCTGAGTTTTGCTTGCTATCTTGAGGGATAATATTTGTGGTCAAAAACGTGGCTAGGTTATCCTTAATGCTTCTTTGGCGATCTGCTGAAGGAGTCAAATGACCCTTATCTGCAAAGAAGAAAGCTTTCTTTCCCCACAAAAACCGCTCGTATTCCTGCCTAGTGTATTTTGCCGCAATCTGAGAATCAAACTTGTAATCATCATTCTGAACCTTGTAGAAATTTGGTGCAGGCAATTGAGGATCTTCAGCGAATTTCTCTGCTGCTCTGCCTGCTTTACCATCTAGCCAACCTTTGTCAAGTACCCAGCTAACCCAGTTCGGTGTATTTTTGTCAGCATTGTACGAAAGAGTATATTGAGGCTTCTCTATCAAGTAGTTAGTTTGATAGGTGCTATTCAGAGCGGTTCTAGCATTATTAGGATTGCCAAACCTCAGCGATTCGCTGCGGAAAAAGATATTATCCAGATAGACGGGAATAGATGCTTCGCTCTTGAATTCAAGAGTTGCTGGCTGACCGCGCAATCTTTCTGGTACGTCAACATTGAAAGATTCAAAGCCCTTGATGCCGTAATCTACTTTGAATTGATCTGCTAAGTAACTAGCAGGAGCTTCGTTACTGTCCCTTTTATTTTGAGCTTTTTGAAGAGTTATTCTTTGAGAAAACGCTGGAATTGATGGATCTGATGGTCGAATAGTCACATCCAGCGTGCCTTTAGGGTTGGCGTTAGAGTTATTGGCAATTCCTGGTGCGTGCAAATCGAATCGAAGGGCACCCCAATCGGGTACAACAAACCGATTGTGAACAATTTCCTTCACCTTGCTGCTTTCTAACTTAAAGGCATAGTTTGGTTCGCTGTTCCCTTGGATGGACTTTACGTCTTCCAAACTTTGAACCAAATCAATATTTGGATCGGATTGACCGTTGTGGAACGACCAGCCAGGCAGACCCTTAGAAAGGGTAGTCCGAGTTACTTCCTTCGGAGCGAAAACAGCATCAAAATTCCCATTAAACAAAGTAGGAACCGCCGCGTCCCCTCGCATCCTGGCATCATAAGTATTGTCAAAATCTAGCGGGATACGCTCTACATTTGTTTTAGGACGCGAACTGTAACCGCCGCCCATAGCTGAATAAAACCAGCCCGTACCAATCCCTTCCCAAGGAGCAGCATCAACACCGTGTGGGAATTTGCTTTCCGGCGTATACCAAGGGCTAACGCGAGCCGGGCCTGTCAAAACACTATTGCTAAATGAAAAGTCTTTATCGAACAACTGTTCCCGATACCCATCACCTCGCCGACGAAATACAGGATTAATTTCTAAGTTTTCATTGGACGGAAAGTTAGTTGGAAACAAGTCGGATGTTCCTCCGTACCAACTCACAACACGTCCGTGTACGCCTCCAGTTCCAAAAATAGGATCTGTTTCCCTCGTAAACCCAGCACGGCTTTTATTATAATCTGGGTTGCTTTTATTAGTTCCCAACAAAACCCGCAAATCTGGTTCTCCTAATAGCTTAGCCTGAGAATTGGGATTTTCTGACCTCCAACCTTCTCGTGGAAACTTCACTCCCGGGGCCGTTGTCTTATCCTCAGTAGACGGTAGATTGGGAATATCGCGACCGGCAGGCGTAAGTGTACCGCTCAATAGATTTGGAACTGTTTGATAGTAATTGTCGGCAAAAGTAACATTTTTCCACACCTGAACTTTCGGTTCGCGGAAATCGCTGAAATCCCCTACTGGCACCTTTAGCCCCGGTTGTTTGAAATCGTGGGGGTCTAAAGTTGTCATCTGAAGGTCGCGAGTACCAGAGTTAGGTTTGCCGCCAGCATCAGGAAAATAAGTACCCAAACGTTGAATAATTTCGCTGTTAACAACTGTACCCCGACTGAAACCTACAAAGTGCAGCGGTGAATTGAAAACTGCACCTTGTTTGGTAGGGCTGGTTTTATTCTTCAGCACTCCATCCAATTGCACGAGGGAAGTAAAGAAAGCATCTGCGGCTGCTTCTGTGAATCCTGAATCTGGAACTGCCGATTCATTATTTTCTGACCAGTTATTTAGCAGCACTAACGGTTGTTTTTTGGCAACGTATGGAGCTATATAACTTCCCAGTTTAGTGAGATAGTTTGGGTCGGTTTTGGGATTTAAACCTGCTTGGAAGTCTGCGGAAACTGCACCATATTTATTGATAGGAACCCAGGAACCTGTAGGCAGGTCGTACTTCATCATCAAACCGCCGCCGTCGATACCTGCATTGGCAATGCTATTACCCATTTGGTAAAACTCTGAAGGAATTCCCGGCTCATTGAACACGGGAGGTTTAAAGCCGTGAGTCAGCACGGTGACGCTGCTGAAGGTATTGTCACCGTTGAGGGCTGGCGGTAGCGGCGTCCAGAAATTACCAAACTCCTCGTTGCGTTTTCCTTCTTTATTCCAAGCTTCAACAGCCCAGTTATACTTCTGACCCGCAGTCAATTTGAGGCTGGGAGGAAGTGTAAAGCTGGTATTGTTTCCCTGAGTATATGTTTTACCGCCATCGAAAGTCCACTTGCCGATATTGGTGCTATCTTTCTGCCAAGTCGCAGTTAAAATGCGGTTGGGATTGAAATCGTTTTCTTGACCGTGGTAAGAAGATGTGTTCCAAGGTTTTGTCAGTAAATCTAACTGCTGCGGTTTGCTCAATCCTTGGTCGGAGAGAAATTTGTTACCGTTAGGGTCGGGTAAATCTACTACTTTATCCCACGGCAAAAGTCCCTCACCTTCGTCAAACACGCTGACGAAGAGATTGACTTCTGTAATGTCCTGATTCGGTGGACTGTCAAAACTCCATTGGAACTTTGGGTTAAGGGGATTTTCTGAATTTTTGCTAGTACCTATCGGCTCTTTCAAATCCAGCCAATCCAGCGGTGTCGCCGCCAAACCGCGAGGGTTAGTCACAGAAACGGGAGCTCGCTTGCTACCAGAGGGCACGCCGTAAGTATACTGGTTGTTGGCATCAGTCAGAATCTGGAAGTCAGCAGCAACACTAACCGCTGGGTTAATATTGTCAATTGGTATTGTTGAAAAGTCAGCAACCGTAGCATTTCGTGCCGTAGCGCTGTTAAACAAGGGCAGCCCAACACCCCGACCTTTGGCATCTACTCGGAATTGACTGGGGCTGGTCAGCGTTTTGACAAATTCCGCCACATCAAAAACATAAACTCCTCCGCCAGCACCGCTTAATTTTGGATAGGAAGCGTAAAGATATTTGCTATCACTTGACAGCGCTAAGTCGGTAGTGAATCCATCTGGAATTGGTCGAGTTGCTGCCACTAATTTTGGATTTGTCAGCGGGTCTTTGATAATGCCGATGTTGCTGCCTGCGCGCGGGTCTCCATCTATGCTAGGGTTTCCTTGACCGGAGAATTTTTGATCAAAATTGCGGCCGACAACAAAGGCATAACTGGCATCCGGTAGTACCGTTACTGCGACTGCTTCATTAACATCAAAGTAATCTTGCTCGGTACCCAGTCCTAAACTTGCATATCGGGTGGTAGCAGCAAAACTTACTGGGTCATTATTCGTAATGTTTAATACCCCAAATCCTTTGCTATCTTTGCCACTGTTGGTGAAGGTCATGGCTAGGGGATTGACGGTGCTGGCTATCCCTTCTACCCCTTCATCTGCTGTGATGCTTCCGATTAATTGATTCCACTTTTTGGGATTCGGGCCGGGGCTGATTGGTCGGTCTTTGGGGTCGATGTTAACGGCATAAATTTTGCTATTGATACCATTTGGTGCGGTAACAAATAGTTTTTTGCCGTCGCTGCTAATGGCTATTTGTCGCAAACCGCTTGGGGCTGTTCCGACTGGGATGGTTTGGGTGACTTGGTGATAGGTTGGTGAATATGGGTTGATGTCGAGAACGTAGATGGAGTTGCTGCCGGTTTTTCCGTCTGCGATGTATGCGTATTCGTCGCGGGGGTCGATTACTATCGATCGACCTTCTGCACCGCTGGGCAAATTTATCGGGTTAATACCAGCGGTATTCGGCTGAGTGTCTATCTGTTGCCGCGTCATCGGATCGACTACAGCAACGCGCCCAGAACGATCCATTACTACATAAGCACGGCTACCATCACTGGTGAGTGTTAGTTCTCGCGGGCGATCGACTATACCATCCGTCCCTACAGAAACGCTAGCGATCGACAAGTCCTTGCTATTAGTAGCTGCGACAACTGATGCGGGATTTGCACCGTTAATAATTGCAACTTTATCGGCTGTCCACTGCGCGGCAAAGATGTATTCTGTATTGTTTTCAATTCGGTAAGGAGTGCTATCGTATTTAACTTCTTTTGCTGGTTCTGAGGGCTTTGGGCTGACTTTTTCATTTTGCTTGCGGCTGATGACGATGCGGGATTCACCTAACGGTACGGTGTTGGGAACAAGAACTGCGATTTCAAATTGATTGTTTGCTAATTTGCGACTTTTGTCTGTCAAAACTGTTGCTTCACAAGCTTGTTTGCCGACAATAAATTTGACTGTTAAGTCGCTGAATCGGCTGCCTGCGGCGTCGCCAAAGTTATCTACTAACGCATTGGTAGCCGTGATGAAGAGAACAGGTTGATTGTTGGGAAAAGGTTGATTGTTGCTGTCTGTAAATTTAAGTGCAGCACTTTGGATGATGGGAGGTTTTTTAGGATTGGAAGCTGTTGGTGCGAGTTGGGATGCGCGTCTTTCGCCGATTAAAGCATCTTTGTCGGAATAGTCGAGATCCCTTTCGCCTATAATTTCCCCAGTCAGAGCATCGAGTTCGCTATTTTCTTCGGGGGGGGGTAAAACCTTGAACGGGGAAACGGGGACTCAAACTGAGGGAGTTGGAAAAGCTGGCGATGTCTTCAGCGCTATTGCTTTCATTGGCTGGAAGTGGAGCGAGTGTTTGTTCTGAGTTGGTGCTGGCGATCGCTTGACTATTGAGTAAGTTTTTGGTATTAATATCGAATTCTGGCGCGAACAAATTCTCAAACGGCTTTTGAGAGTTAAACGGTGAATCTTGAACAAGTTTCATGTTTAATTTCCGTAGATGCTAGTGGGCTGTTTACTTTTTCTCCTCTAGATTCATCTCAACACAGTTGAGTTATGTTTGTCAAGAAAATGAGTAAATTTGTACCAAGAAACATCTTGCACCATTCTGAATAACAGGCAAGATGCCTGTTCCACAAAGAATTCATTTTCTTGTGGGGTGGGCAGAATATCCCGCCGATGAAAAACGCTTTCTGGCTACTATAAAATCCTATAAGATCTTATTGTTTTTTCGTACCGTTTTACTTATATATTATTCAAACATCATAGTATTACCCTTAATTCTCGTGCCCGCATCTCCACAACCCAGTCCAAATCCCCGTCACTGGCTGCACGCTTTAGATACCTGTGCGAGTACCAACAGTTGGGCGATCGCCCGCGCGGCCAAACTCCACCACGGAGATGTAGTATTTACTAAGCAGCAAACCAGCGGGCGCGGTCAACACGATCGCACTTGGCACTCCCCAACCGGTGTTTTAACGGCCAGTTTTGTACTCGACAACCTCAATCCCAATCTGTTACCCGGACTCAGTTTAGCAGTCGGTTTAGCCGTGATTTTCGCGATCGAAGATTTGGTTCCCGACTGTCGCAATATGCTGCGCCTGAAATGGCCAAATGATGTTTGGATCGATCGCCAAAAATTAGCCGGAATTCTCTGTGAAGCCACTTCCGGCAACAATTTTGGCACTCGCGCCGTTGTGGGAATTGGACTCAACCGCTGCGTAGATTTCGCCGCTGCGGGATTGGATGCCAGGGCGATCGGCAATGCGGTAAGCTTGCATTCTATTGCTAGTAATGTGCCCGATGAATTGTGTTTGCTCGATCGACTGCGGCACTATTTACTCGAACTAGGCGATATGTTTTCCAACATCGACAGGCCACCCGAAAAGTCCGGTTTAACCTTGCTTTTGCCGGAATTGCGCCGCCGTGACGCGCTGATTGGCTGTAATGTGGCGATCGAACTTCCCTCCGAAACCATCTGCGGAGAAGCCGCGGGGATTGACGGAAGCGGCCGGTTGTTAGTATGCTTGGCGGGCGATCGAATACAAGCATTTACCTCCGGGCGAGTGCGATTAAATTAAGAGTCATTCGTCACGCCAAATCCGCCTTTAATACTCCTCTTATTATTCAGTCCGCGGAGGCGGACTTCGTTCGTGTAGTCGCGGTTTCTAACCGCCGACTTGTATTGCTTTTATTACCAATTACCAATTACCCATTCCCGATTACCCCTTCCTAATTACCAATTATCAATTACCCATTCCCCAATTTAATTTACAACCTCAAATACTACCGCTCTGCTCAGCCACAGCGGTTGATTTGCCTCCACACCGTCAGGACGGCTCTTAGTAGAAGCAACTTGGATTCTATTGCCATTTATCCCTTGTTTAACCAGAGCAGTTTTCACATTTATCCCCCTTTCCAGTGCCAAGTTTTGATTTTCCGCAGGACTGCTTTTAAAATCGCTGTAGCCAATTATCCTCAAATTATTCGTGCTATTTTTCTGCATAAATTCCTTGACTTTTCCCAGCTTTTGTGCTATGTCTTTTTGCGATAAAATTGCCGAACCGGCACCGAAATAAAGGCGAACTTCTATTACCTGTGATGGCGGTTTAGTTCCGATTCCCACTGTATTTGTTACAGACTTCACCCCCGGAATTTTCTCAAAAGCTTGAGTTATTTTCTGAGCATCTGCCGCTTTGCTCACGCTCCCTGCAACGGCGACTTTTCCTTCTGCATAACGAGCCGAGATATTAATGCTTTCTAATTTATTCAAAAGAGCCACAGTTCGCTTGACATCGGCTTCGGCTAAAACCGGATCTGGAGGTACTTCAACGGCTATAATTTTATTGTCAATTCTGAATTTTGGAGCGGCTTGCTGAGCGATTTTTTCCGCTTTCAATCGCAGCTTTTGATTCGGCACTCGTCCCGAAATCTCTAAAACTCGATCTTTAACATCTGCCGCGAGGCGATAAACAGATAGCTCGGGAGCCGATTGTAAAGCTAAATTCGTATCTGCTTCTAAACTCCTTGCAACTCCGCTGCGGTATTGATGAATTCCCCAAGGTATGCCAATTAAACCTAACACTGCTAAACCAATAATTGGTACAATTGGCAGTTTAGGAGATTTAACTTTGACATC
The DNA here is from genome assembly GCA_025362325.1 of Cyanobacteriota bacterium. Taxonomy (GTDB): domain Bacteria; phylum Cyanobacteriota; class Cyanobacteriia; order Cyanobacteriales; family Microcoleaceae; genus Microcoleus. The sequence continues at coordinate 10,010 of JANYGO010000002.1, read as the reverse complement.
TGTATCGATTAACTTTTGCAAATTCAAATTTACTTCTGTCGGCACAGTGGTTGGATCGCCGTTAAATGACTGGATTTGATCCCCGTATTCTTGAACAATATTTTTGAATATCGCTCGCATTTTGTACTTAAACCACTGGCGGGTTTCTCCTTGCATCACTACTGCTAGATAACACGAACCCGCTACTTCCAATACGATCGTAGATGTGCCGTATTCTATAGCATCAATTTCTGCAATAGTTCCTGACTGAGATATGCAATCGTTGACAAAAGCGCGAATAGCAGTCAGCATTCCCGCTACCATGTCTGATTCTAGCTGTTCGCGTTCAGAGTCCTGCACTGCTGAAATTACTAAGCCCGATTCTGTTTGGATTAAAAATACAGCTTTAACAGTCAGCGGTGTTGTTTCTTTCATCAGCAATTCTGCTTCAGAAATTCCCTGGAATTTGGCTTTGAATTTGCGACTCATTCCCTCAGAACTTAAAGATGATTCGAGTTTTTCATTAATCTCCCGCATCATCTCTGCCATGTATTTTAAAATTGTGCTGCCGATGATCGGATAAAGTGCATCCGACATTGCTTCTCGCTTGAGATGAATTTGCTGCTTGATAGCAGAGGCCATTTCCGGCGCGATCGCCATCGCAAATTCATCCGGCGATTCACTTATGCTGTGGCTTATTCCCACAGGGATAGCGGGCGAGATGGCTACTCCCATCGAGTGCCTGTTTTCTCTGGTTCTGGTATTAATTACTTCATCAATTATCGGAGCTATGATTTCCCTAAATGATTGGTTAGACTTATTAATTGTTTCCATCATCATTTCGGGAAAGATGTTTTTAATTCTAGCCTCTAATTCTCCCCGATCGCCTCCCCATTCAGCATCACTTATTTTGCGATCGAGTTCCTCAACTTTAACGTTGAGTTTGTGATTGTAACCTACAACTTGATCTAACAATGGTAAAATAGATTCGATGACCGACTTTTCTAGTTGCGCGTGATGGCTAACCATCAGCTCGTCAATCAAAGGTTTGAGTAAATCGGTAAACAAGTCTGTCGATTCATAAATTCGGTGTTCGATCACCACAAGCTTCTGTTCGATCTGTCCGAGTCTTTCATCAATCCTTTTATTCTGAATGATGGCATCCACAGCGGGGGCGATCGCAGATTCTATCTCTAGCTTTGCTTCCCGAATGCTGCGGGACAGCATCTCTACGATCGCGGGCATGATTCTTGCCATCAACCCTTCTATCTCAGCTAAAACTTGCTGCTGAACTTCGGTAATCTTACTTTCATTTTGCAATATTTGTGCTGCAATACCGCTGTTTTGAAGAGCCGTATTGACAGCCGGTGCGATCGCCTCTTTCACCTCTAACTTTGTCTCGTCTATTTTCCGGTTCAGCGACTCAATCATTAACGGCATCAACCTTGCCATGATTTCTTCCGGCTGAGACTTTTGCTGTCGCTGAAGATTATTTACTCTACTTTCTACATCGATCAATTTTCCTTGAACTTCTCTGTGCAGAATTGCTGATTCTATCAAAGGTTCGATCGCGGCTGCTACCTCTAATTTTGATTCATCGATTTTCCGGTTCAGCAAATCAGTGATTGCTGGCATTAGCATCGCCCCAATCTCTTCTGGCGTCTGAATTTGTGACTGTTGGGCAGCCAGACGGCGCTCAATGATGCTCAATACTTTTTCTTCTATTTCTACCCAAGCTATTCTTACCTGTACTGAGGGCGTGACCGCTTCTACAACCTCTAACTTTAATTCACTAATTTTGCGGTTCAGCAACTCGTTAACTATCGGCACTAGCTGCTTGACTAAATCTTCTGGTTGGTGCTGGGAACGCTGCTGAATATTCGCAAGTTTATCTTCAATTATTACTACTTTTTCTTCCAGCCCGTTTTGATTGTGAATTACTTGATTGATTGTCGGTGCGATCGTCGAAGCCACATCTAACTTAGACTCTTCTACCTTGCGGTTGAGCAGTTCACCCACCACCGGCATTAGCCGTTGGATTAACTGTTCTGCATTCGGCAGTGGCTGCTGGTTAAAGTTAGCAATTTGACTTTCCAAATCTGCTAATTTTGCCTGCAATTCGAGGCGATTAATTTTATGATCGCTTGCCTGTTCGATCGTCTTTTGTAATTCCGACTTCAACCCCTCTAATTCTTCTCTGAGTAACTCAGGAATTAACGGTCTCAATAAATTCATCAACTCTTGCGGTTCAGACATTACTTTCTCAAAATTTTCTAACCTTTGTTCCACGCTCAAAATATTACTATAAAATTCCGGCACATCCCTTTCAAATAGCAGTTTTTGTAAGTGTTTAAATTCCTCCCAGGCCTGTTCTAATTGTTCCTCCGACGGGCTATATTTTTGGGCTGCATTCGCGGCAATCGATAAACCTGGTTCTTCATTATTATTATTTTTTTGTCGTCTTTGAGATGGTATCTCTTCATTGTTATGCAACACCTCCGGTACAATAGCCGGTGATTCGATCAGAAAAGACAATTTGTTACGCCGGTTTTCCTCATCCTCAAGTCGCTCGATCGGCATTTTAGAGGGCGGCAACTTCAGCTCGATAGGTTCCTTTTTTGATTTCTTTAATAACTGTAATTCAGTCAGTATGGTTAGCAATTCCTGAAGTTGCTCTCCAGCTTTAGGAGTTGCCAGAGTTGCATCTGACACTTCTGTTTCTGACTGATATATTTTGCTTGAATTATCATTAGATGCTGCCATAGTGTGCTACCAAAATCAGATTTTAACCGATCGACTAAAATGACCAGCTTGCTTGTCGCCTCACGCCAGCGAACATCCAAAGGAAGGACACAATTTTGCGCAGTGTCAGGCGTACTAAAGCTATCGCCCTATTTTAACTGCCGCTCTGCGACTAGCCAACTGGGCCGCCAACTGCAATGCTGCCTTCATGCTGGAGGCATCGGCAATCCCTTGACCTACAATATCAAAAGCTGTGCCGTGATCGGGAGATGTGCGGACAAAAGGCAAGCCAATTGTGGTGTTGACTGCTTTGTCGAATGCCATCAATTTTACTGGAATCAAGCCTTGGTCGTGGTACATTGCCAAGTAACCGTCGTGAGCTTCTTTGGCTAAACCGTACCAAACTTTAGCCGGTTTTACCCACAGAGTATCGGGGGGCACTGGCCCGTCTAACTGCACTTGAGGAAAGCGATCGCGCTGCGTTTCCAACCAAGGTATCATCCAGTCTTGCTCTTCATTTCCCAGTTTGCCATTTTCGCCGCTGTGAGGATTTAAGCCAGAAATCGCAATTTTTGGTCTTTCTAGCCCAAAATCTTCCCGCAAACACTCTACCAGCAATTCTAATTTTTCGCTCAGCAATTCTGGAGTCAAAGCATCGGGTACTTGACGCAAGGAAATATGTGTGGTAGCGAGTAAAGTTACCAGCGTCCAGCCGCTGTGGGGAGATGTGGCGGCAAACAGCATTCCGAACCGCTGCGATTTCGCTTTTTCTGCGAGGAGTTCTGTTTGTCCGGGATAATTGTAACCGGCCGCCTGCCAGCAAGTTTTGGAAATTGGGCCGGTAACAATGGCGGAGAATTCGCCGGCGAGGGTACGGGCGATCGCCTGTTCCATATACGCAAAGCTAGCCGCCCCACTAGCCGCATTCCCGACACCGGGGACAATTTCACCCCACTTGCGGTCTGGTTCGATATCAATAATGTTTAATGTTTCAGGATTTGCCGCTGTGGTTGCTGGATCGATTGAGCGCAACTTATCGTAAGTTTGCTGCAAAATTGCCCGCGAGCCGAAAACCGTCACCATCAAAGCAGCAGACGGATCAAACAGGGCTTTGAGAATCACTTCCGGGCCTATTCCCGCCGGATCTCCCAGAGTTACAGCTAGTTTTGATTGCCGATCGAGACTCAAGGCAGTTCTCTCCTACAAAATACCGGAATTTCCGCACTGAAATTTTAGCATTTAGCCTGCTGCTTTCCCAAAAACCCGAGAAAAATGCTGAAAACCCCGCTAATCCGAGGCGGCGGAGCAAAACTCGCCGCAGTCCTTCACAAAGGCTGTGAAGTTCTGCGATGCCGATCGTTGATCGAAGGTAGCTCGATACAGTAAAATACTTACCATGACACAGGCTGTAACAGCGTTGATACGTTAAAGCGCGATCGGCAAGTGGAACGATTGGTCAATAAGTAGTAATCTCAAGTGAGATACCCAGCCAACTTAAAAACAGTTAGGGCAAGCAAAACTTGACCCAGACACCAGCAAAACTAAAATTTTTCACAAATAAGTAGGGTCGGACACACCCAAACTCTAGGTCAGTATCCTAGTAGGCTTAATTCAAAGAAACCGGCACAGATTGTCTAAACTCAACTTTTTAGTTGGTACTTTGGTACTATCAAACTGTTCAGGACTTGCTCGCAAGAGATAGTGAAAATTAAGCCTGGTCGCTGAATTAAGAATCCCCGTCTCTCACACAGCGGAGAGTGTCAAATTATGTTTATTTACTGAATCTGCAATCGTCAAGGAACTCTAAAACAAATGAACCCTGAATTTCTCAGCGCAACCTTTTTGTCCTTTTCCCTAATTTTCGTCGGTATCGGTGGAGGCTTCCTGCTGCTCAAACTCCAAGGCGGCGAAGAGTAAGTCATAGCCAACGCAGAAACCGGGTTTTTCTACCAAAAAACATCGTGCAGCACCATTAGCAAGATTAGAAAAACCCGGTTTATTCACATTCAGTCTCAGATTCCTGAGTTATTAAAACACATCGTTGCAAAGACATAAGTATCAAGGCCCAAAGCAAAATTTTTAGCGGCCGATAAATAAGCAGGCATTTTCCATCGCAGATTTTTTCACAGACTGCTGTCTCATCCCCGATGCCGGACGCCTTGGGCTTTCTACCACGCGCCGCCTGCCTGCGCGATCGCTTAATGAGAAAAAATTCCGGCTTTTGTTAAGTTTTTATAAAAAACATCACAAAAACCTGATACCATCTTATAGAAAGTTTAAGATTCATCATTAATCCCTAGATGACTTTATTGATTTTAGGTGCCACCGGCACCCTCGGCCGCCAAATAGCTCGCCGCGCCCTAGACGAGGGCTACCAGGTGCGCTGTTTAGTCAGAAGTTACAGAAAAGCGGCCTTTTTGAAAGAATGGGGCGCCGAACTCGTACCGGGGAACCTTTGCCAGCCAGACAGCCTGACTGCTGCACTAGAAGGCGTCACTGCTATCATTGATGCAGCAACAGCCAGTGCAGCAGATTCTGTCAGCATCAAAAGAGTAGACTGGGACGGAAAAGTATCGCTGATCCAAGCAGCAGTAGCAGCAGGCGTCAAGCGTTACATCTTCTTTTCGTTTCTCGACGCTGAGAAATATCCCCAAGTCCCCTTGTTGGAAATTAAGCGCTGTACCGAGCTATTCTTAGCAGAATCCGGTCTAGATTACACAATCTTGAGACCTTGCGGCTTTTTGCAAGGACTGCTGAGCCTGTACGCAATGCCAATTTTGGACAATCAGGGAGTGTGGCTGCCCAACAAGCCGTCCGCCCTTGCCTACATGAACACTCAGGACGTTGCAAAGTTTGCCGTCCGGGCGCTTTCGGTTCCCGAAACTGTCAAGAAAACCTTTCCCGTAGTGGGAAATCGAGCTTGGGATGCTGAAGAAATCGTGCGGTTGTGCGAGCGGCTTTCTGGGAAGCAAGCTAAAATCACGCGCACCCCAGATGCCTTGTTGCAGGCGACCCGTCAATTTGCTAAGTTCTTTCAGTGGAGTTGGAACGTAGCTGACAGATTGGCTTTTTCAGAAGTTTTGGCAGCCGGAAAACCCTTGAAAGCTCCGATGGATGACGTTTACAGTGTCTTCGGAATAGACCCAAAAGAAACTACTACTTTGGAGTCTTATCTGGAAGAATACTTTAATCTGATTATGAAGAAGCTCAAGGAAATAGAGTACGAGCAGCTTAAGACTAAAAAACGGAGTAAACAAAAGATGCCCTTTACATTTTAAAGTGCCGAAAGCTGGAATTATATACAACGATGTTAAACCTGTGGCTTGTCGCATTGCCGCAGAGTTGAAAGACAAGCTGACTGCCCGCGGCTGGGAGGTCTGCTCGGTTTCTGGTTCGGGAGGAATTCTCGGCTATTCTAGCCCCGATCGCCCGATGTGCCATACTCCGATCGACCAACTCGTCCCCCCCGGTTTTGACAGCGACATGGAGTTTGCAGTGGTTTTGGGCGGCGACGGTACGGTGCTGTCGGCATTTCGCCAAGTCGCTCCCATCGGAGTGCCGCTGCTGACTGTCAATACCGGTCACATGGGCTTTTTGACAGAAACTTACCTGAACTTGCTCCCGCAAGCTTTGGAAAAGGCGATCGCCGGAGAATACGAAATAGAAGAAAGGTCAATGCTGGCCGTGCGGCTGTTTCGAGACAACGACTGCCTCTGGGAAGCCCTTTGTCTCAATGAAATGGTGCTGCACCGGGAACCGCTGACTTGTATGTGTCATTTTGAAGTGGCGATCGGGCAGCACGCCTCTGTGGACATTGCCGCCGACGGGGTAATTATCTCGACTCCGACAGGATCGACAGCTTACGCCCTTTCTGCCGGCGGGCCTGTAATTATTCCCGGAATCCCGGTGCTGCAGTTGCTGCCAATTTGCCCGCATTCAATGGCTTCGCGAGCTTTGGTGTTTTCCAACACCGAGCCTGTCAAGATTTTGCCGGCGAGTCCGAATCGCCTGGTAATGGTGGTAGACGGGAACGGCGGATGTTATGTTTTGCCGGAGGATTGGGTGCAAGTCGAGCGCTCGCCCTACCAAGCCCGCTTCGTGCGGGTGCAACCTTTTGAGTTTTTCCACATTTTGCGGGAAAAATTAGGCTGGGGCTTGCCTCATATTGCTAAACCCAGTTCAGTGGAGTTGCCTTAATAGTCATTGGTCTTCCGGAATCCTTAATTCTCGATCGAGCTTCCGAATCATCTCCAAAGTCAGGCAGCGTTTACGAGATAACGGCAAAACGCAGCGGTGCCAAGTAACACCGAAACGAAGCGAAAAGACTCTATTCCGTCCGATCCACTGTGTTGTTAACTGGCTGGGTGCTACGCGATGCTTCTAATTTCTGCCGAATTGCTGCCTGAATTTTTGCGTCAAAATCGGGATCGCTTGGGCTTGCAATGATTAATTTCGGACGCTGACTGAACCTGTCTAAATATGCGTGACAAGCAGCTTGATCTTGGCGATTTTCCAGAAAGTACCGTCTCAATTCGGCATCGCTCATAGCATCAAAATTCACTTGGCTCATCAGAATACCTCCCCATTCGGTACAATTTCAAACTCAAGGTCTTCACCATATCCAGCTAGAACGTATACATTTCGAGTACGACGATCGACACAAACCAGATGAATCGGTTGCAACATGATGAACGTTAACTGATAGCTGACGCGATATAAACTCTCTAATTGAGCAGTAGTTGGCATTTCGGTCACTCACTCCACCTACTGCCTATTTTAACAGGTGCTCGGAGTTCAAATGAATTCATCAGTTTACTTTACTGTTGTTGGAACTGATACCATTTTTAGAAAGATACGATAGAGATAAAGGACGGCAAGAGATTCTAATTAGATATTTTACCTGTTTGCCCAATTTAAAGCCGTAGGGTGCGTCAGGACTAATATTATTCCTCTGTTCTCAAAAAAAACCGCCAGCCTTCGCACCCTACAATAACTACAATAACTGTTAGTTAAAGTCTATCATAACTTTAAAAAAATGGTATGAAAGCATTATGGGCTTTGATTTGACACTCTCGATCGAGCTTCCGAATCATCTCCAAAATCAGACAGCGTTTGCGAGATAGTGTTGGTACGATCGAACGATCTTATTTGACAAATTAACTCCTCACAAAACGCCCGAATCACCCGATCGTCCTCGTCCATTTCCCGATCCATAGACTGCAACTCTAAGGCGATCGACCAAAGTCTTCGCTGTCCGAATCACCCTTAAACTCAGAAATTACAACACAAGAACATTTTTACTCTTCTTCATCATTATCCAAAAGCTGTTTTAAAGAATCAAAATTTTGTTGAGAACTGTGGCGAACGCGGTGAATTTTAACCAGTCTAGTATTTTCATCTTCTACGATACTAAATAAAATACGATATTTCTTATCATATAAAAGTTGACGTATTTCCAGATCCAAATACTCACTTTCTAATGCCAAGGGACAACGACTAGGAAAGCTTTCCAGTTTGAGCATTATTTCATAACAGCCCCTAACCCAACGATAGGATTTTTCAGGAGCATTGAGCTTGAGCCACAAAAATATATTTTATATGTCATGAATAGCAGTAGGAGATATCTCAACTCGGTAGGTCATATTTTTTTTGAAGCTCTTCAAAAGCTTGATGAATAGAAACCCCTTCGCCTCGATCGAATTCCCCTAAGCTTTGACGAATACCTGCAAGAGTTTCAAGAAGTTCTAACCGATCGAGTAGTTTTTCATAACTTTCTGCATCCTGAAGCACAGCAACCGCTTTACCATTAATGGTGATTACGATTGGTGTTTTATCTGTTTCAAGCTGATGAAGCAACTCAGGAGCTTCCTGTTGAAATTGGTTCAGGGGACGGCTATGGGAGAGGTTAAGCATGGTTTTCACTTTTTTTGAGTGTGGTTAACAATTTAGCAAAAGTTATTTTTTTATTGCATAAATTATAAAGGCACATCAATCCCCAACTCCTCACAAAATCGCCGAATCACCCGATCGTTCTCCTCCATTGCCCGATCCATAGATAGCAACTCTAAGGCGATCTCGATTTGAGGTTTGGCAAAAATATTGGATCTACTGGCTTGGTGCATGGGTGCGCGATCGAAGTCTGTCTATATTATTCTACCAATTTTCTGTAGGTCAAGCTCTCGATCGAGCTTCCGAATCATCTTCAAGGTCAGGCAGCGTTTGCGAGATAACGTTCCTATTGAGCGGCTGCTAGTAACTTTTGCTGCAACACCGACCAACTTTGTTCAGTCCGCTCCTATTGGGTTGTTAGACCGTGCCCTCACCGATCGCCTTTGCATACAATCACAGCGCTTCAATTTTGACGATACCTCCCTCAACATTATCGACCTGCAATCGATATCCGCGCAGTATCGCCAGTCCTAGCAGCGGCTCCGTCTCTGATTCGGCAATATCGATCGAGCGATACTGACCATCCCAGATTACAGTTCCGGTGTAAAAGTCAAATAGGGTTTTGCTGCCATCCCCCAAGGTCGCTATGTTGGAAGTTCTTCAAGGCAATTCAAGACGAACAATGATTTCAGAGGGCAAAGACAAGAATCCATCAAATCCGGTATCAATTACAGTATTGACGAACTCTCGTTGCCCATTCGAGTTTCCGACCACAAGGGAAAGCGTCAGTTCATAACGGAAATTAACAACTCCATGAATCATCAATCCTTCCTCAGACTCCTCGCTCCAAAATGATAGACAGCGCTGTGTCCAATCCGCAGCGTCCAAGGTTGAGCATCAGGCTGGCGTTCAAATAGCCGATCGGTTGCACCCATGACGGTTGCATCGACCTCAAAATCTCCGGTTTCAATGTCGATCGCCACAATTTTTCCCTCATTTCCCGCTTCTACTTGCTGCCGAATGCCAGACTCATAGAGTTCCTGTCCACGTCGGGCTAACTCCTCTTTGCTATATCGTCGTTGCCGAACTGCCCTAAGCTTGACCTCGTTTCAACTGTTCTCCTTTATTTTAACCTGGGCGATCGCACTCTACAAACTGCCTGAGATGATGCGTTACGCTGGTACTAACGTATTCTAACGATCGCAATCAATTGCGAATACAGAGTATCTGTTGGCTAGAATAATTAGGATAAACCACTATCTAAGCTGTTCAACATCTAAACTGCATTAACTAAGTTCCCTTTATTTTTTATTTTTCGGTTCCATTTCATAATTAATCCTCCTTCATTTAAAAGTTTATTTAACAGTGATTCTAGTTTTTCAATGGATTCAAATAATCTA
>JANYGO010000394.1 GCA_025362325.1 Cyanobacteriota bacterium | reverse complement strand
GTGCGGACTTAAGTCCGCAACATGAAAGCGGACTTAAGTCCGCACTACAAACCATTTTTGTGATGGTAATCGACCGGAAATGATATCAGTCAACTAGCTTTTTCACACATGAATATCACCTTAACATCAGCCTAATACTTCTACCTCTTACTAAAGTCATAACTTAGTAAGAAGCAGAAAAAACATTTTTCAGCACATGGTTAGACTATTTTCTATCAATCATGATATAAAGGGCAAATTATGATGGCAAGCGATCGCCCGTTTTGACATCAAACCAGTGCAGCAACTGAGGCCCAAAAACCAGCTCAACAATTTCCGAATTCCACTGTCGGTCATTTGGTAGCAAAACCCGCACCGTTACTGACTCCACACCTTTAACTCGGACGCTAACTAAATTTTGCATTCCCAAGTTTTCCACTAAATAAACCTCACCCTTAATTGCCTCTGGATTGGGCATCTTGCCAGTCTCTGCATCTGCAAAGCCAACGTGTTCCGGGCGAATTCCTAACACAATTTCTGGCGGCACAGTCGGCAGATTTGGCAGTCGAACTTTAAAATCGCCCAATATCGCAAAATTTTCCTGGCATTTAAGCACTAGCAAATTAATTTGCGGGCTGCCTACAAAACCCGCTACAAACTGATTTGCCGGACGGTTGTAAATTAAGTGCGGCGGATCTAGTTGTTGCACGCTGCCATTATTAAGAACTGCGACTTTTGTTGAAAGTGTCATTGCTTCGGTTTGGTCGTGAGTAACGTAGACTACAGGGGCTTTTTGGGATGAAAATAATTGTTTGAGTTCGGCCCTAACTTTTTCTCGCAATAATGCGTCTAGATTGCTCAAAGGTTCGTCGAGTAAAAATACTTCCGGTTGGCGGACTAAGGCGCGTCCAAGGGCTACTCTCTGCCGCTGTCCGCCTGATAATTTACCGGGTTTGCGATCGGCTAATTCGGTCAATCCGAGGGATGCTGCAACTTCTGTCACTAATCGATCGATTTCGCTAGGGGAGATTTTGCGGAGTTTGAGGCTGGATGCCATGTTGTCGTATACTGTCATGTGCGGATATAGCGCGTAACTTTGAAAAACCATTGCAATATCCCGATCGCCCGGTCTCAGATAAGTCACATCGCGATCGCCAATTCTAATCTCGCCTCTAGTCGGCTGTTCTAACCCTGCAATCAGCCGCAGCGTTGTAGATTTGCCGCATCCGGAGGGCCCCAGCAAGGTGAGAAAATCGCCTTCGCTGACATCTAAGCTAATGTCTTTGACGGGTACAACTTTGGGGCTGTAGGTTTTATTGAGGTTTTTTAGTTGCAGTTTTGCCATGATTTTTTAATTGTTATTGGTTATTGGTTATTGGTTATTGGTTATTGGTTATTATAACAACCCACAAATAACCAATGAATAACCAATGAATGACTAATAACTATCCCTTGACTGCTCCGGCTGTTAAACCTTGAACTATGCGCCGCTGAAAGACCAAAACTAGAAAAACTAAGGGTAAGGTTCCTAAAACTGTGGCTGCTGCGATCGGGCCGTAGGGAATCTCAAAGACTGATGCGCCACTGAGTTGAGCGGTGGCGACGGGAATTGTTTTCATAGATTCGCGAGTCATAAATGTCAGGGCAAATATAAACTCGTTCCACGCTGAAATAAATGTCAGAATTCCGGTGGTGACTAAGGCGGGAAATGTCATCGGTAGCACGATTTGCCACAGCATTTGAAAAGTGTTGTAGCCGTCTACTTTAGCCGCATCTTCTAAATCTTTTGGCAGTTGTTGAAAGAAACTCCGCATTACCAAAATTGTCAGCGGCAGATTGATGGCGGTGTAAGGGATAATTAAGGCTAAATAATTATTTCCTAAATCCAAAGCTTTGACAATTTCCAATAAACCCAAAAATAGCAAGACTGCCGGAAATAGCGTCACAATTGTCACAGTTGCCAAGATAATTCTCTCGCCCCACAGGCGCAACCTGGCCAATGCGTAGGCTGCGGGAGCTCCTACTGCTAAACACAGCAGTGTGGAAGTGATGGAAACAAAAGCGCTATTTAAAATGTAAAGTGCAAACGGACGGCGCTGGAACAAGGACAGGTAATGCTCGAAGGTAATTCGGGTGGGAATGTAGACGTTGGGAATTGCTGAGATATCGGCGTTTACTTTGAAGGATGTCAGCACCTGCCAGATGATGGGCGCGAGGAAATATGCGACAATTAATATCGCTGAGATGGGCAAGATTAATTGCCGGATGTTAAATGTTTTTTTTCTGGGCTGTTCGCGGGCGATCGACATAATTTATACCCATGAAAGGAACGTGCTAAGCTGTTTTGAATTTAGATTTTTTTTGGGCGGGCAGGATGCCCACCCCACAAGATTTTCAAGAAATAGTCGTATTGAAACTATTGTGGCGTGGGCTTCTAGCCGGCGCATGGGGCAAGAAACCCGGCTTCTACGAGTTTTGTGTCGAGAAACTAGAAATATACGAAGAAACCGGGTTTCTGGGATATGCGTGTATCCAGCAGGACTAACTTAATCGGCAGCAATCGAAAATCCCAAATCCCAAATCTAAACTTGACTGGCGCGGGCTCTCGATAACAGGTAAGCGGCGATCGCCACTGCGGCCACTAACAGCAAAAAAGTACACACCACCAAAGCCGCCCCGTACCCAAAGTCTAAATACCTCATTACCGTGCTGTAAATGTAGATAGAAACCGTCTCCGTCGCTCCAGCCGGCCCCCCTCCCGTCATCACCTGAATCAAGTCAAAAATGCCGAAAGCTTGGGCAAATCGAAACAGCAAAGCAATCACAATTTGGGGCATCAGCAGCGGCAAGGTAACTTGACGGAAACTTTGCCAACTACTAGCGCCGTCAATGGCGTGGGCTTCGTACAAATCACCGGGAATCGATTGCAATCCCGCTAACAAAAGCAAGCTGACAAAGGGCGTAGTTTTCCAGACATCTGCTGCAATAACTGCCATCATTGCCAAAGTCGGATCTCCCAGCCAGCTAATGCTTTTTTGAATCAATCCCAAGCGGATTAAAATGTCGTTAATTACTCCGTATTGGTCGTTAAAAATCCACGCCCAAGCTACTCCCATCAATGCCGTCGGCAGCGCCCAAGGCAGCAAAGAAATTGTCCGCACAATGCCCCGCCCTGCGAAGGATTGATTTAAGACTAAGGCAATGCCCATGCCGAGAATTAGTTCCAGGACAACAGAGGCGACAGTAAAAACTGTGGTGTTGCTTAAAGTTTGCCAGAAACGCCCGTCGCCTAGCATCCGACTGTAGTTAGCCAAACCGGAAAAAACCAGTTTTAATTCAGTACCGAGGTTTTGGGTGAATAAACTCAGCCAAAACGCGCGCAAGATTGGGTAAGCAAATACTAACAGCAGAATTATCAAGGCTGGTGCTACTAATATCCATCCGGTTCTTTGTTCGCGCTGTCGCATCTTGTCTAATTGCATATTTTAAGATTCTATTCTATTTCTTCAGTCCGCGGAGGCGGACTTTGTTTTTGGAGCATCGGAATTCCATTCGGCGGGTTCCATTCGGCGGGTTCGATAATGCTGTCGCATCTTGTCTAATTGCATATTTAAAGATTATATTCTCTTTCTTCAGTCCGCGGAGGCGGACTTGGTTTTTGGAGCATCGGAATTCCATTCGGCGGGTTCTATTCTTTTGGTTGTTTCAAACTTCCTAATAAATTGCGAGTTTCGCTAGCCGCTGCTTTCATTGCTTGTTCTGCACTCATTCTCCCGGTAAAAGCCGAGCTCAAATAGCGCTGTAAAATATCAGAAGCTTGAGCGTATTGTGCCAGGGCCGGCCGCAAAGCTGGCCGTTCCACTACTTTTAGGAGTTGCGGGTAGTGGGGATACTTGGCGACTATTTTTTTGTCTGTAAATAGGGATTTGTAACTGGGAATTAAACCGGTTTCTAAAATAAATTTGCGTTGGGTTGCCTCGCTGGTAAGGTATTTAATTGCTTTCCAGGCTTGTTCTGGATGTTTTGAGGTTTTAGATATTCCCCAGCCCCAGCCGCCCAAGCAGGAACCGCCTGTGTGACCGATACTGCTGAGCATTGGCTCGATCGCAATTTTGCCTCTAACCTTAGATCCCTCAACATTTGCTAGCTTCCAAACATAGGGCCAGTTTCGCAAAAACAGCGCTTTCCCGTTTTGAAACAACAGCCTGGTTTCTTCTTCGCCGTAGGTAGTAACACCCGGTGGAGAAATCCCGGAGGCGATCGTATTTTTGAGAAATTCCACTGCTTTAATTGCCTCCGGTTTATCTAACCCAACTTCAAAAGTTTTAGGGTTAGCCCAGAAGCCGCCGAAACCCGAGAGCACTTCGACAAACATCGCAGATACTCCCTCGTATTGTTTACCTTGCCACAAATAACCCCAAGTTGCTTTTCCCTGTTTCTGCAAGTTTTGAGAGATTTTTACCATCTCTTCAAAAGTTTTCGGCGCTGCAATTCCTGCTTGTTTTAAAATGTCTTTGCGGTAATAAAGCATTCCGGCATCGGAAGCGTGGGGAATTCGGTAAAGTTTGCCTCGATACCGCCCGCCTTCGACGTTACCTGGGATGAATTTTGCAAGTTGTTCGGGCGCAATTCTATCTGTCAAATCCCTTACCCAACCTGCGGCGGCAAATTTGGGAACCCAGACGATATCCATGTTGATAATGTCGTAGGGCGATTCGCCTAAAAGAAAGGCAGATGTGTAAAGATTTTCTACGAGGTTTGTGTCAAAGGGTCCTTCTACGAGGTCGATCCGAATATCGGGGTTTTTCTGTTCAAATTCTTTGACAAAGGGTTTCCAGTTAGCAATGTCTTGGCCTTGCATTAACATGGTGAGGGTGACTGGCTGCTTACTCAGTGCGGGCAGAATCAATAAAAGCAAGACTGCGACTAATGTGACAGCGAATAAGGCTAGAAGACGGGGGCGCTTTTGCCTTCGCTGGGGCGGGGAATTTATTGTTTGCATTTGCTTGTGAGAAATGGCTGTGCGATCGCCTTATTTCTCTGATAACTCGCTTTTTGATGTTTCGCGCGATTTAGCGAGTTTGTGCAATGAAAATTTAAGTAAACTTTAGCTTACTTAATAATTGTTGAGTGAAGAGTGCTAATTTTGATTTAACGAGTGCGATCGCGAGTTAAGTAAGCATCTATCTACAGGCAGATATGGAGCAATACGCTTGGGTAAGTTTTAAATACTTGAAAATACAAAAAACACCGCTCCTCAAAACAGGAGAACGGTGTCTAGGGGGTGTTATGGGTTGTTGTCTGGGATTAACCCTAACAAATCGCGATCGGCTGCGGGTAAGCCTTGTGATGGTTAAAAAATTGGCACAAACCTGCACGCAAGTCCGGATCGCGATCGACTTTTACTGTTAGCCCAACCATTCCACAACAGCATCTTCCTTAGTATTGGTGCGCCGTTCAGGGGTTTCGCGCTCGAATTTCATGTGGACAGCGCGGTTTTGTTCGCCGTCTGCTGCTACTGCAAAAATCGGATAATCGATCAAGCCGTCTTGGAAAGACATCTGGAAGCGGAAAGTCCCATCAGCATTGAGTTTGATCGGCTGTCCGCCTACGTAGACGGTGGCATCGGGCTCGGTGGCGCCGTAGACGATCAGTTCGGCGTCAGCAACTAACCAGAACTGGCGGGGGCGCATCGGGGCGGCGAAGCCAACTCCCGACATACCGGCACCGGAGGACATACCGAAACCGGACATGGTGAGGCCGGACATCCCGACACCAGACATGGTGAGGCCGGACATTCCGACACCCGACGCGGTGAGGCCGGACATTCCGACACCGGACATTCCGACACCGGACATGGTGAGGGCGGACATCCCAACCCCAGCCCACATTCCGACGCCGGAGGGGAATACGTAGGAACTCAAAGCTTGTTCGTGGATGCCGACTTGCTGGATGGAACCGGCGACGTGCTGCATGGAACCGAAGATAGAACCCGCTACGCGCATGGCTTCTGCCGATTCTGCCATGCCGAAGATTTGTTCGTAGATGGCGTTGCCGGTGCTGTAACCAACACTCGCGCCGTTGGTGGCTTGTGCCATTTTCTTGGCAGGCGGAACCAGTTCGGCGAAGGTTTGGCCAGCCAAGTCTTCTTCCCATTCGAGGGTGATGAATTGGTCTTCAATCCAGTCGCTGGGATAGATGGGCGGGACGCGGACTTCGGCCGATCGCGCTAATACCAACCAACGGCCGTCGGCGCAGCGGTAGCCGATGTCGATCGCATAATCGCGATCACTCACGGGGATTGGCACGTACCATTCCCGCGCCAGTTCGTCGCAGGGATATTCTTGAATGCTGTGGGGGCTTTGGATTTCGAGGCTAACATCTGTCACGTCGTAGATCCGCAGGGCGAGTTGTTGTCCACCTTGGCGGCGCAATTCTTGTTTGCGATCGTTCGAGATATCCCAGTAGGTGTAAGCCCATTCTGGATCGCGGGGCATCAAAACCACCCGACTTTCGCCGTAACCGTTCGGCAAATCTGCTAAACCTTCATCTACAGACGACAATGAACCGCCTGTTCTATCTTCTTGACCTAGTTCAAACTTTGCTGCTTCCACTGCTTCTTGTGCCTCTAGTTTGCGAGATGGACTGTATGAAAATTTGTTGCGCTGAATTTCTTGAATTGATGCCAGAAGTTGCGATTTCCGCATCCGGCTGTAGCGAGAGACTCCACATTCGCTAGCAACTCTGCGGAGTTGTCGCAAAGTCATCTCTTCTAATGGTGGGCGTTCTTTTGCCATGAGTTTGTTCTCCACTAATTTGGATGGCGGGTTAGATTTTTCGCTTCAACACTAATGTGTTGATTTTTTGAGTTAGAAACTCTTTTAAATACAAGTACGATCGAGCTTCTGAATCTCTCCAACCTTTGAAGCCTTGCTGGTTTTTACCTTGTCTTGTCCCCCATTGCGATCGGGGGTTTTGACTTGGGGGGCTTCGGCGCGCACCGTTCGGTCTAAATAAAGCTTTATCTGTCGATTCTTGATTGACAAGATCGATTTTGCGAGTGCGATCGGTGCTGCTAGCAACGCTGTGCTGCCAGCACACGCGCTATTTGACTCCCAGAGCCGCTCAATTGAAGCTTTTCTTTGGGATCGCTTTGTCATGACTCAATGTTGCAGACAATTCGCGATCGGGTCAAGGGGTCTTTTGCCTCAATCATCGGTACTTATACGCATTTTCAGGCATTTGGGGATCAATGTGTCAAGATTTCATGACAATATAACGCTTGTGGGGATCTGTCGCGAGCATAATATCAAGGTTTCATGACATTTTGCTCCCAGGGGGCGATTTCCTTTGGGATAGTCCCGCTTCACGGGTTTGTTGATGAGTCTGGGAGATTGGGGGCGATCGTATTGGTTTATAGCGTCAGTTTCACTCCCGATAGTAAAACCCTGGCTTCTAGCAGTGAGGACAAAGTGGTTATTTGGGGGAATTTAGATTTTGATGATTTACTGGTGATCCCTTTGCAATTGGATGCGTCCCTATTTGCAGAATAATCCCAATGTGAGTCAGAGCGACAGGCAGCTTTGCGATGGCATTGGCACTAAAAAGTAGACTAGAGACAGGATTAATCGCGCCTGGAAAATCCGATGCAATTGAAACTGTGCTGGCACTACGAATCCAGAAACCAGACTTCTTCAAGAAGTCTGGTTTCTCATTAGTCCTGTATAATAGAGCAATAAGCTCGATCGCGATCGCCCAAACCAAATATGCCTGCCAAGGATCTGTACCACGATGCTGTCAAACAAGCGCTCATCAAAGAAGGTTGGACAATTACTGCTGATCCTTACACAGTTGAATACGAAGAGTTTAAAGTATTTGTCGATATAGCTGCCGAAGGCTCTCTAGCTGCCGAACGAGGAAGTCAGAAAATTGCGGTTGAGATTAAAACTTTTCTCCGTCCTTCATTTGTTCGAGAATTAGAAAATGCTTTGGGTCAATACATTCTCTACCGCAATCTGCTTTCTGTAACAGATCCAAAACGAGAATTATATCTAGCTGTTAGCGATCGCATTTATAATAACTTTTTCCTGAAGAATGCCAGTCAATTTATTATCAATCTAAATCAAATTTTAATTATAGTTGTCGAGATTCAATCGGAGGTAATTAGCCAATGGATAAGATAGAGAACTATCGCACCTCAATCAAAAAGATTTTGAGCGAGTACGATCGCCTGATTGCCAATCAAACCGCAGCCAATACAGAGATGCTTCTAGCCTTTGACGAAAAGCGCGATCAATATCTTTGGTTTCAGGTAGGATGGCAACAAAATAAAAGAGTCAGAGGAATTACAGTGCACGTTCGGATTAAAAATAATAAGATTTGGATAGAAGAAGATTGGACAGAAGAAGGAATCGCCAACGAACTGTTAAAGGAAGGAGTTCCTCAAAGCGATATAGTTTTGGCTTTTCACCATCCAGACGATCGTCCTTTGACAGATTTTGCTGTCGCTTAGAAAGTTGGGAATCAAACGCGCTACTATAATAAATTACAGTAGTACGTCAATCCAAAATCTCAAATCCCATGCCCCTAACGCTTTACAACAGCTTGACCCGCCGCGAATCACCTTTCGAGCCCCTCGAACCCTCAAAGGTGCGGATGTATTGCTGTGGCGTTACGGTGTACGATTACTGCCACGTCGGCCACGCCCGCGCCTACATTGTTTGGGATATGGTGCGCCGATATCTGATGTGGCGCGGATACTCGGTGCGCTACGTACAGAATTTTACAGATATTGATGACAAAATTCTCGATCGCGCGCGCGAGACAAATTCCACAATGGAAGCCGTAGCCGAACGCTTCATCGACGAATATTTTGCCGACATGGACAAGCTAAATATTCTCAGGGCAGACGAATATCCCCGCGCCACACACTCAATGGATGGCATCAAACGGCTGATTCACGAATTAGAAAACAAAGGCTTTGCTTATGCGAACAGCGGCGACGTTTACTACAGCGTTAAAAAGTTTTCCGATTACGGAAAGCTTTCCGGCCGCAAGTTGGAAGAAATGGAAGCCGGGGCTAGCGGTAGATTGGAAACCGCAGAAATAGAAGCTCAAAAAAAGCAAGATTCCTCGGATTTTGCCCTGTGGAAAAGCGCTAAACCCGGTGAACCTTTTTGGGAATCATCTTGGGGAAAAGGTCGCCCCGGATGGCACATTGAATGTTCAGCGATGGTGCGCGATTGCTTGGGCGAAACTATTGATATTCACTGCGGCGGTTCCGATTTAATTTTTCCGCATCACGAAAACGAAATTGCTCAATCTGAAGCCGCGACTGGTAAGTCTCTCGCTAATTATTGGATGCACAATGCTTTTGTGACTGTCAATGGCAGAAAGATGTCGAAGTCTTTGCACAATTTTATTACAATTCGCGATTTGTTGGAGGGGAATTGGTCGGGAGAACTTGAATCTGACCCCCCCCAGCCCCCCCTTGCTAAGGGGGGGAGTAAGAATCAAGGCGATAAGTCAAAAGCGGTGGAACCGATGGCGGTGAGGCTGTTTGTGTTTATGGCGCAGTATCGCAGTCAGATTGATTTTACCGAAGATGCGATCGCATCTGCTAGAAATGGCTGGAATACGATCAACGAAGGCTTGCTTTTTGGGCTCCGATATGCCGATAAACTGAGTTGGGATGTTGAGAAAACCGGACAAGATACCAATGCTGTGCAGCAGTTTCAAGCCGCGATGGATAATGATTTCAATACTCCGGCTGCTTTGGCTGTTTTGTTTGAATTGGCTAAGGAATTGGGTAAGGAAAGCAATATTTTGGTGCATCAAGGCAAAACTGACACTTCGCCGGAATTGTTGCAGCTTCATTGGCTGACTTTGGTGAGTTTGGCGGGGGTTTTGGGGTTGGAAGTTCAGCCGGAAGCTGACAGGGATGATGCGGTTGGCGGTTTGAGTGATGGGGAGATTGAGGGGATGATTCAGCAGCGGAAGGATGCGCGGATAGCTAGGGATTTTGCTGAGGGCGATCGCCTTCGCAATCAACTTAAGGAGCGGGGAGTTACTTTGATTGACCAAAAGGATGGTATCACTATTTGGCACCGGAGTTAAAAAACGGGTTTGTAGTGAGGACTTTAGTCCTCTGGGACGGACTGAAGTCCGTACTACAAACGAGTTTTTATTTACTTAACTTGTTCGCAAATTTGGCAACAGCGGCGACAAATTCTGCGGTTGATTCGTAGGGTAAAACGTTTCGGCCCGGCATTAATAAACCTTCAGCGTTGGGAAAGTTAGCCAAATATTGCGCTAATCTTTCCTCCGGTTTTTCTTCTTTACCCGATTGACTGATACTTGAGGCTTTTTCCCCCATGACAACGAGTGCGGGCTTCACGAACTTTTGAATTGTACCGCTGTAATCCTGCCGCCAAAACCCCGCTAAAAACGAAAAAACTGCGTGGCGGCTGTCAGGATTTGCCGCCCCAGCCTGCAAAGCCTTCAACCATTCGCTGTCAACTTTTGCCGCATCGCCAAACAGTTGTTTTGCAGAAAAAGATCGCAAAAATTCAGCGCGTCTGGCGTAGCGGTAAAAAGCGTTTCCCAAGGGAGAATCTAACAAATTCCAGACGATTCTTTGCTGTCTCTCTGTCGAATGTTTGTTCATCACCGCCCAAGCTGGAGGCCCGGCGAGGATTAATCCGTGGATTAAATTAGAGTCGCTTTCCTGCTGGATTTTGGCTAATTCCAAGGCTACACACAGTAAAGCACCTTGCACGAGGACGATCGCAGGTTTTTTTACTACAGTCTCCAAGAAAAACTGCAACTGTGCCGCCCAATCCTCCGGATAGCAAGCCACAGCGGGCATTTCGCAATCACCGCAGCCCAAAAGGTCGGGATTGTAAATCGGATTTGTGTTCCCTGATTTGTACCAATCTTCGCAAAATCTCTGCCAAAAGACTCTTGACAATCCAACTCCGATGGGATGAATTAATAACAAAGGGATGCTATCTTCTGTCGCAGTAGTTGGGTTGTAAAAATCGTAAGCACAGCGATAATTTTGCCATTCGTAAAACAGCGTTGGTGATTTGATAGACGAAATGGCTGATAAATTTTGGGTTGAAGATTGCGGCTGCATATTAATCTTTTAATTGTTTATATACTATGCTACGACAATGCGAGTTTGAGCTTGGACATTTGGTTGCGAGTGGGCAATCCGAATCTCTACATTGCTGCCGAGTGCGTTGAGAAAACGAAATAGGCGTTCTGTAGAGAAGTCTGATAATTTACCGCGCATCAATGCTGATATCTTGGGTTCAGCGATTCCTAAGAGCTTTGCTGCTTCAGTTTGGGTTAGTTGGCGTTCCGAGATTAACTCACTGATTTGATGAGCTAGTTCTGCCTTAATCAATAGTTCATCAGGATTCGGGAGCCCTAAGTCAGCAAAGACATTCCCACTGCTTGAATGTACTTTCATAATCTTAATCGTAATTTATATCATATCGTTTATTATGAAATCAAGGGTGACACAGGTAACAATATAATTACTCAATCATGTCAGAACAGCGGATTACCATTTCCATACCAAACTTGCTGCTAATTGTAGCATCGTCCTTGCTGCTAGTGCTGCTGTGGCAATTGCGCAGCCTGCTAGTAATTCTGATGATATCAGTCGTGCTCGCCGCTTCGATCGTCCCGATCGTCAATTGGGCCGAAACGATGCGCGTTCCCCGCTGGCTGGCGGTGATTCTGGTTTATCTAACTCTGATCGGCGGATTCAGCGGGACGGTAGTGTTAATCGGCCCCACAGTCATCGAACAAATCGAGTTATTGCTGCGACAGTTACCAGTTTACGCCGAAAGTCTGAAAACCTTAGCAACTAATCTATTGAGTCGCCTAACCGACGATGCCCCAACCTTGGTTGGTCAGTTGGTGGACACTCAATCGCTGACCAATTGG
Organism: Cyanobacteriota bacterium; assembly: GCA_025362325.1. Taxonomy (GTDB): domain Bacteria; phylum Cyanobacteriota; class Cyanobacteriia; order Cyanobacteriales; family Microcoleaceae; genus Microcoleus. The sequence goes on along the minus strand of JANYGO010000394.1, from coordinate 5,217 downwards.
CTGATTCGATCGAGTCAACAACTGCTTTTGCGATCGTACAGTTTAACAAGAGGCATTCTCGGCGGTTTCTTCAGTTTAGTTTTAGCATTATTTATTTCCGGTTACATGGTAGCCGACAGCGACACATTAATTAAAAGCTTGGTGCAGTTTTTCCCGAAACCTTGGGACACAAGATTAGCCGCCCAAGCCACGCCCATTGGTCAAAGAATGGGGAGTTACATTCGCGGGCGGGTGTTAGTTTCGGGGATTTTAGGGATATTTATTACCACAGGTTTAAGCGTTTTGGGAATGCCGGAGTTTGCTTTAGGCTTAGGTGCGATCGCAGGTGTGACCAATTTGATTCCCTTCATCGGCCCGGTTTTGGGAGCAGTACCAGCATTAATCGTAGCATTAGCTAAAGGCGGCTGGGTACTTGTGTGGGTATTGCTGTTATTTGTATTTATCCAAAACTTGGAAACTTACGTACTCGATCCTTTGCTGGTTGGTTCGTCGGTTGGGGTGCATCCTTTATATCAATTGCTGTCTGTCTTGGGAGGCGTGCAAGTATTGGGAATTATTGGGGCCGTAATTGTGCCGCCTTGGTTTGCAGGAGTAGCTGCTTTGATTGAAAACTTGTATTTAAAACCGAAGCTGAGGAGCGAACATCGAGAGACAATCAATCAAGCTAAAAATAATTCTGATTTACCGTCCATAACACCTTGAACATTCAACACAGTAGACTTGAATTGCCAGAATTCACAAACTATATTGAAATCATCTGCGTTTATCTGTGTTTATCCGCTCATCTCTGCGGTCGATCTATCAATCAAAGACTTATAGCCTTTCGAGCTCTCATATGAGGTACGCGAACGGCCTCCGTGGCCTCCGTGGCCTCCGTGGCCTCCGTGGCCTCCGTGGGCATACCTCACCACGCTTGAGAACCGCTATAGGAAATAAGTCTAGTATCTAGAAGCCCGCTAACTAATAACTAATAACTAATGACCAATGACCAATGACCAATGACTACTGACTACTGACTAAGGACTAATTGCCACTTCAATGCGGCGGTTGCGCTGCCGGTTAGCATCAGAACTATTATCCACCGAAGGGCGACTTTCCCCGTAGCCGATCGCCACCCAATGATACCTCTGACCGAGGACACCAGACAAATACTGCACCACAGCCTGAGCCTGCGCAAACGACACATTGCGATTTTCCGCCTCTTCCCCCACGTCGTCAGTGTGGCCCGCAACCCGCACCGTCGCCCCCTCGTAATTGCGTAAATCCGCCACCAAATTGTCCAAAATCGCACCGGTTCCCGCCCGCAAAGAAATGCTACCAGTATCAAACAAAACATCGCTGGGCAGAGTTACCATCAGCCCATCCCCTCCAAACACCCGATTATTGCCATTCTGTGGCGCAGTATTCAGAGTTTGAGGGTTTAGACTGGGGCTACTGCCGATCGCGGGTAAAGCAGGCGCAAGACTCGCCGCCGTTGCAGTTGTAGCCAATTGCTGCGACATCAACTGCAACCGTTTTTCCAAAGTTTCCGTCGGGCGACTGCTACCCAACTGACTTTCCAAAGCCGCCGTACGCCCAATTAGCGCGTTGAGTTCGGCCTGCAACTGTCTCAAATCCGACTGCAATTTCTCTGTCTGGGCCCGATTGACTTTTGACTGAGGGGTGGGTGTAGCGATTGGTGCCGGGAGCGCCGGAGTTTGCGTTGCTGGCGCGGGTTTCGGGCTGGAGGTCAAATTTTGAGTTACGCGCAGCAATCTCTCGGCGATCGGCATCTCCGTGGCGGGTGAGGGATGAATTTGGGCGATCGCCATCCCCAAAACCCAGGCAAAACCGCTGCCTACTCCCAGCAGCAGCAGTCGAAAGATCAGCGACAGCAAAAGCAAACCTTTTCCCCGCGACTTGGAGACGCGAGTCGGGGGGATTGAAGGTTTTTGGTTAAAAGATCGCGTCATGGTTCCTCCCTCTCGGTGCACATACCAGATTAATTTCGATACTATCTTACCTGTGGGATTTTCATAGGACTTGAGTTAAGTTCTGTTACCAACTAAATTAAGTTAGCAGACCTTGCCGTTGGGCAGATCGATTTGAGATTTTTCCTCAAATCTCAAATCTCAAAAAGAAACCCAGTTTCTCCAAATCTGGGGTTTGGCGGCGCAGCATCTGCCGATCAGATTTCTAGTTTCCGGCGCGCTAATCTGAATCTGTTAGATAATGCTCTATAAGTTTTGAAAAAAAACGATGACTGACCCTTTAAATAGCCCTTATCCCGTTCCTTGGGAATGGATTAGCGATACTCACGCTAAAGTCAGTTCCACTGCCGGCACTGGGCTGCGCTACTATCGCAGTCCTTCCCTAGTTTCAACTAACGGCCAATACGCGGCTTACAGTCGAATTGAGTTGCAAGTGCAGCCGGAATTAGCCCAGTGTCGGGTTAGCAGCGTCATGTTTGTGGAAAATCTCAAAACCGGGGAACTGCAAACAGTGGCGGCTGCTTCCCCGCTGGCGGAAAGCGGAATGTATGCTAGCGATGACACAGATATGTCCGGGACGATCGCCATTTTAGTGCCTGTTGCTTGGAATCAAGAGGGTTCCCGGGTTCTCGCCCGCGAATTTGAAGCCTTGTTCAACTCTTCCGATATGTCCGACTACGCGGTCATTTGGGATAAAAATGATAATTACACTTATACCGTTGCTCCGGCTCGCAGTCTTTACACTCATGCTGTATTGTTGGGTTGGAGTCAAGTTTACCCGGGACAAGTTTTGTTCCGTGCGGGCAATTTGGGCGATCGAACTTGGCCTCTTTGTGCAGTCGATACGATCGGCAAAACCGTAGCTGTCAGCCAAGACAAACCCCTAGTTTTCGGCACTCAAGCCAGCACAGACTGGATCGAACCTAAAACTCGTTTTTAGATATTATGGCGGCACATTCTTCGATCTGGCCCACAATTATTTTACTATCCGGTCAATCTTTAGAGCAATTTATTTTGACTCTGGGGCTGACCGCTTTGGCTGTTATTTTCAGTCTCACAGCTTTTATTTTTCTGCGCCTTTTACTCAATTGGTTGCAGGCAAAATTGGAGAAAACCTGCTATTCTTTTAAACTTAAATTGAAAAAAAATGCTGGTAATTCAAGCGCGAACATTACAGAACCTGAAAACATTTTTTTAGAACCGCAGTTCGTTGAAACTGACGCAAATTATACGGCTGATTTTTTGCGAGTAGAAACCGATATTTCAGCAGCAATTGAGCCTGAGATTATCTGCGAAGATGCAGCAGCAGTTGCCCATCTCTACAAGCCGATAGCACTTTGGCACGGGCGCTTAATTTTGCCATCAAACGAACAGCGCCAGCCCTACGGTTCCGTATTTTTTGAAGTAATCAATGCCCCGAAAAAATATCAAAATTTCCTTGGCAAAATAGCATTTTTACAGTGGAGTACAAATCGCCAAGTACAGTTTTTTGTCCACGCCGTAAGTCAAGATATCAAGTTCACAAAACAAACTAAAAAAAGTCAAAAATCAGGTAACATCCACCCAGATAGATTGAACGGCTGGCGAAATGTCGGCCCTTTAGAAACTTTAGCAGGTACCAGACTCGAAGACAGCGTGACTGTGATGCTGCGGAGGCCGGTGATTGTCATCAACCACAGCAGCAGCGACAAACAGGAACTAATTATCGATCGCGAACCAGTACAAATTATCGGACGTTTGTGTGCCTTAGTCTCAATTTTACAGCGCCAAAAACCCGACAGCGACAAATTTATTGTCCGGCATTTCAGCAAAACATCCCAACAATTTGACTGCGCCGCCGAAATCATTCGGATTCCGCAAGTACAGCCGGACAAAAATGGCATAGCGAGGTCTACAAATCACAAAATAGAACAATCGCCATTAAATCCAGACGGCTGGTACATTTACGGCGAAAGAGACGAAGATAATATTTTTGTTGTCCAGGCAATCGAACCCCGCAAAATTGCCCAATTAATACCAGATGAAACACATTTCGGACTCAAAAAATCTCTCGATTATTTAAGCAGTGAAAACTGGCAAAATACATCAGCCAAAAAAGGACAAGCCAAAAGAGTATTGTTAGTGCCAAATGACGCTTCAGAAAACGATTCAATCTCCCGTTGGCAAGAAGGAGATACGGGCATCGTGATTCACAGTTTCGGCGGTATCGGCGGCAAAAAAGGCGAACCGGCACTGCTAGGAATTGTCACCGGACATTTTGCTTTCGGAGTAGCAAAAGTGGTGCGCGATCGCTTTACCAGCGAACTGCGTTTTGACATAGAATACAAACAAGTTTATGCCCACAATCCCGATGGAATTGTTGCCGGTTCCAGCAAATGGCAAAGTTACATGGGAGATTTGCAGCGGGGCTGGTTGGGCGATCGCCCGGTGTGCGATATCATCTGTAAATTAGACTGCGTGTGTTGCGACTACGACTTTGACGGCATCACCTTGTCGCCTTTAACCGAATTAAACCAGCAACTAGATATCATGATGGCGCGCTACCGCACCGGAGACGGCACCGGCGCAAGTTTAGTCACGCCAGCAACTTCTTGTGTCCAAGATTCCAGTCAGGCAATTTACGCGACAATCAAAAAAATTACTGCGGAAATCGAGTCAAATCCTGAGATTCAAGACTGGCTGAAAACCAATCCTGCCGCCGCACAAACCCAAAGATTTCACCAGTTAGTAGACTTAGGAGAGAGTTTAGAAAAAGTATTGATTCCCCTCGGTATTGTCCGTCCAGATTGGCGCAAAAACACGAGATTGGCGGGAATTGATTCGGAACTAAAAAAAACCTTTTTTGCTGGGATCGTGAACTTGATAAAAGCTGCTATCAGTTACCGAACAATGCTGCCCAGGCGCACCCAAGATGAAATTGCCAAAATTCTCTTAAAACAGGGAGCATTTTTGTGGATCATTCGCACCAATCAAGTCGGGGGATTTGATGCAGATATTGAGCCGATCGCACCCACAGGACTTTGAGTGATATCATCTCCGATAACTACGGAATTATACCTGAGTGCGAGGGTCCCGCACAGCAAAGCCTTATCTCTCTGACAAAAGCTATAAGCTGTTCAACATCTAAACTGCATTAACTAAGTTCCCTTTATTTTTTATTTTTCGGTTCCATTTCATAATTAATCCTCCTTCATTTAAAAGTTTATTTAACAGTGATTCTAGTTTTTCAATGGATTCAAATAATCTA
>JANYGO010000392.1 GCA_025362325.1 Cyanobacteriota bacterium | reverse complement strand
TTCTATCCCTTACAGCTTTTCTAGGTGTCTATGACGCAGTGGCACCACTCCGATTCCATCCCGAACTCGGTTGTTAAACGCTGCGGTGGCGAAGATATTTGGCGGGTCACTGCCTGAGAAAATAGCTCGATGCCTGGGATTTATTTAAAGAACAAACAAAGCTCCTTTCTGAATACCAGACTGGGGCTTTCGTTTTTTTTAGCAGATATATTCAAGAGAATATATAGCAACCGCGTTGGCGGTTAAGACAGAGAATAGAGGTAGTCCCGCTGAATGCGATCGCACGGGTCATGCCCAAACCCTACAGCTACGACCTAGGTCAAAAGGTGATTCAAGCCATCAAGCTTGATGGCTTGAAAATTAGTGAAGCGAGTAGAATGTTTAACATTAGTCGTAGCACGATCGGTCTGTAGCAATCGATCCAAGCCCAAACCAGGGACTTTCAAGCGTTGCCCAATCAACCTCCTGGTAATGGTCATAAAATCACCGCAGGGGGAGAAATTCTGTGAGTTCGCCAAGACTCATGGGGATAAAACTCAAGTGGAGATGCCTAAACTTTGGCAGGGTGAGATTGTGCGCTTGCACAATCTCACGTACCTTGAAGAAAATTGGTTTTACTCGAAAAAAAAGACTGATGGCTACCGCGAAAGAGATGAGGAGAAGCGGCAGGCGTTCATAGAGCAGTTGTCAACTGTGTCTGGGTCCAAGATTGTGTATGTTGATGAGGGTCGTGCCACAAAAATCTGTGGGATAGGTCGAATTGAGCGAGTGTCAATCCTAAAACACAGATGAATTGCTTACTATGCGGTCACTACCCAAGTCCATAGACATGGAAAAACTCAGAAAGTGCAGCAGAGATATAAGTGTCCTGGCTGTGGTAAAACTTTCCCCGAACACTTTGACAGTCTCTACTATGGTCGTCATCTAACAAAGAGAGGAAGTTCATACCATCCTTCAAGCTCATGGAGAGGGAAGTAGCCTTCGGGGAATTGGCCGTATCAGTGGCAGAGCCTACGGGACGGTAGTTTCCCTTCTTCAAGGTGAAGCGTCAAAAAGCACTGATGATTCACAATCTGTGAAGTCAAACAGATAAAAACAGAAGAAGTGATTGCCGACTATATGTGGTCATTCGTCGAAAAAAACCGAAAAATTGTCTAGCAGAGGAGTTAAGAGCTGGAGACTGTTGGATCGGATTGAGTTTAGCATTGCTATACTGGCTTAATTCTGGCAGCCCGAGTGGGAAAACACACGGATACTTTCATCGAAGAATTGGTCAACTTCCCCCGGGGGAAAACCGACTTTTTCAATTTGAAAACCGATGGTTGGGGCGGTTACTCGCTGAGTAATAACTTCAGAAATTCACCATCAAATCGGCAAAGACAATACGCAGAGGCTAGAACGAACCAACCCGATTGTGCGGCAACAAACAGGGCGATGGCATGGGCGATGGCATAAATTTGCCAAAATTTGGGAACAGACAAAGGTGATCGAGAGGCTGGTGGTCAGCCTTAGTCAACTGAATTTGGGTTCACAATCGCTATTGAACAACGGTGGCGCAGAGAGCGGGATTAACTGACCGCTCACTGTTTGTTAGGTGCGTCGATCGCTCGATTGTCCATATTTCTTTGAGGATTTTCTGAGGTAACGCACCCTACGGCAACTACTTCATCTCGTAGCCAAACAAATTCGGATCGACTTATCCCAAATTCAAATCAGGTTAAGTAGGGTGCGTCAGCTAAGGAGATTTTCAGGAAAAACTCACAATCTCGTAGCTGACGCACCATTTATTAGCTGGTGCGTCAGCTACGAGATTTTTGGTGATGATTGACAATTACCAAGCTGACGCACCCTACCGCTCAACTTTTAATAAAACAATCTTTGAGGCGTGTGTATTTTGGTAAAAAAATGTTGCAGAAAGAAACGATCGAGGTAATATTGACTGGGTTTTCAACAAAGGCTGGAAAACAAAATACGCGCTAAATGATAAATAATGTTTCACTGGGAGTGTCTGCACGGAAGGCAAACTTGCAGCTTTGACCCACATCAAAATTGATGTATACAACTGTTACCATTCGCCCTTGGGTAAGAAGAGGTTGTGTATCTACTTCTGCGATCGCACCCTTGCCTAAGTGACGGTGTACAACTCGCATATCGCTATGCACTTCATTGCGAGATAAGCGTTTTCCTAACTTCACACCACTTGTTCCAGAGCGAATTTTTGTTTTGTGTGGTTCACTCACGGCAATGGTAGCTAAATGTTTGCCTAGCCCAATTAAAAATGGGGCATCTTGAATTTGCGATCGCCATGTTTCAGGAATCGCTTCCAATCCAAAAGCTGCTCCACCCAAGCCACCCACAAAAGCTGCAATCGAATCAGTATCGCTGCCTATCATGTTGGCCGCTATAATAATGTTTTCCTGAGTTTGTTCTGGTTGGCGGGCAAACAGATAAATGCCAGCCATAGCAGTACCTAGTCCAGAGCCTTTGGTGTTGCGGTCAAAACAGCCTAGTTTTTTAAGTACGCTTTCCGGTAATTCATTTTTGTGTAATGCTGACCAGACTAGACGCAACTGCTCAACAGCTTCTTGTTTAGTGTTAGTAAAAACTGTCTCAAAAGGTTCTACTCTTCCTTTATTCCATTCACTCAGCCATACTTTGAGAGCGGGTATTTGCGGAATTTCCAACTGTTTTACCCAATTGCCTAGAATTTCAATTAACTCCTGACCTGTGATAGATTCTGACCACTGCAAAGCACTATGCAGTGCATGACCGTAGAGTATAGCTCCTATGATAGCTCTTGGATGGCCGTGACTGATGATTGAATTGCGCCAGATATCAGCCTCAGCTTGCGTCCAACGCCCAACATTAGCTAAGACATGAGGCGATATCCGCATAGCAGCACCATTAGCGCCACCATCGCAGTAGTCTATCGTTCCTTCTTTCATCTTACGGCTGAAAAAATTACTGTTCCAATCAGCCGACTTGCGCTGTATTTTATGGGCTGCTTCTTTGACAGTGCCACCAGCACCGCGAGCATACTCTAGCCACATAGGATACTCAAAGTCGCAAAAAGTGCGATAGTCAAAGCTTCCATTTGGAGAAATACAAGCCGCGGTACAGATCGTTAATTGGGTATCGTCGGAATAGTCACCAGGGGCCATGTAATCCTCATAACCTTGAAACCTCCCACCAACCTGCTTGCTCCATGCGTGATAGTCGGTGACGCGATCAACTCCCATTTTGCGTTTGAGGTCATCGGGCGATCGGATAAATTCTGTCATCCAGCCCATTGCGTCACCCGCGGCCGCCGCCAGTAGGGAGCCAGCAGTACGATTCGATAATAAGTCAATATTAGATGGTTGATTTTTTTTTTGCATAACTAGCCTTATTTAAAAACTACATCACTCACTACTTAAAAAGACCCTTCCAAATCCTAATTTCGCCTTGCCAACCTGCATCCCGCACCTTTTGCTCGTTACCTGGATCTTCATTAACCCCGATCCAGAGAACGTCATCTAAAGAGATACTTTCATGTACTTGTACTTCTGCTTGAATACAAGTGGGTTTGCGATCTAGTAGTCCTTGTCTTGTATATTCTCTCCCTTTTATATCAATTACCACAGACTTGTACATACTTTGAAGTCCGACCAAACCTTCCTTTATGTAAGCCCCCCGTTCTGACGCTGCATTAATCGGGCAAAACAGCGTTCCTTGTTTCCAGAGGTAATCTGGTTTAATAGCCAGCAATACCCAGCACTGGCTCTTGTATTTGGCAGAATAAAAATACATCTCGTTGAAACTATTAATGCTACAACAAATGTGGTTCAGCTTCCCATCCCATCTTTCTTCGTCTATTTGAGTGTAGGGGCTATTTCGAGACTTTAGTTGCCGGCTTGAGAGTAAACCACCTTCTCGGCAAATACCTTGCAAGTTTTCAATAGTAGTAAAATGACACAGGCCGAAAATTCCACGTTCATCAACAAACGCACGAATTTGTGTTGCTTCTGGAGCATCAGGGCGAAATTCGACACTGGAAAATCCAAATAGTAAGGCTCGGAGCGAGGGAATTTCTTTTACCCAACCGGGGAGTTGAGAGATTATTGATGGTCGCCCAATTTTATTCCGAGCCTCATTCAACAGGGGGAGATTTTCTAAGCAACTCTGCAACTCAGTTAATAACGCATCTTCAGGTAAGTTTTTACTTTCCGCCTCTTCAATTAAAGCAATTGTAATATGTAGATGCTTCTCAAGACTTAAGAATTGACGTAGCTCTTCGCTAAAACCTAATATTTTATCGGGTAAAGAATCAGAAAAACTCTCCCTTGAAATAGTTGATAACGAAGGATAAAGAAGCCTTTTACTGGGTAGTTTATTGATTTTATCCAATGCCAGTGAAACTTTTTCATCTGTTGTCTGGAGAGTATTAATATAGTTATGGAATACAGGTTTCCATAGTCTTGTTTCTCCACTTTTGGCACAGCGTTCTATAATTTCCTCGTCCGTTTCTTCACTAAGAAGCTTTAACTTTAGAGCATTATCCTTATATTGATTTTGATCTTTACGATATATTTTACGAATATCAAAAACAACGAGATATCCCTCTTTTAGCCGTTCGCTTCCACAAACAACTTTATGGTGGACAAAAACTTCTGCCTTGTTGACAAGCATATCCAACTGCTTTTGTAGGGTCGGCATCCTGTCTGCCTTTGACCTTATTTTCGGGTGTTTATAGCTCTCGAACATTTCCAACAGCAACGAGTTATTTCCGATAAGAGTCGCGCATCCAAAGCCCTTATCATAATCATACCAATCTATCACACCCACTTCTATAAGTAGACGCAAGTTCTTTGCCTCTTTTTCTTCAATCTCAAAAGTAATAAATATTCCTCTCCTGAGTTCGTCTACCGAACACATAATTTCGCTTGCATGAATATGCAGTCGCCGTCCGTCTTCGCATTCTAAAATCTTGTAATTAGAATGACGTTCATTTCGGGAGTTGCCCAACCACTTTAATAGTCCTATTTCACTCATATTTAGAAAGCGTTTGAGCTAGTTTAACTAATAATTGAATTTTCTTCTATACTAACTTGCTATCTCAAAATCATCGCGTGAGACGGACACGATACTTCCTGTTCTCTCACCATACTCATTTAATAGTTCAAACACGAAGTTTTCTTGAGATGGTGGGGGTATTACCTTTATGTTAACTTCTACTCCAATCACAAGCTGCCCAGTTGATTTTATTCTATAAATTGGCTTGCGAGAACCCATTTTTTTGCCTCCCTATAGTTTGCGCCAGAGTAACAATTAAATGCACCATATCTAAATATTACTAAAGATAAAACAACACTTCGGACAGTTTTCACTCGCTAACGGTATAATGAGGGTTTCAGGCTTTCGTCAAGCTCGGATACAAACGGTAGAATGGCACTTTTAGGCTCTCATTCAAAAACTGTCCGAAGTATTGATAAAAGGGACTTGCATAAACATCAAGTATGGATAGCACGAGTAGCAGCATCCGCTAAAACTTCTTCCATCCAAGCATTGATGCTCTTACCGGCTTTTGTAGCAGCTATAAAAATTTGACGGTGCTGTTCTGGGGTGGTGCGAAATGGCAGCTTACCGGAGAAAGGCTTCTCTGGCTTTTCCCCTAATTCTTCACAAAATTCTAAATAATCATCAAGAGAGTCATAGAATGCCTGACGCGCCTCTTCAACAGTTTTACCCTGAAAGGTAATCACATCCTTGATGTCTAGGACGCGGCCAAAAAGGATGCCGTTTTCTGTATCTACTTCGATTTGAGCAGTGTAGTTTTTGTAGGTCAGCATAGTTGGATCAGTTCTCAAACGACGAAACGGCAAAATTACACTTTTCGGAGAATCTGTAAAATTGTGCTGCACGATTGTGTGATGACTTTACTAGATATAGCAATCCTAAATGATTTTCTGTAGGGACACGGCAGTGCCGTGTCCCTACAGATGGATTTTGGGTAAATCACATTTATGTTCGCGGTAAGGATAATGATTTAGGATTGCTATAGCTAGATAGATAGGTGGTACGTTTTTTAGTTATCTGGGGCTGGGGCAACCAGCAATGGATGCCCCTTTTCGGACATCTTACTAATGGTTAAAAATCAGACATAAAAACAACCTCTGCATTCTCTAAGAATTCTCGGACACTTTTAACTGCGCCCTTACAAATCTCTTTTTCAGGATGTGGTTCGTGAAAAACAGCTTTGACACCGTTTAATGCGAATCGCACTCTAGACCCCCTCCCCTGGCTAACGGTAGCGCCCAGCGCCACAAACAGGCTCTCAATATCCGTCCAGAGAATGTTTCCCGGAACGGGGTTTGTGTAGATTGCCTTTAAGATTCGACACTGTTTGCCATTTAATCCACTCACCAGTAGAAGTTCGTCAGATTGAGTTGCTTTTAGAGGAAGTGTCTGCATTATCACCCCAGCTTGACGCCACCTATTTATTGATATCACATTTTGATACCACTGTCAAGTCAAGAGGCTAAGTATAGCAATCCCCCAATGAAAATTTTTTCATTGGGGTATTGGTTAGGGTAAGGTTGATGACGGATACTGAACTCAAGCTTTGGATTTCAATGTCCCACACACCGACTACTGCGTAACATAAACCGATCGCACCATCCCACTCTCCAAATCAAAATAGGTCGCAAACCGCTTAAGATTCCCCGCAGTTAAGTAGGGTGCGTCAGCTACGAAGATGTTTAGGAAAAACTCACAATCTCGTAGCTGACGTACCATTTATTAGCTGGTGCGTCAGAATGAGATTGTCCGTGATGATTGAGAATTACCTTTCCTGACGCACTCTACCGCTGACTGTTTGTGAGGTGCGTCGCTATGAGAAAGTCGATCGACTTTCAGGACTTTTCTGTGGCGACGCACCCTACGACTTTTAACCCGGTTTGTGAGGTGCGTCGCTATGAAATTGTCGATCGACTTTCAGGACTTTTCTGTGGCGACACACCCTACGACTCACTTCATCTCATATCCAAACAGATTCGGATCGACTTCTCCCAAATTCAAATCGGCCAAACCATACTCAGCCCAACGCCGCTGAACCATCGCCGTCATATCAGGATCAGACTCCAAAGGTTTACCCCATTCGTGATCGGTTTCCGGCGGCATCTTCGTAGTAGCATCAATCCCCATTCTGCCGCCCAAACCAATCTTTTCACTGGCAAAATCCAAACTATCAAAGGGCGTATTCGGCAAAATAAATACGTCTCGAACTGGGTCAACTTTAGAACTAATTGCCCAGACTACTTGACGCGGATCGCGAATGTTGATACTTTTATCGACAACAATCACAAACTTGGTGTAAGTAAACTGCGGCAATGCACTCCAAAATGCTAAAGCAGCCCTCCGCGCTTGACCGGGATATGCTTTATCAATGGAGATAATTGCGGCTTTATAACTCAGCGCTTCCATCGGTAAGAAGAAATCGACAATTTCCGATACTTGCTGCCGCAAAATAGGAGTATAAATGCGATTCAGGGCGATCGCCATCATAGCTTCTTCCTTCGGCGGCCGCCCGCTAAATGTGGTTAAATAAATCGGGTCTTTGCGGTGCGTCATGCAGTTAAACCGAACTAACGGCGAATCTTCCACGCCGCCGTAATAACCCATGTGATCGCCAAACGGCCCGTCTGGCAAAACTTCCCCCGGTGTAATCGTTCCTTCTAACACGATTTCCGAGTCCGCCGGTACTTCCAAATCTACGGTTTTGCACTTCGCCAATTGCACGCCGGAACCGCCGTAAAGTCCGGCAAATAACCATTCAGATAAGTCAACGGGAATCGGTGTGGCGGCGGCGAGAATAATCAGAGGGTCAACTCCCAGGGCGATCGCAACTTCCAACTTTTTACCAGCCTGCGCCGCTTTCCGCAAGTGCCGCGCGCCGCCCCGGACAGATAACCAGTGTACAGTCATCGTGTTTTTTGACTGCAATTGCAACCGATAAACGCCCACATTCGGCGTACCGGTTTCGCAATCCTTGGTAATTACCAAACCGAGGGTGATGATTTTGCCCGCATCTCCCGGATAGGGGCGAATCATCGGGATTTTGTTCAAATCCACACCTTCTCCCTCAAATACCACTTGCTGACAAGCTGGGAAGAAGTCGCGGCCTGGTTTGGCTTTCACTACGTCGAACAGGACTTTGCCGAATTCTATGGCTTGGGAAATCTTTTTCGGCGGTTTGGGCTGTTGTAGCATACCTAATTTTTTGCCGAGTTCTTCAAGTTCGATCGGCTTTTCCATGTTCATCGCCCAGCAAACGCGCTGTTCCGTGCCCAATAGGTTAATCGCGACGGGGAATTCTGCCCCTTTGACGTTCTCAAACAGCAATCCGGGGCCGCCTTTTACCAGCATTTGGTTGGAAATTTCGGCAATTTCTAGGTCGGAATCGACTAAAGCGCTGATCCGGCGCAGTTGTCCCCGGTCTTCGAGTAGTTTCAAGAATCCCCGCAAGTCTCTAGCCATTTTTTTTAAGAATTGTTAAGTGTATTTATTTTATTATTAGCCCATCGGCCACCATAAAGTTAAGCTACCATTGTCAGTTAATGAAAAATCCCCGACGTTCGCCCGATCGATTCCGCCACAACCGCAGTTCCCGTCGCCAGCAGTTTTATCCGCTTCAAGCTGTTAGCCAACAAGGTTTTGAGCCTCGATCCCCGTTGAGTGACGAAGGCGCGGAAAGTACGATATCCCCAGAAACGGCCGTAAAGTGCGATCGGGAAATTGCGATTTTGCTGCTAGATGCAGAAAACCTGAAACTCGACATTAATGCGGAAAAGTTTTTAGCCAGTTTATGCAGCTATCCCCTGCAAGTTAAGATTGCTTTTGCTAACTGGAAAAACCCCAGCACCGGTAAGCTGGATACTGAATTGTACGATCGCGGTTACGAACTAATTCACGCTCCGGGCGGCGCTAACACCGCTGACGGTAAAATGATTGCCTTTGGTGCTGCTATTTTATACCGCTATCGGGATGTCCGACAAGTTTTTGTTTGTTCCTCCGACGGTTTGTTAAATCACCTCTGCAATCAATTACAAAATCAGGGATTGACAGTGTTTCGGGTACGCAGTCAAAATGCTGTGTTGTCTGTAGAAAATCATCTGACAGGGGAGAGCAATCACTATTCTTGCAAAGAGGAAGTGGAACTCCCTACTTTTGCAGAACTGGCAAATAAAATTGCCGAGTTGCTGAAGGCAGAACACCAATCTATCGAGCAGCGGATAGCTTGGTTTTCTAGTGTTACTCAACTTTTTCAAGAGCGCCGCGCTATCGAATTAACTTCTATAAATTCCACCAATATAGAAGCATTCGCATCATCCCCAAAAGATATAACCTGCGAACCAAAAGAACCTGCAACTTCCGACGTTGTTGGCGCAAACATTGAGCACGAAAAATTGCCAGAAACTGTCCCTGCTGATCCCGTGACGATCGATTCACTGGAAGTCTTAGAAAATATACTTGTAGAAATTATTGAATCAGAGATAAATAATTTCCCAAATAATGCTATTAATGTAGCTGAGCTTAAAAAAATATTTTTCATCCGATGTCAAGTTCAGGCCGATCATATAGTGAAAAGTTTCTTGGTTGATTCCAGTTTAGTCAAATTTTTGAAATCGCGTCCTTCTGTATTTCAATTGACATCGAGCGGGAGCGAACATCACGTGAGGATAGTCCAAAAATCTTCGGATTCAAACACTTCTCCATCTGCCACACTGGAATCATCTTTAGCAAAAATTTTGATAGCTTTAACCGCTCAATCTCCAGGTGCTTACATTTCGACTATCCTAGTAGCAGGTGAATTTAACAAGCAATACGGTCAACCAATTACTAAAAAGCTGAAATCGCTGGATTTGGGCGAGAAATTTCTAGATTTTTTGCAGTCTTGTCAAACATTTAAAGTCAAGAAAGAGGGTAATGATTATCAAGTGGCGATCGCCCCAGGCTCATCTTTTTAATCGAATTAGGACTTATACACGAGGGATCGGGAATCGGGTTTGTGTAGGGAAAAACTTGATTGTGAACCGCAGATTTAATAAAAAACCAAATTTCTTCGGTCAGAAGTGCGTAAGTCCTCCTAATGTTAACTATAGATTAAAGAAAGGTTATCGTTTTTGCAGCCATTTCTTAATCATAAAAAACTTAATCTAAAATTAACCAAAATTTAAAACAAGCTTATCCTTTTGTATCCCTTTGTTTGGGGATTTCAGTCTATCCTATGGAAGAGATTTGTAAAGTCTGCTATTAATACTAAGGACGAGGAGTTATGGTTTTCTTCACTAAAGGCTGGCGACGTGGCTTTATTGTTTCGCTAGCAGTAGCAGCATTTTCGCTAAGTTTGATTAGTTCCGCTGTAGCTGCGGTAACATTAAATGGTTCGGGAGCCACTTTCCCCAAACCGCTGTACGATCGCTACTTCTCTCAGATGAGAAGTGCAAATCAAATTACGGTAAACTACGAAGGCACTGGCTCCGGCGCTGGTATCAAAGCATTAATTTCAGGTACTGTGGATTTCGCAGGCAGCGACGCGCTGATGACGCCTGCGCAAATCTCTCAGGTAAAGCGCGGCGTGATGGCAATTCCGACTGCTGGCGGCGCGGTTGCAGTTGTCTACAACTTGCCCGGAGTCAACAATCTCAAACTGAATGCCGATGCCATGAAGGGCATCTTTGAAGGCAAAATTACTCGCTGGAACGATGCGAAAATCGCAGGGATTGCTGGACAAGCTAAAAATTTGCCAAATAGTGCAATTCGAGTAGTTGTGCGCGCAGACAGCAGCGGTACAACCTTTATTTTTTCTAACCACTTGCAGGCGCTCGGCAGCAGCGTCAAGGGTGCCGCTCAACCGAGTTGGCCCGGTAGCCCTCTCAGCGGTCAAGGAAACCCCGGCGTAGCTGGTTTGGTGAGACAAACGGCTGGTTCAATTGGCTACGTTCAAGATACTTACGCTCGGCAAAACAATCTCCAAACAGCGTTTATTCAAAATAAAGCTGGCCGATTTGTAGATCCTAGCTTGGCAGAAGCCGAAAAAGCTTTAGCAGGGGAAACCTATCCAGCAGACTTCCGCTTAGTTGAAGGAAATCCACGCGATGGATATCCAATCGTTGGCTTGACTTGGCTGTTAATCCACAAAGAGTATCCTGCTGCGAAAGCAGAGGCTATTAAAAAGATGGTTAATTGGGTAATGACTACAGGTCAAGGTCTCAACAAAGGATTAGAGTATACCTCGATTCCTCAAGCAACTGCTCAAAAGGTGATTCAAACAGTTAATCAGACTGTAGTTGCTAAAGGTTAATTCTGAGGTAGCCAGGAAGTTATGAGTTTGGAGTTTAAAATGTATGACTCAAAACTCATAACTGGCAGGGGCAGGAGTGCGGGCTGCGCACTCGACAATATCGTTTCAGGGGCAGGAGTGCGCAGTGCGCACTCGACTAGCTAGTTTCAGGGTAAGGTGTGCCGTGGCGCACCTTACAAGCTAGTCTCTCAATCAAAGATTTCGCTTTTTGCGCCATAACTTGGTATGACCAATTCTTCAAAGAAACCGAAAAAATTAACTCCTAAGACTGCTGGAATCAACACGCACGTAGACTTAACTGATACGAATGGTGAAGGTTTGTGGCTGGAGTCGGGATTTACAGTATTTGTATGGGCTTTTGCTTTAGCGACGGCGGGCACGCTGTTCTGGATGAGCGGGCTAATTTTTAAAGATGCTTGGCCGGCTATTAGCAAGTTTGGACTAGAGTTTTTGTGGAATCCCAAATGGGATATCGGGGAGTTGCAGTTTGGGGCTTTGCCGTTTATTTACGGTACAGTAGTTAGTTCTGCGATCGCCATTATCATCGCACTTCCTCTAGGACTTTCCGTAGCTATCGTTACCAGCGAGAACTTTTTGCCGAGTTGGGTGCGATCGCCCTTAGGATTCATGGTTGAATTAATCTCAGCCATTCCCAGCGTCATCGTTGGCCTGTGGGGAATCTTCGTATTAATTCCCTTTTTGCTGCCTTTACAGCAGTCGCTGTTCAACAATTTTAGTTGGTTTCCCCTATTCAGCAGCGAACCTTTTGGGCCGGGAATGCTGCCGGCCGGCATACTTTTATCGATTATGATTTTGCCGACAGTCGCCGCCATCAGCCGCGATGTCTTGCTGTCGGTTCCCGTAGATTTGCGAAGTGCTTCAATGTCCCTCGGTGCCACCCGCTGGGAAACCATATTTAAGCTGTTATTGCCCGCAGCAAGTTCGGGGATTATCGGAGCAACTATCTTAGCCTTGGGACGCGCTTTAGGCGAAACAATGGCAGTAACAATGGTAATCGGCAACTCGATTCAAATCAACCCATCTATATTAGCTCCCGGCTACTCAATCCCCGCTGTTTTAGCAAGTCAATTTCGGGAAGCTCAAGAAGAGCTGCACATCGGCTCTTTAATGTATTTAGCGCTAATTCTATTTGTGATTACCCTATTAGTGAACGCAGTCGCAGTCTTGCTGGTGCAGCTAATCGGCGTTAAGGGAGCTAAGAATTAACCATGACTCAAGCACAAAAATCAAACAGCATTCTGGATGCAGAAATCAACAAGCCCCTGTCACTGAGCCGAAATTTTTTCAGCCGGGGAATGACAGTTATTGCCTTCAGTCTCACAGGTCTCGCCCTGCTGCCATTGTTCGCTATTTTGTACAAAATTCTGGGCGAAGGACTGACACATTTAAGCTGGAAAGTGCTAGTATCTCTGCCCGCACCCGTCGGAGTTGAAGACCAGCCCAACGGCTTTGCGAATGCGATTCTCGGCACAGCTTTAATGGTAGGAATTGCCACATTATTTAGCGTACCAATTGGCGTGATGACGGGAATATTTATGTCAGAATTTGGTAGAGAGAATAAGGCGGTTGCGAATACCATCCGCTTTATCACCGTCATTCTCAGCAGCGTTCCCTCCATTGTTGTCGGCGTGTTTGCTTACGCCCTAATTGTCGTTACAACTAAGGCATTTTCAGGATTGGCCGGCGGTTTCGCTCTCGGCATTATCATGCTGCCCGTTGTGGCCCTGACAACAGAACAAGCATTAAAATTAGTGCCTGCTTCTTACCGCCTCGCTTCTGCTGGTTTGGGAGGCGGACGCTTTCAAACAATGTTTCGGATTATTATTCCCTCAGCACTCCCGACAATTACCACAGGCATTTTACTAGCAGCTTCCCGCGCCGCCGGCGAAACTGCACCCCTAATCGTAACTGCCTTGTCGAGCCAATTTTGGCCTCCTTTAGTTGATAAACTGGGCGAGATAGTTCAGTCTCCCGTCGGCGCAGAAACCATCGCAAGAATTCAAGAAATTCCCGAGACGCTGCTGACTCCGACTCCTTCTATGTCAGTATTAATATACAGTTACGCCAGCTCTCCTTACAAGGAGCAGAACGAATTGGCGTGGACTGCGGCCTCTGTGCTTTTGGGAATGGTTTTAGTTACTAGCTTAGCCTCCCGCGCCGTCACTCGCAAACGCTTGCAAGATAGGTAATACGATTTTCGGAATGAGTGATAAGCAAGTCTAACTAATTAAAGTCATCAGGTAATATTTGGCATCTAAAAATCTACTGCTCACACTAGAAAAAATGCAAATAATGAAACCCAAAAGCAACTTAAAAGCTGAAAAATATAGCGACCAATTTTTAGAAGACGCGACTCCTGAAATCGACCCCAATGCAATGCCAGCATTGCGGGTTCAGGACTTGAGTTTCTCCTACGGAACTCACAAAGTGCTCGAAAATTTGTCTATGAATATCCCTCACCCGCAAGTGACCGCGATTATCGGCCCTTCAGGTTGTGGCAAATCAACGTTTCTTAAAGCTCTCAACCGCATCGGCGAATTGGAAGGAAAAGTTCAAATCAAAGGAAGGGTTGAGTTTTTTGGACAGGATATTTACAGTCCGAAAGTCAATATTAATAGTTTGCGCCGCCAAATGGGCATGGTGTTTCAAAGACCGAATCCTTTTCCGCTGAGCATCTACGATAATATTGCTTACGGAGTACGAATTTTTGGGCGCAAAAGCAAAGCAGAGTTAGATGAAATTGTGGAATCTGCGCTGAAAAGTGCGGCGCTTTGGGATGAGGTGAAAGACAATTTGAAGAAGTCGGCGCAGGGGATTTCGGGCGGACAGCAGCAGCGGCTTTGTATTGCTCGCGCTTTGGCGGTTAAGCCAAAAATTTTGCTGATGGATGAGCCTTGTTCTGCTCTAGATCCGATTTCTACTATGAAGATTGAGGAGTTGTTTCAGACTCTGCGGCAGCAGTTAACTGTGGTGATTGTAACGCACAATATGCAGCAGGCGGCTCGGGTTTCTGATTATACGGCTTTCTTTAATACTGATGAGAGCCGCATCGGCCGCATGGTGGAATTTGGGCCGACAAGCCGGATTTTTACTTCTGCAAGTAATTCGAGTACGAGGGATTACATTCAAGGTCGTTTCGGTTAATATGGTTCGTAGTGAGGACTTCAGTCCTCAAATAGGGTTCGCAGTGAGGACTTCAGTCCTATAAAACGGTTCGTAGTGAGGACTTCAGTCCTCTGTCGGTAGGCTTTAAGTCAACCAGGACTAAAGTCCTTACTACAAACCATCAGGAATTAAGTTCTTTTTATTTAACTTTTAGTCAATCAGGACTAAAGTCCCTACTACGAACCAGGAGGACTAAAGTCTTTACTAGGAAAATTTTTTATATGTCTTCCCCACTTTTAAAGCGAGAATTGGGTGTTTTCGGGGCTACTCTCATGGGCCTGGGTTCGATTGTGGGTACGGGAGTATTTGTGAGTATCGGGATGGCGGCGGATATTGCGGGGCAGGGAGTGATTGTGGCTGTGGGTGTTGCTGCTTTGGTTGCTGTTTGCAATGGCCTTAACAGCGCTCAATTAGCGGCAAATTATCCTGTCAGCGGTGGTACTTATGAATATGGCTACAAATATCTCAATCCTTGGCTGGGTTTTACGGCGGGCTGGATGTTTTTGTTGGCTAAAACGGCTTCGGCTGCTACTGCTGCTTTGGGTTTTGCGGGGTATTTTTTAAGTGCAGTTGGTGTAGCCGATCGCACTTACCTAATCCTAACAGCATTAATCGCCCTCGCCACCCTAACTTTAATTGTATTAACGGGAATCAGGCGATCGAATATCGCCAATACTGCCACAGTCTCGGTTACACTCTTATCTCTGACTGTGTTTATTGCTGCGGGTTTGCCGGAGGTAAGGTGGGAAATGCCCACGCTACAGCATGATAGCTCCATCGGCTCCATCCTCCACGCCACCGCCCTAATGTTTGTCGCCTACACCGGTTACGGCCGCATCGCCACCATGAGCGAAGAAGTGCGGGAACCGAGGAAAACCATTCCCAAAGCCATAATCTTTACTTTGGTGCTGACAATGGTGCTTTACGTGGCGGTAGCAATAGTTGTCGCGGGCGCGGGGAGCGTTGATAAATTGTCCCTGAAAACAGGCGCTGCGGCTGCACCTTTGGAAGTCCTCGCCCGCAGTTTCCCCACTCCGGGAGTTTCTCAACTGCTAGCCGTCGGGGCAATTACTGCCATGCTGGGAGTATTGCTGAACCTAATTTTAGGCTTGTCGCGCGTCTGGCTGGCGATGGGGCGGCGGCTGGATATGCCCAGAGTCTTAGCGCGGCTGAATCCCTCGGGCACAACGCCCTATGTGGCTGTGGTATTTGTCGAAATTACGATCGCACTTTTAATTTTAGTCGGCGATGTCAAAACCACTTGGTCTTTCAGTGCCTTTAGCGTTTTGATCTACTACGCTATCACCAATGCAGCCGCCCTGCAACTTACAAGCGCCGAAAGGCTTTATCCCCAGTGGTTGGCTTGGGTAGGTTTGGGGAGTTGTCTGTTTCTGGCTTTCTGGGTGGAGAGGCAAATTTGGCTGACAGGGCTGGCGTTAATTGCCGTCGGTTTAATTTGGCGGGCGATCGTCCGACAGTCACAGAGAAAGTAACATTATGATAGATTGAGACATCATCCGCATTGTAGAGGGCCATGCCCGATCTAACTCCCTTGCTGACGACTCAAGAATCAGTCGCATTCAGCGCCATCAGTCGCTATATCGCTCAAACACTAATTTCCATTCAGCAACAGCACCCCGAATGGATAGCTGAAAAATACAGGAAAACCCCCTGGGCCAAACCTGATTTTCAGTCAGTTTTGATTGGAAAATTGACAAAAAGTTTCAGAGTAGCCAGCGATACCGATTCCCTGCTGCTGACGGCCCAAAAATATCTCCAAATTCTGCTGATTCCCGAATTCATTAATTCACCTCACTTCAGCAAATTATTGGCCAAAATTCAGCAGCTAGCCGCACCCCAAACACCACCAGCCCAATCACAAAACTCTGTTTCCTCAAAACCTCCAACTCCAACAGCCAATCAAACAACCCCCCTTCCTACAGGCATTGCTATCTTGCTGCTAGATGTTGAAAACTTACAACTCAACATCGAAACCGAAAAATTCCTAGAAGGCATCTCCCACTATCCCATCCAAATCAAAGTTGCCTTTGCCAATTGGCGCAGCATGGGCAAAAAAGACGCCGAATTTCACCAGCGCGGCTATCAACTGATTCACGTCCCCCCCGGCAAAGACAGCGCCGACTTAAAAATGGCGACTGTTGGCGCATCGATTTTCGTACATTATCCCACAGCCAAGGAGATTTTTGTCTGTTCGTCCGATCGCGCCCTCACCCACCTCAGCAACACACTGCAAGCCCACGGACTAACCGTCTTTCAAGTCCGCAAACAAATAGATAAAATTATAGTTTTAAACAGCAAAACCGGTCAAGTGGAAACCCATTCCCTAGTAACAGTACCGGAAATTACACCTGTAGAACAATTAGTTATTCAGCTCAAAGAATTAATCAAAAAAGAGCAAAAACGCACATCAGCTCAATGGATAAAACTTTCTACAGTTTCAGCTTTATTTAGACAAAATCATGGTTTAGTCCTCAATGAAGTTATTGCCCATCATTTAATCGGCAGTAAAACCAGGGATATTTTTTTCAAATATCCGACAGATTTTGTCGTCCACAAACCATCAGAAATTTCTCAAACTTATGTCACTCTTTTTGAAGTCAAATTGTCACCCCCACCCCCAATACTCAATAAAGAAAATCTCAATCACAACGAAGAACCACCAGCCAGCTTGACAGATATTAATTCCTTGGAAGACTTGGAAAAAGCTCTGGTCAAAATAGTTGGAGACTTAATCGGCAACTCTCCTCACAACTCTGTATTTCTCTCCAATGTAGGCAGCGAATTTCACAAACAATACGGCAAACAAATTACCCAAATAATTAAAGAGTTTAATCTCGGTAGAAAATTTCCTAAGTTTTTACAATCCTGCAATTCTCTCCAGCTAAATAAAGCCGAAAAAGGTTGGCAAGTTTCGCTCAATTAATTAAAAATTAAACAGCAATTTTCAAATGGGTAATGGGTAATGGGTAATGGGTAATGGGTAATGGGTAATGGGTAATGGGTAATGGGCTGGCGAGTACCTCACGAAAGTTGAGAATCGCTATACTTCGCTAACGCTGTCACTCCCAATTCCCAATAGACAAGATTGCACTTTTTCCCAAATTATCTTGAAATTATCTGCGTTTATCTGCGTTTATCTGCGGTTTTCGTATTAATCAAATATTTATACAATCTTGTTTAATGACCAATGCCCAATGCCCTGTTTGGCCAATGCCCAATGACCTGTTTGGCCCATGACCTGTTTTGCCAATGCCCCATGACCTGTTTGGCCCATTCCCTGTTTGGCCAATGCCCAATGACCTGTTTGGCCCATTCCCAATGCCCCATGCCCCATGCCCCATGCCCCATTCCCCATAACTTGAGTTATCATACAATCGGGACGTAAAGAAATGTAAAGACATATGCAGGACAAAGTTGTGGTTGTGGTGGGTGCGACTGGCGGCATCGGTTCAGCAGTAGCCCGCAAACTCGCCGATGCGGGTGCGACGCTAGTGCTCGCCGCTAGAGACAGCAGTAAATTAGACACTTTAGCAGGCGAACTTTCAGCAACAGAGGTGTTGTGCGTGCCGACAGATATCACCGATTTGCAGCAAGTCGAGACGCTGATGCAAACAACTGTCGAACATTTCGGACAAATTGATGCTCTCGTAAACGCCGCCGGTGCGGGAATTCTCAAGCAGTGGAACAAGTTAGAACCCGCTGATTTAGATGCGATGCTTGACTTGAACTTGAAAGGCAGTTTTTACACGTCTCAAGCAGCCGCGAATGTGATGAAAGAGCGCAAATCCGGCCACATCTGCAATGTTATCGGGATTTTAGGCAAGCATTCGATGGCGATGGGAACGGCTTATTGCGCTTCAAAGTTTGGGGTAGTTGGTTTCAGCAAGTGCATGGCCGATGAGTTGCGGCGCTACGGCGTTAAATTTACGCTATTCTATTTTGGCGGAGTCGATTCTCCGTTTTGGGAGAATGTGAGTTTGAAGGTAGACAGGTCAAAAATGCTGAGTACCGAAACTGCTGCAAATGCAATTATGTTTGCTCTTTCGGCTGACCCGCAAGCTGTGCCGATGGAGATTAATATTCAGCCAGAAAGTCATTTGTTCTTTTAGTAGTTTGTAGGGTGCACATTGCGCACCAATTGACGAGCGCGAGCAACAAAACTTGCTGGCGTTTGAGCGTTTTGATGCTGAAGCCGCGCTCCCCCAAGTCATCTTCTTTGCTTTAAGTCTCAAAAATCAAAATGTTAAATAGTGTTTTTTTTGCTATTTATAGCAACCGCCACACCGGTGAGGACATAAATAACCGGAATGAATAGAGCCGATACCCGTACGGAATCAATGATTTGATTCCCGTTATGCAACTGTCAACCCTTCGACTGTCGAGCGGTCAACTGCTATTTATGTGCTTCAAATTTAACAGGCCAGGCAGCGCAGGCTGCGGAAGCTGAACCTTACCGTTTGCTGAAGGCAAGGCCACCAAACTCAAGTTATCCCCGACATCGGTTTTTTTTGAAGTGGGATGTATTTCTACCTTCAGAGGGAGCTAGGATATTCAATCTGTGGGTTATTATTAAGCGAACGCACAAAAAATAAATGAAAAATATCCATTCCTCAGTCTCTCCCTTGCCGTTTTCCACTGAAAACCTGGGGATTTTCCATTTTTCAGTTTCCATTTTCAATTATTGATTATGGAGTTCGATCGCATTCAGTTTTACGTTGAAAATGCTAAAGTATCCCGCGACTGGTTTGTCAGCCACTTAGGCTTTCAATCAATAGCAGGTTATGCCAACAGCCACACTCACACTGAAGCTGTCAGCAGTGGCAATGTCTGTTTTGTTTTATCTTCGCCCCTGACACCAGCCAGTCCCGCTGCTAGTTGGTTGAAGTTTCATCCTCCCGGGATTGCGGATGTGGGTTTTAGGGTAAAAAATATTGAATTAGCGGTGCGTCGAGCGCAGGCGGCAGGAGCTAAAATCCTGGAACCGATTGCAGAAGACCTCAAGGCAGGAGGTGGTTTTAAACTGGCAAAAATCGCTGGTTGGGGAGATTTAAGCCACACGCTCGTTGAGCGAATTGGCGAGAATTTGGTGCTCCCCACTTCTGGTAAGCAGCCATTGTTTACGCTCATCGACCACGTGGTTTTAAATGTTGAATCGGGCGATTTGTCAAGTGCTGTTAGTTGGTATCAAAAAATATTCGGTTTTCAACCGCAGCAAAATTTTGATATTCAGACTGAGAAGTCTGCTTTGCGCAGCCAAGTTATGGTGCACGCTGAAGGTGGGGCGCAATTCCCGATTAATGAACCGGCATCGGCTAATTCTCAAGTTCAAGAGTTTTTGAGTGCCAATCGAGGGCCGGGAATTCAGCACATGGCTTTGCAAACTGCTGATATTGTAGGTGTTGTTGGAGAGTTGCGATCGCGCGGTTTGCCTTTTCTGCCAGTTCCTTCAACATATTACTCCGAATTGCAACAGCGGCAAAACTATCTGCCCCCTGATTGGGGAGCAATCGCAGCTTCTGAAGTTTTGGCAGATTGGCAAGAAGATACTCCCGCTGCAATGCTGCTGCAAATCTTCACCCAGCCAATTTTTGGCGAACCGACTTTCTTTTTCGAGATTATTGAGCGCCGAGTTTCTTTAGTTAACGGCAAACAGGTGCAAGCGGGAGGTTTTGGAGCTGGGAATTTTCGAGCTTTGTTTGAAGCAATTGAACGGGAACAAATGAAAAGGGGAAGTTTGATCGATGATTGATAAAACTTCCCCTTTTTCGGTCATGCAGGGGTGTTTGTCAGCACTGTGATATCCGTCCACCCGTAGGCAATTTCTTTGAGTGCAACTCCTGCTCTGCTTGTCTGTTCTTCGTCCACTTTTTTACCTCCTAAAAATTCATAAAACTTGCAGGCTGAATTGTCTCCCAGTACCCAAACTAGCATCGAATTCAAACTTAATTCAGCCAATTTTGTGGCAACGGTTCGCACGAGTTGCCGTCCGATTCCTTGACGCTGATATTCTTCCAAAATATAGATGGCAAATAATTCTCCTTGATAAACATATTTGCCCGTTCGCTCGCCACCGCCCGCCGCAAAACCGACAATTTGTCCCGAGTCATTCTCAGCAACGCAGACAAAATCCCCAGTATTTTTGACATTTGACAGGATTTCTTGCCAATTGCTTTCTCGTTTTTGATAGGACAGTTGCGCGAGGTAATCTGCGGGTACAATGTGTCGGTAAGCTGTCCGCCAAGTGTCTAGATTAACCCGTGCAATTGCAGGTGCGTCCGCGATTTTAGCTTCTCTCACAATCATCCTAACATACTCCTTTCCCGCCCTCAAATTATCTCTTATAGTCTAAGCAAACTATCCGATCGCGCCCTTCTAGTTTAGCTCGATAAAGCGCGCGATCGGCTTCTCCAATCAACCCCTCAATCGATAAACCCGTAGCAGACACAGCACTAGAGACTCCCATACTGAGAGTTACAAAGTTATTTACCTTGGAACCAGCATGAACAATTGCCGCAGCATTCAAATCACTGCGAATTGATTCAGCTACCCGCATTGCTCCTTTTGCATCAGTCTGTGACAAAATCACCGCAAATTCTTCGCCGCCGTAGCGGGCGGCTAAATATCCCTCCCCTTGAGCGTTGCTGTCTAAAATCTCGGCTACTTGTTTTAAACATTTGTCGCCTCCTTGATGCCCGTAATGATCGTTGTAAAGTTTGAAAAAATCGAGGTCACACAAAATTAAAGACAGGGCTTGTTCCTCTCTATTCATTCGTCGCCATTCCAGCTCTAATGTTTTGTCAAAACAGCGGCGATTGGCAATCTTAGTCAAGCCGTCTACAGACGCGAGCCTCTGCAATTCGCGGTTAGCAGCTTCTAACTCTAACTTAGCCTGTTGTAAAGCTAAATTTTTCTCTTGCAATTCTTCGCTTTGCCGTTTCTCCTGTTCGTATAAAATTCGGATTGAAGCTTCTGCTTCCTGTAATTCTTTTTCTGCATATTTACGCTTGACAAACTCGCCCAATTGGGAACCCACAGCAGCCATTATCTGAAGCAAATCTTGATCCGGTGGCTGTTCTTCTTGACTGAAAAAAGTCATTACTCCCACAACTTGACCGCTAGCGTGAATGGGGAAAGCAAAAGCCGAGCGTAGTCCCACTTGCTTAGCTAAGTGCGATCGCACGAAATTGCTATCATTAACAATATCAGTAATCCACTGCCCAGAACCGCTCTTCCAAACCGCTCCTGGCAAATCCACGCCCGGAGCAAAAGTAATCTGATCGCCACTTTCAATAAAATTGCTAACTTCAGCTATTCCTTGCCAAACCCCCACCCGGCGCAAAACAGGAGTTTCCTCAACTGGACAGCTAAAATGCACGGACAAAAACGACAGTTTTTCTGACCTTTTTTCTGGATAAAATCTAGTTTCTTTCTCACTTGTAACGGGCGTCCAAAGTTCGCCTACATCCCACCCCAAACTTTCGCAGATAGCTTGCAAAATTTTCTGAATTACGCTATATAGAGAATTCGATTCTGACAAGATGCGAGTTACAGCATACTGTACTTTTTGACGATTTTTTGTGCGCTGCTTCTCCGTAATATCCCTACCCATATAGACAAAATCTTGTAGGGCGGCGCTGGATGCGTGCTTGCTTTCTATGATTTCGATAGTAGAACAGGAAAAAGCGATAGTCAGCTTTGAACTTGTTTTAGTTTGGCAAACTATTTTTACCTGATGCCAAGATTCGCTTTTAAGTGCAATAGGTAGCTGGGTGACTTGACGCAGGAATTCCTCGCCAGCAGTAATCATTGATATCGGTTGACCGATTAATTCCGATTCGCTATAGCCAAATAATAGTTGGGCAGATTGATTGACTTTTTTGATTTTCCCCGATTCAGATATTACTAATAAAACATCACCTAGCGAGTTAATAATTTTATCAATATAATCACGAGCCGTAGCTAAGTAATCGACTTTAATCTTGTTTTCGTTTGCGGTCTGAACCCTGCTTTTGTGAGATGCCATCCTGTCACTTACGTCCTCGCAAAAAATCATTAATCTCTCAGAATTGAGATGTTCTCTACAACCAAAGATGTACAAGTCGAGATACAAAAAACAACCGTCATTGAGAACCCGCATAATTGATTTTAATTGAAAACTTGGCCGCCTTTCTTCCAGGATATCATCAAGAATTTCTTCCATTCCTATTAATTCGGGAAAACTTTCGCGCACATCTTTTCCGATTTTTACCGCATCGGGGACGTTGGCAAACTCTTGCACGTTCAAAGATATTTCTTGAATATTGAGTTGTCGATCGACTGCCAGGTATTCAAACCTACGCAAGGATAACAGCTTATAAAGAAGAATGTTAATAATTCTCGGGCTGCTCTGTAAACTTAATGTTTGAAGCATCTCGTTATTGTAGAGGATAACTCTCAAAGGTTAGCAGATAAAGTTAGTGGTTATTTGACTACTGTTTTAGCATCACGGTTTTTACTCCTGGTGGGTGAAAGCAACTGTTACTCCTGGCTAATTTATCTTTCCCAGTAAGCTTGGGCTTCTCCAAGCAGTTTTTTCGTGTAAAATGCAGCAAAAGATTAGTTTGACCAATAAGTGATACAGTAGAGAACAATTTGTATAAAAGCTCAACAATACTCTGCTAAATGCTGAGACTTATTACCGACTTTGACGGCCCGATCATGGACGTGTCCGATCGCTACTACCGAGTTTACCAGGAGTGTCTGGCCGAGACTCAACGTGAGGGCCAAGCAGTGCGCGAACTACCGAAAGCCGAGTTTTGGGACATGAAGCGCGCGCGGGTTCCCGAAACCGAAATCGGCATCTTCTCAGGATTAGACGCAGATCAAGCCCGCGATTTTGCCCAGAAACGCGGCCAAACCGTCCACACCCTACCCTACATGATTTACGATCAACCCGTGTCCGGCGCTGTGGAAACCCTCGAAAAGGTGCAGGATGCTGGAATAGACTTAGTGGTGATGACCATGCGTCGCGTCAGGGAACTAGATGAAGCCTTCAACCGCTGCAATTTAGGGCATTTTTTCCCAGAAAACCGCCGCTATTGCCTCCCCAACGATTACGTCAAAACCGGGGATGTGAAAGATAAGCCGTTGCTGATGGCAAGAGCTCTCGCTGAATTGCCGCCGGCTTCTGACCTTTGGATGGTTGGGGATACGGAGGCAGATATTATAGCAGCAAAAAGCCACGGTGTCAAGGTAATTGGTGTTTTGTGCGGAATTCGCGATCGCACCCAACTAGAAATGTACCAACCCGATTTAATTGCTAACAATTTGAGCGAAGCCGTTGAGATTATTTTAGATAAGCTGTTCAACATCTAAACTGCATTAACTAAGTTCCCTTTATTTTTTATTTTTCGGTTCCATTTCATAATTAATCCTCCTTCATTTAAAAGTTTATTTAACAGTGATTCTAGTTTTTCAATGGATTCAAATAATCTA
>JANYGO010000371.1 GCA_025362325.1 Cyanobacteriota bacterium | reverse complement strand
CGCGAAGAGCGCTCTTCGCGCAACAACATACCTTTATTGAATGTGACAGTTGTGTAATTACTCTACGAAAATACTTCACTCAATTCTGAACTTCCTTCAAATCAAGGGCAACAAAATTTCAAATTCCGTACCCGTACCGGGCGTAGAATGCAAATTTAACTTGCCTTTATGCTTTTCCGTAACAATTTGATGAGTAATTGCCAACCCCAAACCCGTACCTTTCCCCGCTGGTTTAGTAGTGAAGAAAGTATCAAAAATCCGTCGCTGAATTTCTGGCGGAATTCCCGGCCCGTTATCGGCAATTCTGATCGCTATCCAAGCGTTATTTTGATTTTTTCCCGCTGCTTCTGGGCTGGAACCGCCTTCTTGGCTGCCGGATGATAGCTGTTTTGCATTTGGTCGTAGCTTGCGGGGCGGGACGCCATCGCCCAAAACATAATTTTGAAGTAATTCCGAATTCACGCAGTCTCCATCAGCACTGTTTATTACCTCAGTTTGAATAGTAATCGCAGGCACAAAACCTTTTTCTCCTTTCACCTCTTCCAAAGCGTCCATCGCATTGCTAACGATATTCATGAATACCTGGCTCAACTGACCCGAATAACACTTGACCAAAGGCAAATCCCCATAGCTTTTAACTACTTTAAACCCGTACTTGAGACGGTTTTTCATAATTAGCAGCGTACTGTCAATACATTCATGGAGATTAGCTTCTTTCAAGTGGGTTTCGTCCATATGAGAGAAGGTGTGCAGGCTGGTGACAAGTTCCGTCAGCCTCTCTGATGAAACTTTCATACTTTTGAGAATTTCCACCCAATCTTCTTGCAAAAAATCAAATTCTATGTTTTCTTTGAGTTCATCAATTTTTTCGCTGGAACCGACAATTTGCTCGTAAGCAGACAGCAATTCCATAATGTCTTTCGAGTAGTTAGACAAAAAGCCGAGATTTCCGCTGATGCAGGTGACGGGATTTCTAATTTCGTGGGCGACTCCAGCTACCATCTGCCCCAAACTGGCTAGTTTTTCGGTTTGAATTAGTTGAGATTGAGTTTGCTGCCTCAGCAATTTTGTCGCTAGTTCGTGAATGTTGGATTGGGCTACTAACAGTTCGTGTACATCTAGCAAACTATAAGTTTGAGGCGACACTTGAACTACAATCGGCTCGTAAAGCAGTTCTTTTGATCGCAGCAGCGACTTTCTAGCTGCATCCACGATTAAAGTATTGCTGGGAAAAATTAAACTCTCAGTTTCGGCAAAGCGGTACAAAGCCCTCACAGGTCGCTTTAAAAATAATTCTCGCCCAAAAGGACGGCTGATAAATTCTAAAAATCTCCGCCGGGAAATCATGCCGACAAATTTACCTTGATTTGTCAAAATGACTCCCGGTAACAGCGGATTAGCTTCTAACATTTGGGAAATTTGCATTCCCAAATCCGTAGCTTCTACTTGAAAATCGTAAAGCGATAATTCTTGGAGAGTAGAGTCTAAACGAAGTTCTCCAGAGTCAGCTTCGGACGTGGGTTGGACTGGTCTTTCTACGCAGGAAGTATTTAACATAAATTCATCAGCACGCTTTTTTGAGTTTCTATTTGCCAGCAGGTATTCAGCTACCAAAGGTCAACAGGTAAGTAGCTGAGTGCTTTGGCCAGCATCTCCCTGGCAAACTGCATTTTAAATTACACAAAAAACTGACGGTGGCAAATGGGATGTTACCACTTCAAGGATGAGGCAATTTCGAGTATGACCGGGATAGATGCGCTCTGGCGATTATGCCTGACTTTATTTTATATCGGCTTGATGCGTATTAACTATTATTTGGAGTATTTAACTATTAGTTAACCTTGGGCTAAAACCTTAACCTGTTGTTAATAATAACCAGACTTTACGGAAAATTATCATTAATTGATGATACAGGAAAATCATAATTGCGCGATTCTCAAATACCCCCGCTAAGTTTGCCCATAGAGTCTCGCCGTCTAAACAAGCTTGCCACTTTCATTATTTTTTCGTTGCAACAAGCCAATAGAACGCCATATTTGGCGATACTTTAACTAATTAAATTTTCGTTAATTTTTCCTATGATTAGCGCCAATACAATTAACAATTATCCTGTTTTTTCAGAACAATATCAAATTAATTTTAATGACTATTATTCTCAGGTTAAAATATAGAGATTATAGGCGAGCATTGCTAGGGAACCGACATTGCCGTGTCCGGCGCTGGAATTTGCAACTTTTAATGGTTGCTATAACATTGAGGACGATCGCCAAAAAGTTTCAACTGAATTTTAAACTTAGCGCTGTCAAGAAGGTATGATCGACAGGGGCTCAGCCTAAAGACGTGCAACTAAATAGCAATTTACCAATAGGTGATCGATGCAACCAGCCCTCACGAATCAGTTAAACAATGCTTTTACCCTGTTTCTCAGCTTGTTAGTAGAAGCAATACCTTTTCTGCTGCTGGGAGTTTTATTCTCAGGTTTGCTGCTGGGGTTTGTAGACGAACGCAAACTGGTATCCCGCATCCCCAAAAACCCGCTGCTGGGGGCTTTAATGGGCAGTTTGATCGGCTTTTTGTTTCCCGTGTGCGAGTGCGGTAACGTGCCCGTAGCCCGCAGGTTGCTGATGCAGGGAGTACCCGCACCAGTCGCGATCGGCTTTTTACTCGCGGCCCCCACCATCAACCCCATAGTAATTTGGGCAACTTGGACGGCATTTCGGGATCAGCCAGAAATTGTAGTTTTGCGGGTGGTTTTTTCCCTGATTACAGCCACAATTATCGGCTGGGTGTTCAGTGCTCAAGCCGACTTGCGCCCTCTGCTACACCCCTCTGTAGCCCGCGCGATTCCCCTGCCAAAACCAGAGTTTTCCGAAAAAGAAGTCGCCCAAGCCAACACTCCGCTGCTGTTGCAGTCGGGAACATTTATGCTCGGTCAGCCGGGAGGGGCGGTGCCGATCGAATCTTTGCTAAAAGATGACTGGAAGCCCTTACAAACAGGCAAAACCGAAAAAACCTCGAAACGTTCATCTATGTTTCACCCCGTTTCTAAAGAGCGTCTGCGCCTGCTTTTAGATAGTATGGTACAGGAGTTGCGCGAATTGGGAGGAGTTTTGGTGATCGGAAGTGCGATCGCAGCCATCATTCAAGTTGGCGTACCCCGCGAACTAATTCTCAACCTCGGCCAAGGCCCCGTTTCCTCAATTCTCGCGATGCTGCTATTAGCCTCAGTCGTATCGATTTGTTCTACTGTAGATGCTTTTTTTGCCCTATCTTTTGCTTCCACATTTACCAGCGGTTCGCTGTTAGCATTTCTCGTTTTCGGGCCAATGATTGACCTCAAAGGTATCGGTTTAATGCTGTCTATTTTCAAAGGTCGAGCCGTAATTTACTTAATGATTTTGGCAGCTCAGTTAACCTTTTTAATGACTCTCGCTGTCAACTTGTATCTTGGTTAAAATTAGCCAGGATGCACAACTAAGAATAGATTCCCAATCACAAATGACAGTTGACAGTTGACCAATGACCAATGACAGTTGACCAATGACCAATGACTCTTGAAAAATGACTCTGAAAAAATGAACCTTAAAAAATTTAGCCCTTGGCTGGACGCCCTAGCTATCTTAGGGTGGGGAATATTGCTCCTCAAATATTGGATCACCGGCAAATTAAGCATTCTGATTCACCCCAATTACTTTGGCTTGACTGTCGCCGGAGGCATCGGCTTACTGTTGATTGGTGGGTTTAAAACTTGGGAACTCTTAAAGGTCGATCGCGCCAAACAGCAATTAAAGCAATCGCGGACATCCCCAGCCAATAAATCTCCCAGAAGCACAGAAGTTGAACACGTTACTTTATTCCCTCCCAGTATCGGCAGCACCTTAATGTTGAGCGTCGCATTAATCGGTTTAGCAGTAACGCCGCGCACATTTACCAGCCAGACAGCATTAGAACGAGGCCTCACCGAATCCCTGCCCATCACCAGACTGCAACCGCAAGAATTTCGCAATACGACAAAACCCGAAAGGCGATCGCTCGTCGAATGGGTGCGGCTGTTAAATTTCAATCCCGAACCCGATACATATAGAGGTCAAAAAGTCAAGGTTCAAGGATTTGTAATTCACCCGCCCAATATCGCAGAACAATATATGTGGATCGGGCGTTTTATCATTACCTGCTGCGCCGCGGACGCCTATCCGATCGGATTGCCGGTCAAATTAGCGATCGGTCAAAGCCGCACCACCTTTGCCCCAGACAGTTGGCTAGAAATAGAAGGAGAAACGATCGTAGAAGAACTGCAAGGCAAGCGGAAATTAATCATTCAAGCATCCTCCCTCAAACCAATTCCAGAACCAAAAAACCCTTATGATTATTAGACGCGGATCAGGTTGCAGATTAAATTTTATCTCTTTGATTGTGGCATGGGCGTCCCGCCCGTCCTTGTTAAGCAAGTTAAGATCGAGTAAAGTCAGCTATAGCATTTCTTACAAAGGTGAGGTACAATAACAGCAGTGAGTAAACCAATTCCAAATATTTTCTGATGTAATTTCATTAAATCCAAATTCTCTGGCTTTTGCTAACTCTTGATAATTAGTCGTCTTGATAGAACGGA
>JANYGO010000370.1 GCA_025362325.1 Cyanobacteriota bacterium | reverse complement strand
TCCGTTCTATCAAGACGACTAATTATCAAGAGTTAGCAAAAGCCAGAGAATTTGGATTTAATGAAATTACATCAGAAAATATTTGGAATTGGTTTACTCACTGCTGTTATTGTACCTCACCTTTGTAAGAAATGCTATAGTCGGCGATCCAACAATCGCCGCCAAATTCCAAGAAAACCCCTACGATCTCTCACAACTTCCCAGGGCAAAAGAAGCAGCCGAAGCCATCGCCGCCATTTTAGGAACCGCAGCAATTAGCGGAGAAAATGCCACCAAAGCCCTCATTTTAGACCAGATGCTAAACACGCGCATCGTCCATTTATCCGCCCACGGACTCCTCGACGATTTCCAAGGTTCCGGCATTCCCGGCACGATAATTTTAGCTGCTTCAGGAGACGACGACGGCGCGCTGAATGCCGCCGAAATCCTCAAATTAAAACTCAATTCCGAACTCGTAGTTTTAAGCGCTTGCAGCACGGGCCGCGGTACAATCACGGGAGATGGAGTCAACGGACTATCGCGGTGTTTCATCCTCGCGGGAGTACCGAGTATCATCGTCTCGCTGTGGAATATGGGAGTAATCTCAGCCAAGTTACTGATGATTGAATTTTACCAAAATTTAGCACGAGGCGATAACAGAGCGGCGGCTTTGCGGTGTGCTATGCTAACAACAAAGGATCGATTTCCCAGTCCGATCGCCTGGGCTGCATTCACGTTAATCGGCGAAACCGCAAGTTTACCATGAGAGACTAAACAAATAGATTTAAGGAGGCTAAAAATGTCACTACCCGATGATATTAAACCTGAAGAAATTGTCGCAGGTTTGAGCAAGTTATTGAAAATATCTGACCCCGATTTATTTGCAGAACACTTGCCCGCCCTGGAAGTTGGTTCTACAGATAATGTGAATATCGTAGCACAAAAAATTCGGGATTGGTGCGAAACCAGACCGGAAATAGAAGAGAATTTAGAGAACGAAATCTATCAACAGGGTGCGCGCGGTACTTCTTCTTATACGTCGGAAGAAACCGTGAACGATTTCGGGGAAACCTTGAAGGAAAATCAGACTAGATTGCGTTTGTCTGTGCGATCGGTTCCGGTGGTTAAACCAGATGATTCTGGGACGAAATCTTAGGAATTGCGTTTACCCAAAAGATAGCGGGCGATTGAGATAGCGCCTATACAAAAATAGCGGGCGATTGAAATCGCGCCTATACAAACGATGTCCGCCTCCGCGGACTAAGAGCACACCAAAATTGTCGCAGAAACCCGGTTTTTTGACACCCAACGATAAAATTAGAGCGCAATACGCATGGGTTAACACTATTTATGCCCCGGAGATCCCTTGCAGCATCCCCCGAAAGCAAGGGGGACTTTGAGAGCTTTCTTGTCCCCCCCTTTTTCAAGGGGGGTTAGGGGGGATCAGGCTTAAGTGAACCCTATTGAATTAGAGCGCACCCAAATCTCAGAAACCGGGTTTCTTCCGATATCTCTCGTACTCAACCGAAATTTTCATATAAACCCGGTTTCTCGCCACCCAGCGAGAGAATTTGATTATGAACGAACCACCGCAAATTAGAAATCCCAGCATCACTCTCTATCCTTTCCACCTGCGAAATGACGGAGATGAAGGCTACCAACAACCAGCCAAAAATGCCGAACATATCTGGCAAAACCTAGTCGATAATGTCGGCGAAAAGTTCAATTTTCCCGAACTCAAATCTCTTAAAGACAATCTCATCTGCTACAAAGATGGCAAGTATGATGCAGCGGGCGAAAATACGAACTTGAATCAAATATTAATCAAAAATGGCAAAAGCTTAAATTTTCAGCCGCTTACTCAGCCAGATTTTCCTAAACTGTACGGCTCAATTGAGCCGATGCGAATTAACGATAACTACTGCACAGACTTGACTTTTTATTATGATGCTACGATTTCAGTGGATAATTTAAAGCAATTAAATCCCCAAGGTTGTCTGCTGCCGAATCAAATCCAAGCATCCATCGGACAGACGTTATTGCTGTATGCAGAGCCTGTTGTGTATGATGGTTATCGCGCCCTGGCGGATAAATGTGTGGGCGCTTTTGTGGGAGAAGGCATCGATCCAGAATTAAAAATTACTGCGACTGGAAAGTTGTTTGGCCATCCGATTTTTGAATATAACAATCCTGCCCAAAAGTGTCATATCTTAGTGTGGTTACAACAGAATCCTGAAACTTCGGATCTGATAACAACAGACTTTAACCATTATTTGATAAATTTACTGTTTGCTCGCAGTAAAGTCTTGTTTGTGTACAATCAAGCTAGGGAAAGTTATCGCTTAGGACAACAAATAGCCAACAAATGAGAAAAATTACTGCCAAAATTTACTCAAATTGAAGCTGAACCAAATCGAGAAGTTAAACTCACGAAGTTAAAGAGTTTGTTGGCTGCAATCAGCAGTCTAGTATTTGATTATGCTCAGGAATTGCGGCATTTGCAAGAATTCAGTATTACGATTGATATTAATACTGACAATTATGAGGAAGCTTATGCTAGAATAAAATGTTTGTCCATAGAAGGTGACAATCTAGAGTTTTTGCAGAAGTTTCGGGATTTGTCCGATCGCAAATATCAAAGTCAAATCCAAAAATACTTAAACTACCTGATGGCGAATCAAGATTTTTTCCAGCAAACAATCTCGACAATTCGCGGCATGGTGGAAATCGAACAGGCGCAGTTGAGCCGGGAACAGGCAGAAAGGGAACATCAGCGCGATCGCGAACAAATACAATTATACAAGCAAAAGGAAGAAGAGCAGAAAGATCGCGATCGAGATCAAATGACAATCGCCAATAAAAATGAAGAGAATGAGAGAAAGCGCGATCGCCAACTTGAGAATATCATATTTTTTGTCTGAACTGCGATCGGTGGCGGACAAATCTTTTCAGCCGCCTATCCCCTAATCAAGGATACACCGATTAAATGGCAACCCGATTTTTCCCTCCCGCTTCATCCCTTCACCGCGACGATTGTATGGAGTTTGCTTTTCGGTTTAGGATTTGGCTTGCTGATACTGGGTATCCTGCTGCAGATCAGAAAAATATTGCCCAGGTAGGGGCGATTTTGACCAGCAACATTTCTCGGCACCCAGCAAATCAATAAATATCATCCCGCACCACAAATGACTCTCTTAAGGAAACATCAGAGTAACCGGGTAAGGATTTATTAAATATTTGAAACTAGGTATGAGGTTTAAATATTTTAATATTTTGAATTATTCAATAATCCAAAATATCAAATCTCAAATTACTAGGTTAGCAATCTAGATTTTGCCGTAATTGCTCCCACACACCACAAAATAGCATTGACAATCTCTGAACGCTGGATGTCCTCTTCAGCTAAAAAACTCGCAAACTCTTCCTGAATATTCAGGTAATCTGCAAAAGCATAAAGCACGCGCTTGTATTCTGTAGGCATCGGTGTTAATGTGACTTTAATTAAATTTAACAGCGCGTTCAAACAGTTAAGCATAATCCCTGATTCGTCAATATCTTCTGCATCGAGCAAATACAGCGTTTCTGCAATGTCGCAAATAGAGTCTATTTGTGTTGGTGGCGTTCCCAGTTTGCTGATATTGATATCGCACAATTGGAGAGCGTTAATCGCTAGTTCTGGACGGGTAAAAAATACAAGTTGACCGCCGGCTACTAAAGGCGGTTCTTGTTCTCCATAGACAATTAGAGTGTATAGATTGGGTGTTTCGGTTTCGGGGTCGATGCGGAAACCAAACAGCCAAAGCAATTTTTCTTGATTTTGGTTGGCTGTTTGCAGGGTTGTTGCGATTTTTTTGAGTTGTGACATAATTTTTTAATCCCACTAAAATTTCTGCTATTAAATCTAGTTTATAGGCAAAATATGGGTGTTGTTGATTAATCTACAAATAAACTGGGTTTAAGCAGCAATAGTCCGCAATTTTTGTCTACAAATTTTGCTGAACAATAGCGCAGCATTCAGCAACGGTTGCTCTTTTTTCCATGGCTGCAACTAAAGCTTCGTAAGCTGATTTGTGGCTTTCGATCAGGTTTTTTGCTCGCAGCGAACCCCAGTTTTGTTTGAGTTGTATTTCGGAACTGGGACGGCGCAGTTGTGTTAAGATGGCGCTGATTTTGGTGCGGTCTTCTGCTCCTCCTATGGCGCTGCCGTAAACAATTTTTTCGGCGACTATTCCTGCCATCCACACGGTGCAGTATTGGTCTAAAAGTTGGACAGAAAGAGTGCCGTTTTGCAGTTGAGATGCTAGTTGTTCGTCTTCAAATCGGACGCCACCTTGGGCTGTTTGACCTTGTTTGAATGCTTCCCAAGCGTTGAGGGCGTAGCTGGTTACGGGAATTCCTAACAGGTGGGCGACGAGGAAGTGGCCTGCTTCGTGGTGGAGGATGCGATCGCGCTTTTGCTTAGAACTTCCGCCCAACAAATCTACTAAAATTGTACCGCCTTGACCTTGCCACTGGAAACTGTCGAGGGTCGCTAGCCCCAACAGGCAAAAAGTGGCGATCGCAGGTACGGCCTCTGGTATGTTGAATAGGGGGCCCAATATTACCGAAACGGTGATGGCGAAAATAGAAATAGCGATAATATTCAAAGAAGTGTCTTTCATTATTGGGAATTGGTAACTGGGAGTTGGTAATGGGTAAATTGGTTTGAGATGTAAAATCAGGTACGATCGCGCATTCTTGTTTGGCGCCGTGTCCGGTCGAGCTCCGCGCCCGGACTTCCGACAAAAACACTATCTTCCAGTTTGACTGAAAATTGCCGATCGCCCTACGCCAATCTGAAAAAGATATTAAAATAAATTAAAGTCAAGTAAAAGTGTTAGTGGAATCCTTCATGTCAGTTTTGGCAGCGATCGCAGTTTTAGGTATCTTGATTGTCGTTCACGAACTCGGCCACTTCTTGGCGGCGAGACTGCAACACATTCACGTCAACCGCTTCTCCATTGGTTTCGGCCCCGTCCTCTGGAAGTACCAAGGCCCGGAAACCGAATACGCCCTCCGCGCCTTTCCCCTGGGAGGTTTCGTGGGTTTCCCGGATGACGATCCAGACAGCGCTATTCCCCCCAATGACCCGAATTTGCTGCGCAATCGCCCCGTACTTGATCGGGCGATCGTGATTAGTGCAGGGGTAATTGCCAACTTGATTTTTGCTTACTTCCTGCTGGTAGTGCAATTGACCACCGTCGGCGCTGCATCCCTGAATTACCTCCCGGGAGTTAAAGTCCCCGAAGTCGCCGCAGAAGTTAGTTCGGCCGCCAAACAAGCCGGAATTCGATCGGGCGACATTGTTCTGTCCGTTGACGGCAAGGAATTGGGCGCTTCCGGCGAAGCAATCAAATCTTTAGTCGCAGCAATCCAAAATAATCCCAACAAAGCGCTGGCGTTGGAAATTCAGCGCCAAGAACAAAAAATGGTGGTGACAGTAACTCCCGAATTGTCGCCCGACGGTAAAGGTAGGATCGGCGTGCAACTAACTTCTAACGGTACTGTCGCGCGGCAGCGAGTCGGAATTGTAGAGGCGTTTAGCAAGGCCGCGACTGAATTTGAGCGGATTGTGGTGCTGACGTTTCAAGGTTTCGGGCAGTTACTTAGCAATTTCAGCCAGACTGCCGAAAAGTTGTCCGGGCCAGTGGCAATTGTAGCCATTGGTGCAGGGATTGCGCGATCGGATGCAGCGAGTTTGTTTCAGTATGCGGTGTTAATTAGCATCAATTTGGCTGTGATTAATATCCTGCCTTTACCTGCTTTGGACGGCGGTCAGCTCGCTTTTCTGTTAATAGAAGGACTGCGGGGCAAACCTCTGCCGAACCGTATTCAGGAAAATGTCATGCAGACTGGTTTGGTACTGTTGCTGGGCTTGGGAATTTTCTTAATTGTTCGCGATACCGCTAATTTGGCTGGCTTTGATTTGATGCACAGTCTTCGGCAGCAGTAGTCAGTTGACTGTTGGCAGTTGACTGTTGACAGTTGGCAGTTGGCAGTTGGCAGCAGTCATTAGTCATTACACTACTGATGACTGCTGAGTAATATAAATTAACCAGTAAAATTGGAGAAATAGCAATGGTCACACAACTGCAATCTCCCGAAAAAGCAAAGATTATCTATCCAGATGATAACGGCGAACCAATGTCAGATAATACCGAACAGTTTAGATTGATCGTGTGGATCAAAGAAAACTTAGAACTGTTATTTGCGAGCATGGCTGATGTTTTTGTAGCGGGAAACTTGCTGTGGTATCCAGTAGAAGGAAATAACAAAATTGCTCAAGCGCCAGATGCGATGGTAGTCTTCGGAAGACCGAAAGGTTATCGAGGCTCTTACCAACAATGGAATGAAGATAACATTCCGCCACAAGTCGCGTTTGAAATTTGGTCGCCGGGAAATCGCCTGACTCCGATGCTACAAAAACTGAGATTTTACGAACATTACGGCGTAGAAGAATATTATCTATACGATCCAGCAAATCTGGATTTGACTATATGGGAGCGTCGAGAGGAACGATTAGAACCAATCGAACAAGTGAACGGCTGGGTAAGTCCAAGAATGGGAGTGCGGTTTCAAGTATCAGAAACTGAACTGCAAATATTCAGGCCTGATGGAACACCGTTTGTGAGTTTTGTGGAACTCGCTCAACTGCGAGAACAAGCAGAATTAAGAGCCGAAGAACAACAGCAAAGAGCCGAAGAAGAACGGCAAAGAGCCGAAGAACAACAGCAAAGAGCCGAACAAGCAGAAACTATGCTGGAACAAGAACGCTCGCGATCGCAAGCTTTAGAAGCTCGGCTTCGAGACATGGGAATTGACCCCAATCAGTTGTAAATGACTAATATCAAGTTGGGAGCATCTCAGTTTTAATTTTATAGTGCTGTCCCCGCGAGTCGTGATCGCTCGCGGGGACAGCACTGTATAATTCCGTAGTTACCGGAAAGAATATAACTAATGACTAATGACTAATGACCAATGACTAATGACTAAAAAGTTAAGTTTAAAACAAAAATCGCTCGAAATTCTGATTCGCCTCAAACGCCTGTATCCAGAAGCCCCTTGCACTCTCAACTACGACACTCCCGTGCAGTTGCTGGTGGCGACGATTCTGGCGGCTCAGTGTACGGACGATCGCGTAAATCTGGTAACGCCGGCGTTGTTTGAGCGTTTCCCGGATGCAGTGGCTTTGGCAAATGCTGATTTGGATGAATTGGAGCATCTGGTGCGATCGACTGGTTTTTACCGCAATAAGTCTAAAAATATTAAAGCTGCTTGTTGGGCGATCGTCAATAAATTCAACAATCAAGTTCCGCAGCAAATGGAACTGCTGCTAGAATTGCCCGGAGTTGCCCGCAAAACGGCTAATGTCGTTCTCGCCCACGCTTTTGGTCTTCATCTGGGCGTGACGGTAGACACTCACGTCAAGCGTTTGAGTCAGCGGTTGGGATTGACCGAACACGCCGATCCGATTCGGATCGAGCGGGATTTGATGCTATTGTTGCCGCAGCCGGATTGGGAAAATTGGTCGATTCGGTTGGTGTATCACGGTAGAGCGGTTTGTAATGCGAGAAAGCCGATTTGCAATATTTGCGAACTTGCAGATTTGTGTCCTTCTGCTAATAGTTAGATTTGGCACCAGTGTCAGCAACAGGCAAGATGCCTGTTGCTAAAAAAGCTTAAATTCTTGTGGAACAGGCATCTTGCCTGTTACCAAAAATCTTGTTAACAAAAAAAGTAATTAAAATAAAAGCGATCTAAAACCACCACAATATAGTAAAATAGTAGATTGTGATTTATCTAAGGATATAAACTGATTATGGCTAAAAAGAGCATGGTCGAGCGCGAGAAAAAGCGCCAAAGACTCGTAGACAAGTACGCTGACAAGCGCGAAGACCTGAAAGACCAGTTCAACCAAGCTCCGAATCAGATGGAAAAAATGGCGATTCACCGCCAACTGCAACAGCTACCCCGTGGCAGTTCGCGCACTCGTTTGCGCAACCGCTGCTGGGCAACTGGACGCCCCAGAGGCTACTACCGCGATTTCGGACTGTCTCGGAACATGATGCGAGAAATGGCTCACGAAGGTCTTTTGCCTGGTGTTGTGAAGTCTAGCTGGTAGTAAAAAGAAGGAAGTTCGGCAACGGATTTTTTAACGGATTGAACGGATAGAAGAAAGAAAGCTTGAGTTATCTAGGAGAGAGAGAAGAAGGAATAAGGAATAAAAAAAAACTTATGAATAATCGGCAAGATTATATTTAGAGTTTATTTTTGTTTCAGACTTCAGATCAAACTTCCTTCTTGCTTCTTCCTTCTTATTTCTTGCTTCTTCCTTCCTTCTTGCTTCTTCTTTCTGATTGACATCCGTTACAAACTCCGTTGCCGAACCTTCTTACTTCATTGGCCGCAGCATTTATCGATGCCGAGACTTTCGAGTAATAAGTCGCTGACGGCATTGGCGATCGCAAATTCGCCGTAAAAGCTTTTAGAAAAATCATAGGCCTGCATTTCGGTGACGATCGCAATTACGAGGCTGCCCACATCGTTTTCGCCTTCCATACGCTGGCGGAGATAGATTTGGGCGGCTCTTTTAGCTATTTGCTGGTTGGCGGCTTCTGGGATAAACTCAGAGTCTAGCCATGCGAGGAGTGTTTCTTGCAGCCACTGGCTTTCTTGTTCGGGGTTTTGGGCGGGCGGTAAGGTAATAGGTTCGATGGTTTCAGACATAATTATTGCTAATTGCTAATGTTGACTTTGAAAAGTTAGCGGACAAATGACAACTGATAAATATATGCAATATGATATACCGTCAATTATACAGGGATACGCGCAAGGCTACTTCTTGATGGCGAATGATGGCGAGGAGAGTTTGGGGTGGTATTCCAGCCGCCAGCGGGCGCTGATACCGCTGGATGAGAGATTTACCTATCCGCGATCGCTCCGCCGGGCCTTGAATCAAAATCGGTTTTCCGTGGCTGTAAACCGCGATTTTGGGGCGGTGGTTGAGGGTTGTGCCGATCGAGAAACGACTTGGATTTCTAAGGAGCTCAAGCAGATTTACTGGGGTTTGTATGAGGCTGGTTGGGCTCACAGCTTCGAGACTTGGTGTGGCGACGAATTGGCGGGCGGTATTTTGGGA
The DNA here is from genome assembly GCA_025362325.1 of Cyanobacteriota bacterium. Taxonomy (GTDB): domain Bacteria; phylum Cyanobacteriota; class Cyanobacteriia; order Cyanobacteriales; family Microcoleaceae; genus Microcoleus. The sequence continues at coordinate 4,394 of JANYGO010000370.1, read as the reverse complement.
TTGTCTATCGGCGGTGCCTTTATCGGGGAGTCGATGTTTTTCCGAATTCCCGAGGGTTCTAAGGTGGCGATGGTGAAGTTGGTGGAGAGATTGCGCGATCGATCTTATCTACTTTTCGACGCTCAAATGAACAATCCGCACTTGGAAAGATTCGGAGCATATACTGTCAAGGAAAAACTGTATAATACTATTTTGCAAGAAGCTTTAAAGCGCCGCTGTTCGCTATTGTGAATATTCTTTTCCGGCAAATAGCACTGCCGCATTCTGACCAGATATACCTACTTGAAACAATAGTATAATTAAGCAGAGATACTTCTCGGAGACAACCACAATGCAAGTCACAACCGAAGAAATCATTTATCCATCCAGCGACGGTCAACCAATGGCAGAAAGCACAATTCAATACAAATTAATTGTCACCATCAAAGAAGGTTGCGAGTCGCTGTTTCAAGATGACCCCAACGTGTTTGTAGCAGCCGATTTACTCTGGTATCCCGTTGAAGGTAGACCAGATATTTCTCAAGCACCGGATACAATGGTGATATTTGGCAGACCAAAAGGCGATCGAAGTTCCTACATACAATCTCGCGAAGACAATATTGCTCCTCAAGTCGTCTTCGAGATTCGCTCCCACAACGACAGCAACACAAAAATGCACAAAAAACTTTCATTTTACAATCGCTATGGAGTTGAGGAATATTACCTTTACGACCCCGAAATAAATGAGTTGGAAGGTTGGCAAAGAATTGAAGGAACCTTAGAACCAATTGAACCGATGGAGGGATGGATAAGTCCGAGATTGGGAGTGCGGTTTGAGTTGCCAGAATCAGGGTTAGAAATTTATAAACCTGATGGAGAAAAGTTTCTTTCCCCTTCCGAAACAAATGCACAGCGGCTATTAGAGCGACGGCGCGCCGAACAAGAATTTCTGCGGGCAGAACAAGAATTTCTGCGTGCCCAAGAAGCATCTGAACGCGCTGAACAAGAAGCTCAAAGAGCTCAAGAAGAATCCCAACGCGCCGAACAAGAATTTCAGCGTGCAGAACAAGAAGCTCTAAAGGCTCAACAAGAAGCTCTAAAGTCTGAACGTTTAGCCGCTAAACTGCGCGAATTGAACATTGATCCTGATAGCATCTAAACCCGAATAAATGCTAAGAAACCAGGTTTATTTGAGAAATCTGGTTTCGGGGAATTGTGGTTATTTACTTTTTGAGGGCTCACGCATTTCCGACTCCTCGAAACCGGGTTTTTTGGAGTTTTGCCGACTGTAACCAAGTATTCTCGTAAAAACCCGGTTTCTGACCACCTGTGCGTAGGTCTGATTCTTTTAACGTAGAAATCGCCCCCGATCGCAAATCCCATATACTACAATATATAATACAGATATTATAGCCAAAATCCTTGGGGGTGCAAAAGAATCCTAATCGCGGCCCCTTGAATGTGCAAAAATACTGAAGCAAACATTACTAAACTCTGCACGGAGCAATTGCTGTGGACTCCAGATACAACCCCCAATCCATAGAAGAAAAATGGCAGCAGATATGGGCTGAGCAAAACTTAGACCAAATGCCAGAAGATACCGAAAAGCCTAAATTTTATGCCTTATCCATGTTCCCCTACCCGTCGGGAAGCTTGCACATGGGCCACGTCCGCAACTACACAATCATCGATGTAATTGCCAGACTCAAGCGGATGCAAGGCTATCGGGTATTGAACCCGATGGGATGGGACGCTTTTGGTTTGCCGGCAGAAAATGCCGCCATCGAGCGCGGAATTCCCCCCGCAAAATGGACGTATGAAAATATTGCCCAGATGAAAGGCTTATTTCGCCGCCTGGGTATTTCTTTCGACTGGACAAAAGAAGTTACAACCTGTTCTCCCGATTATTATAAGTGGACTCAGTGGCTGTTCTTGCAATTTTTAGAAGCAGGATTAGCTTATCAGAAAGAAGCCGCAGTTAATTGGGATCCGATCGACCAAACCGTCTTAGCAAACGAACAAGTAGACAACGAGGGTCGTTCCTGGCGTTCCGGTGCGAAAGTCGAGCGCAAATTATTGCGGCAGTGGTTCCTCAAAATTACCGATTACGCCGAACAGTTATTAAACGACTTAGACAAATTACCAGATTGGCCCGAAAGAGTCAAATTAATGCAAGCCAATTGGATCGGCAAATCAGTCGGCGCTTACTTAGAATTTCCCATTGTCGGCATGGATGAAAAAATCGCCGTTTTTACCACCCGTCCCGATACAATTTATGGCGTGAGTTACGTTGTTTTAGCACCGGAACATCCCTTAACTCAGCGCGTGACCACGGCCGACCAAAAAGCCGCTGTTGATACCTTCATCAAAGAAGTTGCATTGCAAAGCGAAATGGATCGCACAGCCGATGACAAACCCAAGCGCGGCATCCCCACAGGCGGCACAGCAATCAACCCTTTCAACGATGAAGAAATCCCGATTTGGATTGCCGATTATGTGCTGTACGAATACGGCACTGGCGCAGTGATGGGAGTACCCGCCCACGACACGCGAGATTTTAAATTTGCCACTGAATATCAACTGCCAATTAAAATAGTAATTGTGGATGATGATGAAGTTCCGCTGACGGAAGCTTACACAGAACCGGGAATTATGATTAATTCCGAAAGCTTCAACGGGATGGATTCAATTAAAGGAAAAGCCGCAATTATTCAAGCTGCCGAAAGTTCAGGTTGTGGCAAAGCGCGAGTGCAATATCGCTTGAGAGATTGGCTGATTTCTCGACAGCGTTATTGGGGCGCTCCGATTCCGGTAATTCACTGTCCAAAATGCGGAACAGTCCCCGTCCCGCAATCGGATTTACCCGTATTGTTGCCGGAAAATGTACAATTTACTGGTAAAGGTTCGCCCTTGGCAAAGATGCCGGAATGGGTAAACGTTCCTTGTCCGAGTTGCGGCACTCCGGCGCAGCGGGAAACGGATACGATGGATACTTTTATGGATTCATCGTGGTATTTTTTGCGCTATCCCGATGCTCAAAATCAAGAGCAAGTCTTTGATTCTGCGAAGACGAATGATTGGATGCCGGTAGACCAATATGTCGGCGGTATCGAACACGCAATCCTGCATTTACTGTATTCGCGGTTCTTTACGAAGGTTTTGCGCGATCGGGGTTTAATCGATTGCGACGAACCATTTAAACGCTTGTTAACTCAAGGCATGGTACAAGCAAAAGCCTACAAAAATCCTGTGACTGGCAAGTACGTTGCTGCCTCAGATGTAGACCCCGAAAATCCTAAAGATCCGCAAACTGGGGAAGCTTTGGAAGTCTTCTATGAGAAGATGTCTAAATCTAAATACAACGGTGTTGACCCCTTGGAAGTTATGGGGAAATATGGGGTTGATACGGCGCGAATGTTTATTTTATTCAAAGCGCCGCCGGAGAAGGATTTAGAGTGGGATGACGCGGATGTTGAAGGGCAATTTAGGTTTTTAAATCGCGTTTGGCGCGTGGTAACAGAGTTTGCTTCACCCCCCCCAGCCCCCCCTTGCCAAGGAGGGGAGAAAGATGTGTTGAGCCAAGCTCACCCCGACCAAGGGGAGAAAGATGTGTTGAGCAAAGCTGAGAAGGATTTGCGGCGGGCGATTCATACTGCAATTAAGGAAGTGCGAGAAGATTTGGAGGGCGACTATCAGTTCAATACTGCTGTTTCCGAAATGATGAAATTGAATAATGCGCTGGCTGATGCTAAATGTAAAGATTCGCCAGTTTATACAGAGGGAATTAACACTTTAATTTTGCTGTTAGCGCCTTTTTCGCCGCACATTGCTGATGAATTGTGGCACAGAATTGGTAACAGCGAATCTGTGCATTTGCAAACTTGGCCTGTTGCCGATCCATCTGCTTTAATTACTGATGAAATTACCCTGGTAATTCAAGTTATGGGCAAGACGCGCGGCACAATTCAAGTGCCTTCTGGTGCGGATAAAGCTGCTTTGGAAAATTACGCCCGCGAGTCGGATTTGGCGAAGCGCCAACTCGAAGGTAAGGAGATTAAAAAGGTGATTGTGGTTCCTGGAAAGTTGGTTAATTTCGTGGTAGCTGGATAAAGATGAGAAACCCGGTTTTTTGGGATTCAACCGGGTTTCTGATACTTGGAGTTACGAAGTAGGCAGCAAAATAATGAGTCAGTTAAAAATTAGAAAACCGCGTTTTTTGAGATGGCTATCGTCTTTAGTGAAGTTGTTGGCGATCGCCTACATCGTCTCTTGTATACCTGATTGACTGACAAAAGTTTAATTAGCCCAAACTACAGTGGTAGCTTGAAACTCAATTCGGTAAGTTCTTTGCTGATGTTGTAAACGAGAAGCTTTGACTGGTTCGGGGTCAATATTAGTAGAAAAAGAGATAACAG
>JANYGO010000356.1 GCA_025362325.1 Cyanobacteriota bacterium | reverse complement strand
GCGATCGCCAATTGCTACACTTACAGAGGAAGGTTTTGGAGCAGCATTGGCTATTTCCCCCAGCGTATTTGCACCCACGGGCGCCACAGCAGCGCCGGGAGTCGAAATTAAGGTGAGGTGGCTGCCGATCGCCAGCAAAGCAGCTATCATGAATCCAGATAAAATTTTTACATTCAACATGACTAATTCTCCGAGATTTCAACTTCGACTATCGACCCGCATCTTCTGGACTGTCTTGGGCATAACTTTATTAGTTTGGATTCTCAGAGGCGTTGGCCTCTTAACATTCATTCCCGGTGGTGTCATTTGGGTACTAATTTTTATGTCTTTTATTGCGGGTATACTCAGCACTTTACTGCGCCGGTAATCGGATCTCCGGTAATTAATAGTTAACAAATTTTCAAGCACTGTAAGTAGATCAATAAAAAAACATAATATCGCAGGTGCAAGGTGCGCCCATAAGCACCTACTGTCAGGGGTTAGCTTCACACTGCGTACCCGAGTTTATTTAGGGTAAAGTGCGCCGAACAACACAATACTCTCTCTGTGTTTCCCTTCTTCCTTCTTCCTTTTTCCTTCTTCCTTCTTGAGCAATTACCATTTTCTCGATTGTTTAATTGCCTTTCCCACCGTGACGTTTAACTGCGCTCCGATCAGCATCGCCAAACAAGAAAGATAAAGCCACAGCAGCAAGACAATAAAAGTGCCGATAGTCCCGTAAGTCCAACTAAAATTGCTTAAATGCAAAACATAAAACCGAAAAAAAGCCGAAAGCAGCGCCCACAAAATAGCAGCAAAAACAGCTCCCGAAAAAATCGGCATATCGGCTTGGTGGCGGCTCGGCCCATAGCGGTAAACAAAGGCAAAGGCAACTGATACAATTCCTAAAGAACTCGGCCACCGCCACAGCCGCCAAACAGCTAACAGTTCCGATTCTAAAGGGCAATTTCCGGCCGGTAGCAAGCAATTTGGGACATCTTTTAAATTGCAAGTAGCGACTGACTCCAACAGGCAACTCTGGCGGGCAATAGCTTGTACAATTAAGTCGCTGACAAATACAGCTCCTAATGCTAGAATTAACAGCACAATTGTACCGATACTCAGCCCCAACGAAATAAGTTTTGCTTTCACAAAAGAGCGAGTTCGATCGCCCTGGATTTCATTGATGCGATCGAGCGCAGCCATCGCCGCGCTCATTACCCCAGAAAATGCCCACAGCGATGCAAAAAAGCTCGCGGAAAACAGCCCTTTAGAGTGAGTTAACAGAATTTCTTTGATTGAGCCGCGAATCAAATCCCGAACCTCATCGGGTATCACCTCCCCCAACAGAGCGGCGATTTGATACAGTGTTGACTGCAAAGGTTCAAACAGGGCGATCGCCGACAAGACAGCCAACAGCCCCGGAAACAGCGCCAACATAGAATTGTAGGCCATTTCGGCAGACAGCCCCGGCAACCGCTGCTCTCCCGCTTTCACTGCGACTTGCTTGAGCGTGCTCCAAGTTAAACACCGACAGAACAGCAAAAAATCACCAAATTTTCGTTTGATGGCTCTCAGTCGCCTCAAAAGTGCCTTCAACAAGGCTAAAATCAGGTAGCGCAACCAATAAAAAATGTTCATAGCGCACAGGAAATGGGGAACTGGAAAATGCAAAATGAATACAGGGCGATCGACAATTGGAAATCACGAGCGTTAATTAATTAAGCCATTACCATTGGCAATTACCGATTCTTCAATTCTTTAATCTTTAATCTTTAATCTAAAATCAACAATATGGCTCAGGATGTCAGACAGTGGTTAGATGAAATTAAGCGGCTGCAACAGCAGTTAACAGAGGTTTCGCGCGATCGCGATGAGGCCGGTGAAAGTGCCGCTCAGTGGCGCCAACTCTACAATACCGAAGCCGAGCAGCGCCGGAATGATGCTAAGTTAACTCAGCAAAGCATCGAGGCTTTGTCAGCACAAATAGAAGAGTTACAAAATTTCTCCCCGATTGCGCCCGAAGGTGACGGTGCTGGAGTTGCTCGCCAGCAGGAAGTCGCACAACTGCATACAGTTGGCGAGCTTAAAGCTAAGTTAGCAGAAGTTCTCGAAGAGCGCGATCGGGCGATCGAACAAATCAAACAACTCACTCAAGCCCTCAAACAAGAAGAAGCCCGTCACGCCGAGACTAGCATAAATTTAACCACCGCCCTCGGAGACGCCGTTGACTTGCTCACCAAAGCACAAACTGTTCCTACTACAAAGATGGAACCAGCACCAGCATATTCTCTGGAGATAGTGCCTACCCGCACCGCAAATCCGGGCGAAACTGCGTTAGCGAAGCCCTCGAAGAGGATCGAAATCCGCCAAACTCCCGCCCAAAATGGCCGAAATCCCGCCCAGCTTCCACCTTCTAAAAATCAGTTACTCGATCTACCGCCGTTTGGGAATTAGGACTTGTATCATGTTTGAATATCTTGACAAAAAAATTGGTTTGATCGTTCGGACTTCAGTCTGCATCCATGAGTAGGACTGAAGTCCGAACGATCAAACCGTTATATTAAAAATCCCACTGGCTGCAAAGATTTGTTGGGCGGTTAGCTGTAAATCTGGGAAAATTGACGAAATTAGTCGATCGCCCTTTTGAAACAACTGTCTTTGATACTCATCTTCTTGCAGCGTACAAACTGTAATTGTGGGCTGTTTCGGTTTGCCAATATATTCTCTGCCGCCAATCCCCAAATAATCAACAATCCAATACTCAGGAATTCCTAGCAAGGCGTAATCTTCAACTTTGCGGGCATAGTCGTTCGACCAATTGGTACTCACGACTTCAGCGATTAGTTTAATCGAGTTTCCCGATGTAATTACAGGTTCTTGTTGCCACAATGGCTCATTAATCAGTCGAGTTTGATCTAATACCAGCACATCCGGGCGAAAGGCTGTTGTTGTTCCTAATAGTTTGATGAGACAGCGAGGGGGAATAAAATATGGTAAATCCAGACGGTCAATTTCTACATTCAGTTTGCGTCCGAGAAAGGCGGATACTTGTTCGTGTGGCCCTGTTGGTTCCATTTCCGTTAATTCACCATCGATTAGTTCGTAACGCTCGCTGTCGCCGTAGTTAGCAATAAATTCATCAATAGTTAGAAGTTTTGGAGGTGATTGAACCATGATCTTTGTTCCTAAATCCTCAATAAGATTTTTCTGAACCGCAGAGGGCGCAGAGGACGCAGAGGAAGAGAAGAGAGAGAAGATCACAAAGACTTTTCAGTTATACAAGAAAATTTCTTCCTTCTTCCTTCTTTCTTCTTCCCTGTTCCCTCTTCCTTCTTCTAAAATCCCATCGCGCCAGCTACTGCATCCAAATTCGGAGCAATTCCTTGTTTAAAGTTGTTCTTGCTGTGATTAATTGCCGTATCCGGGTCTTTTAAACCGTTACCGGTGAGCACGCAAACCACTGTTGCTCCTGTCGGAACTTGGTCTTTTACCTTCAGCAAGCCGGCCACAGAAGCAGCGCTGGCTGGTTCGCAGAAAATCCCTTCTTCGGATGCTAACAAGCGGTAAGCGTCGAGAATTTCTTCGTCGGTGACAGCAGAAAAACTGCCGCGGCTGGCTTCCGAGGCGGAGATCGCCTGTTTCCAGCTAGCCGGGTTCCCAATCCGAATTGCTGTCGCCAAGGTTTCTGGGTGCGCCACCGGTAGGCCCGTTACCAAAGGTGCGGCTCCGGCTGCTTGAAATCCCATCATCCGCGGCAGGCGCGAACATTTTTTCGCTTGGTGGTATTGACAAAAACCCATCCAGTATGCTGTGATATTTCCCGCATTTCCCACGGGAATGCAGAGCCAGTCGGGGGCGTCGCCCAAGGCGTCCACTACTTCAAAAGCACCGGTTTTTTGACCTTCCAAGCGGTAAGGGTTGACGGAGTTGACTAACGTCACGGGATAATTGACAGCCATTTCGCGGACAATTTCTAAGGCGCGATCGAAATTTCCTTGAATTGAAATCACTTGGGCGCCGTAAAGCAAGGCTTGCGCCAGCTTGCCCAAAGCCACGTAACCTTCGGGAATCAACACGAAAGCCCGCATTCCGCCGCGTCTGGCGTAGGCTGCCGCCGCCGCCGAAGTATTGCCGGTACTGGCGCAAATTACAGCTTCGGCGCCGGCTTCCTTTGCCTTGGAAATCGCCATGGTCATCCCCCGGTCTTTGAAACTACCAGTGGGGTTGAGGCCGTCGTATTTCACCAGCACGCGCACGTCTCGACCAATGAGAGATGCGATCGCCGGTGCTGGAATCAGGGGAGTATTACCTTCTTGGAGTGTCACTACCGGCGTGGTTTCTGTCACCGGCAGGTAGGGGCGATAAGCTTCGATCAAGCCCGGCCAGCCGTAGTGTTTCGGCGAGGCAGCGCGGGCAGCGGAGTTAGCAGCAGAGTCAGTCGCAGGTAGAATCAGGGTCACGATGTCAATGGTTTCTAGGCTTTGCCAAGGAATTTACACTAATTTTAGCTCGATCGGTTAATTTAATGTTTGATACGATCCGTTCAGGTTAAAGTAACTTAATGGTGTGAATGTGTAGATATGTCTACCCAATTACTAATGTCAAATAATTCATCCACTCTTTCTCGGCCTCAAGTCACCGCTAGCAATCCCGAAATGGCTAGTTCTGCTACCCTATCGACCAGTTTTGCCCGCAAAGTAGATTCGGTGAAGTGCCCCTACCAAGCCGATCAGCAAGTTAAGTTCCTGCACCTGCAAGCAGAAATCGACTCCTTGCTGCTGCAAGTCCAAACCCTCAAACAGCAACGCTCCGTTGCTGGATCTCAAGTTGCGATCAGCCAAAATTCCGCTGTCAGCAACGGCAATTAGCAGTGACAACCCGTGCTAATTGTGCCGCCCCTGTGGTATAAAAAGTAAAGTTTTGTTAACCGCAGTGTTTTTTTAAACCAAAAGCGCTAGCCATTTAATCCGCGGCTAGCGATCGCTAGCATTTGCTAAAACGCGCTTGCCTACTGCTCAACTCATCTGCTAATTGTCGGTAGCGAGCTGATATTTTACTGCGTTAATTTTGTTAAGCCATCCACGTGGCACACGGAGAATCGAAATCAATTTATGACAGCATCGATCGAAAAACCACTACATTTGACATCCGCAAGTGACACCTCCAACCTGCGCCTGAAAGATATTCTCAAAACCTTGCCGCGCGAAGTGTTTGTCAAAAACCCCCGCAAAGCTTGGACAAAAGTCATCGTCAACGTTCTTCTAGTTGCTGTCGGTTATTTTGGCCTAGCAGTATCGCCTTGGTATTTACTGCCGCTGATGTGGATTTTTACAGGTACCGGATTAACCGGTTTTTTTGTGATCGGCCACGACTGCGGACACCGGTCATTTGCTAACCGCCGCTGGGTAAACGATTTAGTCGGACATCTCGCATTTCTGCCCTTGATTTTTCCGTTTCACGCATGGCGTCACGGACACAATTACCACCACAAGCACACCAACAAAATTGGTGAAGATAATGCTTGGCAACCGATGACAGCAGCCGATTACGCTGCCGCGCCCAAAGCATTACAAATAGCTTATAGTTTAATCTTCGGCCCAATGTGGTGGATTGGCTCGATCGCCCACTGGGCAAAAGTACACTTTATGTGGTGGCGCTTCAAAGAAGGCCAACAGCGCGAACAAGTCAGATTTTCGGTTTTGGTAGTTTTAATCGGTGCTGCGATCGGATTTCCGCTTTTAATTGCGACAACAGGCATTTGGGGATTTGTCAAATTTTGGTTGCTGCCCTGGATGGTTTACCATTTCTGGATGAGCACTTTCACCATTGTTCACCACACAGCACCAGACATTTCATTTAAAGCACCCGAAGAATGGAACGAAGCCCAAGCACAACTATCGGGAACAGTTCACTGCGATTATCCCCGCTGGGTAGAGTTTCTGTGCCACGACATTAATGTGCACGTTCCTCACCACCTTTCAACTGCTATACCCTGGTACAACTTGCGCCTAGCCCACAGCAGCTTGAAAGAAAACTGGCAACCTCATCTCTATGAAACCAAATTTTCTTGGGCTTTAATGAAGCGGATTGCCGACAACTGTCACCTGTACAATCCGGCTGGCGGCTATCAGACATTAGAGGAATTTCACGCTCAAACCAAGTAAGTTTGAAACGCGATAAATCCCCAAAAAACCCGGTTTTGTTTAACAAGCCGGGTTTTCTCAATCACAATCCGCAGCATTTGTAACGCGATAGATGTTACCCTTTTGTGGGGTGTGTACTGCGTGCGCTTGAGTTTGTGGGGCGATAGACACCGCACTGCTTTACTGTAAAATTTAAAATCTAAAATCTAAAATCGAATGGCTTTCAATCCCAATAACTGTCGCAACGAAAGCGAAGTAGAAAGCAAACTCATTGTCAGTTATTTGTTGCCAAAACTGGGCTATACCCCCGACACTTGGCACCAAGAAATCGCCTTTGGAAATATTCGCCTAGACTTCCTCTCCTTTGCTACCCAAGTTATCCCCATAGTTCTCGATGTAAACTCGCCCATGAGTTTAGTCATGGAAGCAAAACATCCGAAAGAAAAATTAGACCGCCATCTGCGGAAACTAAAGCGTTACTTAACAAGTTTAAGCATCCGCTACGGACTCATAACTAACGGTAAAGAAATTAGAATCTACGCTATAGTCGCCGATGATATTAAGCTATTATTTCAGTGCGCCGGACAAGATATTGAAACGAAAATTGATGAAATGATCGCTTTAATTGGCAGAGATAGTTTAAATCTTGTAAAAGATCAAGACAATCTGGAACTGGAAGATAGTAAACTTAATTTAGTTATTCCTGAGTTAATTAGCGAAATACCAGTACAACAAAACAATCCCGCCACCGCAGAACCTGAGCCAAGTCAAATCTCAGAACCGGAACAAATACCTGATTTAATCGTTCCCCAAACAAGAGAAAACACTATGAAAATCATTGCAGTTTACCACAACAAAGGCGGCGTTGGCAAAACTACAACAGTAGTCAATTTAGCCGCAGCCCTGAGCAAGCAAGGTAAAAGAGTCCTAGTCATAGACTTAGACAGTCAGGCAAATACCACCTTTGCGACTGGTTTGGTAAAATTTCAGGATGAAGAACAAGACGATTTGAAAGATAGCAATATTCTTCACGTTTTGCAATCAGAAGAATTTTATTCGATCGCAGATGTAGCTCGCAAATCGAATTTTTGCAATCCCGCAATTGATGTGATTCCTTCCCATATTGATTTAATGCAATATGAAACAGAATTCAACAACCTAGATTACAGCCGACTGATTTTAATTCACAAACTAGCAGAAGTACAGGATAAATATGATATTGTACTGATCGATACGCCGCCCTCTTTGAATCTTTACGCCAGAATTGCCCTGATTACGGCAGATTATTTAATTATTCCTTCTGACTTAAAACCTTTTGCCAATCAAGGACTGATTAATGTCAAGGATTTTATTAAAAAAGTCAATGGATTCAAAAAACAAATCGGCAAACAACCGATCGCAATTTTAGGCGTTCTCCCTTGCAAAATCTCACCTAATCCTAAATTTGTACAGTACAGTTTGCCCAAGCGGAGGGAGGCAATTCCCAAACGCTACGGCCTGGAAATCATGGACAGCGTAATTTACGAGAGAGACGATTTAGCAAAGTGTGCAGAACAAATGCAAATGGTGGGAGATATGGAAATCGCCGATCCGATTTCAGTGCTCGACTTTAAGCCAGATTCCATCGCCTCCCAAGAATTTGAAATGTTAGCCGAGGAAGTTTTGGAAAAAATAGGTAAAAACTTATGAAAAAATTATTTCCGTCACTGGTTGCAGTGAAAAGAATTACTTGCACAGTGCCCCGTTCCAATTTTTCCGAGCCGGATTTGGAGAAATTAGCCAGACTAATTTTAGAATTAGGAGGATTGATCAACCCCATAATTCTCCGCCGCAACGGTATGGATGCCTACGAAATAGTAGACGGAGACTTTGAATACTACGCTGCGGCGAAAGCCAGGGAAATCAACCCTATGAAAGGCGAGACAATCGGAGCATTTATTCTTGAACCAGAAAATGAAGGACTGCTTTTAGAGCAAGTTCAAGCGCTGAGGAAATCAGCCAAAACTGACAATTTAGTTGAGAGTCCAGAAACCGAGTTTTTTGACGAAAATACTTCGTCGCAGCCCGCAGATTCAATAAAAAACCCGGTTTCTTTGGTCGAAGTCCCTAATTCCTGTGAAAATGAAACTCCTCAATCATCATCCAGTTTAGAACAGCGGCTAACAAATCTTGAAGCTCAGTTTGAAAACCAAATTAATGAATTAAAAGCCGAGTATGCCCGTGACAAACAGGTGTTAGCACAGAGTATACAAGAAGTTGAAAACCGAATTTTACAACAAGTATCTCTAGTTGAAGCTGGGTTAGCCAACAGAATTAATGAGTTGAAATCCGAGTCGCCACCCGAAAAACAAGTGGTGCTAGAGAGGATACCACAAGTTGCAAACGTAACTTCCGAATCAATGTCGGCGTTGGAAGCACTCAATACTCTCGATAAATCTGGATTGTTGGCGAATTTTAAAGATGCTGGCTTGAAGTCTCCCATGATCGACAGCATAATCAAAGAACGAAAGGTGCAGCCGTTTGTGTCATTTACAAGTGCGGTGAAACGTATTGATGGGTTAGGCGACAAAACAATGATTAAAATAATTGATAAGTGGCACAAATATTCATAACTCGCAATTCTTGTCGCTAGTGGCAACTTTGACTCAGTGAGTCTCTACGCCAAAAAAAGTAAAGATGAGTGAAGCGGTGTATAATTTTTGTCCCCCAGCCAATTCAACTCATCACAGCCGATTTTGTGTAGCAATTGCAGTCAGTTTTGCCGCCCATGCCATCAAATCCACCAAACAGAGTTTTGTAACAGATCACCTTTCATAAGTATTCTTTTTGAGTTGATCGGAATTACAGCAAAACATGACCATCAGCAAGACTGGATAAGCCGCGAGTAAAAACCAACCTGCTGCTCGACTGATTTGCTGTTTAGCGGTTTCCAGCCAAATAACTAATACCAAAGTGACTAGCATCGTGATCGCGGGTTTATTTGACAGCGTAGGATCAGTAATCAGCATATCCGATTAACCGAACCATCTCAAATAAAGTTAGCGGCCGCGACTACTTAATAGTTTCTTCTGCATCAAAAGAATTATTATTTGCATGATTTGGCAACTTTAACTCTTCTTGCATTGACATAAAAGGGTATTTTCTAGAACCAATTCGCTGTGAACTATAAATGCCCGCATGACCTGAAAAAACATAGCTCATCACACAAGCGATCGCAATAAATACCCCGGATTCTAGACCAAAAAGTTCAATTCCCATTAAAGTTGAGGCGATCGGTGTATTCGCAGCACCGCCAAAGACAGCAACAAATCCCATTCCTGCCAATAAAGGTGCTGGTAATGCCAAGATTAATGACAAAGCATTGCCTAATGTTGCACCAATAAAAAATAGAGGAGTCACTTCCCCGCCTTTAAAACCTGCTCCTAAAGTTAACGCAGTTAAAGCTATTTTTGCGGCAAAATCCCAAGGTGGTAACTGAGAGTAAAACGCATCGACAATGGTAGGAATACCCAAACCAATATATTTAGTCGATCCCATCGCCCAGACACTCAATGCGACAATCGTACCACCGAGCGCAGGACGTAAAGGAGGATAGGAGATTTTTGCTTTAAAAAAGTGGCTAATTTTGTGAGTTAATTTAGCAAAAATCATCGCCACAATTCCGAAGATTGCACCAGCGACAATTGCAGAAATTAATCCCATTGGAGTTACCGTTGGTACAAGGGGAGCATGACGATATACTGTATGGTGCAAACCCAAAACTAAGGTAATGCGATCGCCTATAACCGCTGCAACTAAACAGGGAAAAAGAGCATCATGGTTAATAGTTCCAATTGCTAAAACCTCTAAACCAAAGATAGTTCCAGCCAAGGGAGTTCCAAAAACCGAAGCAAATCCACCACTAATCCCAGCCATTAATAAAATTCGGCGTTCGGCGTGTTTAAAGCGGAATATTCTAGTTAATTGGTCTGCGAGTGATGCAGCAATTTGCAGTGCTGTCCCTTCACGACCTGCGGAACCTCCAAATAAATGAGTTATATCTGTACCTAGCAGCACCATCGGAGCCATCCGCAAGGGAATAATATTTTTGGGGTTATGAATCTCTTCTAGTAAAAGATTATTTCCAGCTTCTACCTTCTTTCCATATCGATGATAAATCCAACCACTTAAGAATCCAGCTATTGGCAATAATGCAATAATCCACAGATGAGACTCTCGCCAATTTGTTGCCCATTCTAAAGAAGCTAGGAGAGCGGCGGAACCTAAGCCGGAAAGAATGCCAACTATGCAAGAAATGATGAACCACTTGCTGAGTTGGGGTAATGCAATGAATTGCTCAAATTTCTCAAACCATTTCATGAGACAAACTCCTTTTGTTACTTTGATTAAAGTGCAATTTCTGTAATTTCCGGCCGATTAACACAGTAATCAAACATCAGATAAGGCACTACCCGTAAGAATGGCATCGGGAATTCCTTTGGTGACACCCCAGCCTAAACTTTTTAGTCGTAGCATTCCAGGGACAATTACAGCGCGTGATTCTGCGCCAGTTACACAACCCAAAAGTAACCCTGTGGGAAAGTCGAATTTAAAAATTAGCATGGCAACAAATGCGATCGCAATTGCCTCGATTGCCGCTGGTAAAACTCCTAACCGCAGCACCACAGTTCCCTGCTGTGTCAGCTTTTCTCGATCTAATCCTAATCCCGCTTTCATCAGGATAATCATCACTGCCACAATTGGTAGATTATCCGCCGATTTCAGCACTTCTGGACTAAGGACATCGCTAACTTGTGGCCCTAAAACTATCCCCACCAAAATCATCCCAATCAAAGGTGGAACACCTAAGCGACGGGCAATTTGACACGAAAAAAAGCCCATCAATAAAATCCACAGCACACTAGCTAACATGAGATTCCTTTCTCCAGATCCTGAGTATGGACAAAGGCTTGCTAGGTATGAGAGATTAGTGAAAAGTTTTCACGGCCCTACTCTCCGGCAGCAAGCCAGAAAAGTAGGAGCTATCAGCCTTTTAGTCTTTCAATTAACGCAAGGAAAGAATGACGCTTAAGGCGGTTTTGGCGAGCTCCATCGCCATTAAAATTCTTATAGCATCTTTTGTACAGAAAGCGCAAGAAGATATTTTTTTGCAGAATCGCGATCGCACCTGAACACGCTAGCCCGTTAGCGAAGCCCTCAAAGACGATCGCCCGATCACCAAAAAAAGTAAAGATGAGTGAAGCGGTGTATAATTTTTGTCCCCCAGCCAGTTAAACTCATCACAGTCGATTTTTTGTAGGAATTGCAGTCAGTTTTGCCGTTAGCGAAGCCCGCCCCTACGGGGGCTGCGCCAACGAAGAGGATCGCCCGGGCCCTCACCGCACAGCCAGCCGCACAGTAAAGCACTGCGGCGATATGTCCTCCTGAGCGCACAGTCTGGGTAAGGTGTTTGTCTCGCACCCTATAATTAGAGTTCTTGGGTTAGTCTCGCAGCACTCAAAACGCAGGCTGTACAGTGCAAATATACATAATTACCCAAACACCATAATTTTGATGACAAAAGGGGACTTGTAACAAGATGGAGCGATCGCAAGATCAAAACCGAATAGCTGAATATTTGCGGATTAAGCCAATTAGTCACAGTCAAATTTATACTTCCCAAATTGCCGTACCAGAGCATCAGCGGGGGGAAATTCCCCGCCAACGCCGGGAAGCTCTCAGGAGAAGTCTCATCGAGCAAGGCAGCAACTTGATGGCTTTAATTGTACGTCCCACTGAAGCTTACAGCAACGAAGAAGAATATGAAGTTGTCTGTGGCTCAGATTGGTGTATTGTTGCCAAAGAACTCGGCATTGAACAAATGTGGGCGTGGGTTTTTGAAATGACCGATGAGGAGGTAACTGTTGCTCAAGCAGAAATGGCAAATTTAGCTCCCCAACCGACTCAAAAAACTACACAATTTGAGACTCTATTCCAACAATTTGAGCTATCCTTTCAAAAAAAGGTAGAGAGTCTAACACAACAAATAGAACAATCTGTTAAAAGAAATGAAGACCTGCTAAAAAAACAAGTAAAAGCTCTAAATGAGCAGAATTTTGATCGCGATCAAATAGAACAGATTAAGCGTCTGCTCGAACAAGTTGAAAAAACATTTGACAAAAAGGTAGATAAATTGGCTAAAAAAATGGAACAACCTAGCAGCGATAGCCTTCCTAAATCTGGGGTTATTTATGAGATGAATCTTGAATCTGCATTTCAACAGTTGGATGAACTAGAAAAACTGATTTCCAGAAAATTAGAACGCGCAGTTGAAACAATTAATCAATTTGTTTCGGAGGCGCTCGAAGACGTAGAAAATGACCTTAAAAATCAAATCGAAACGCTCCGCCGCCAACTGGGAGCCGCCGCGACTAATTTAGAAATGCAGCCAGAAATACAGCCGAAAACGCAGCCGAAAACGCAGCCAAAGAAGCAGTCGAAACCTCATCAGAAGCCTCAGCTACCGCAGTTACAGTTGGAGTTGCCGTTTCCACCCCAGGAGGAAAACTACGATATTCTTTCGTTAAGGCGTTTGAAGGCGATCGGCAAAGAGCGGAAAGTACGGGGCTGGGCGCGCATGAAACGACCGGAAATTCTGGCCGCTCTGAGGGAAGCTGATGGGAAATAAATCGGTAATTGGTAATATTTAAAGACTAATTGTTTGGCGCTAGATCGCACTTTTTGCCGAAAAGCGCGATCGCCATTTCAGAATAAATTTTCCTGGGCATCCAGATGAAAACGTTGCTAAAATAGACACACAACCTCTTACTCCTCCCCAAGCAGCCATGTCCGCAACCGCAGAATTAGCTATTCCCCAAGAAATACCAGAACAAGAGCTACTAGAACAAGAGCTACCAGAACAAGAGCTACCAGAAAATGTTATCGTTCCTCCAGTCGATTTATATAGTGATGAACCTCAAGTGGAAACAGAACTGCATCTCCGACAAATAATGCTGCTGTTCAAATGTCTAGAATGGTTGTGGCGAGATAGAAATGACTTCTATGCTGCTGGCAACCTCACTATTTACTACAGCCCCAAGCAACTTAAATCGAAAGACTTTCGAGGCCCAGACTTTTTTGTGGTACTTGGAACTGAACGCAAAACTAGGAAAAGCTGGGTAGTTTGGGATGAAGACGGAAAGTACCCGAATATCATTCTGGAAATCCTGTCGCCGAAAACAGCGAACATAGATAAAAACTTTAAAAAACAACTCTATCAAGATACTTTTCGCACTCTGGATTACTTTTGGTTCGATCCCGAAACTTTAGAATTAGCTGGGTTTCATTTGGTAGATGGGGAATATCAACCAATTGCACCGAATGAATCAGGATATCTGCGGAGTCAACAGCTCGATTTGAGTTTGGGAATTTGTGGGGGAAAATTGCGTTTCTTTACAGCAGCAGGAGAGCTGGTTCCTACTCCTGAAGAGGTTGCAGAAAGGGAGACAGGGCGAGCTGACGAAGAGGCCCAAAGAGCCGATCGCCTGGCCGCGAAACTGCGAGAATTAAATATAGATCCCGATACAATCTAGCGCCCCCATCCTCCCAAAAACACGGTTGATTGCTGCGTGTATTCGAGTGCGATCGCACAAATAGCACAATTCATAAACTCATATAGCAATCCTAAATGATTTGTACGTATGTAGGGGTAGTGGATGGTGCGGGCCTACGGTGGCAGCGTAAAGAGGGCAACCACGGGGGGTTGCCCCTACAATAATTACACAACTGATTTAGGACTGCTATATACCAGGAAACCGCTTGTTTGACAATAACCCCAGGAGATGACCAAGCTGGCGATCGACTAATCAACACAGACAAACTTATGTCAAGATTAATCTCACGATTAATTCAGCGATCGCCCAAAACTCCCAGCCTCAATCAAGCGTAAAAATCCGACGCAAGTTTCAATGAACAATCCCATCTACCCCGGCATAACTCTCCACAACCACTACCGCATCGTCCGCGAATTGGGACACGGAGGCTTCGGGCGCACCTACCTCGCTGAAGATGCCCACCGATTTAACGAACCCTGCGTTTTAAAAGAATTTGCGCCCCAAGTACAAGGAAGTTACGCCCTACAAAAATCCGAGGAACTCTTCGAGCGCGAAGCAGGAGTCCTCTACAAGCTGCAACACAATCAAATCCCGCGCTTCCGCGAAATGTTTCGCGTCAGTATTATCGATCGAGGCTACCTATTTCTCGTCCAAGACTACGTACCAGGCCAAACCTACCGCTTTTTGCTGGATGCCCGCAAGCGTCAGGGTTTGCGGTTCATAGAAGCAGAAATCAATCAACTGCTGATTCAGATTTTACCAGTCCTCGAATACATTCACTCCTTGGGAGTGATTCACCGCGACATTTCCCCCGACAACTTGATTTTGCGGCTGTCTGACGGGATGCCCGTGCTGATTGACTTCGGCGGAGTCAAAGAAGTCGCCGCCACCGTAGAATCTCTATTTGCTGAAACTAATAATACTCCCGCCCCCGCGACTCGCATCGGCAAGCTCGGCTATGCTCCCATCGAACAGATGCAGATGGGAATCGTATATCCGCACAGCGATTTGTACGCTCTCGCGGCTACGGTTTTGGTGTTGCTGACGGGGAAGGAACCGCATCAATTGCTCGACAGCCAGACGCTGAATTGGAACTGGCGGGCAGAATGTTCCCTATCTCCGAATATGTCCCTGGTGCTGGATAAAATGCTCGCTCACCAACCGAACCAGCGTTACTCCTCGGCTCGCGAGGTTTTGCTCGCTCTCTCCGGCAATCCGCCTTTACAGCCGCAACCGTCGCAACCTGCGTATTTTGTGCCCACACAGCAGCCACCGGAGTTGTCGCCCATACCTGTGCCCGCCCCTGTCCCGAAACTGCCGGGAACTCCGGTGCGAGGTTCTGCGATTGCTAATCAGCAAAAGATGCCTGCTTGGCAAATGTTTTTGTTCGTGGTGGCGGTGCTTTCAAGTATGGGCGGAGTTGGCTGGTTTGCGGGCAATTATGTGTTAAATCTGCAATCAAAAGTGCAGAAAATTCCCGTGACTCCAGGCCCGAAGCAGCAGCAAGAGGATGCTTTGCGCGATCGTTTTTCCCAGCTCAAAATTGACGATCGATTCTACAATGGTTACGTCAACCTTGTAGACGAGACTTTCTATGCCAAATACCCAGAATTGGGCGGGCGGCTGTTAAAAGAAGGTGACGAGGATCGCCAATGGCGCGAAAAATGGCAGAAAATCGGCGACGAGTTGCTCGACAAGCTGGAAAACCTCAGCAGCGATGCTAGAGCGCGCTTGGGCAGTTACGGCACCGCGGATCGCGATCGCACGAAAACAGAGGTTAACAAGCTAAATTTGAGCAGTCGGGCTCTGTACGATTTGGCTGATGCCAAGTTTTTTTATTGGTTTCCACAACAGCCGCGCGATCGCAATATCCTTGATTTGCCGATCGGACAAATTTGGCAAGCAATTACCGCCGACGCCCTCACAGCTTTACAAGCAGGAGCAACTGTCGAAAGGGTTGAATTTGACCGCCGCGCTGCCAGCAAGACCCTCACGGGCAATCTCAAGCCCGGAGAAGGCAAAGCTTACATTGCCAGGTTCGCCCAAAATCAGATTTTGAGCGTGAATTTGCAAGCTCCGCCCAAATCTACTCTGCTGTCAATTTATTCTCCTGGGAACACAAACAAAGCCAAGGCTTTGCTGGAAGATGCAGAGGGGCTGAGTTGGTCGAGAACGCTGGATGATGCTGGTTTTTATGAATTCGTGGTGGTTTCTCAGTCATCGCAGCCGATCGCCTACGAGTTGAATCTGGAGACGAAATAACAGCTATTGACGCAGGAAGTGCGATCGGGCGATAATGAGGTAATCCCGAGCGGGTAAATTTTCCGGTTTACAAAAAGAATATGCTGAGATTCGCGATCGTAGCTTTAGTAACTTTGGGATTAGTATTAGTGACCGCATTTGGTTTATATCCCGCCACTGCGACAGTCAGCAATCCCGAATTTTATGCTTGGAACTTTGCCTCTGTAGGCAGCAGCCAACTTGTTTGTAAAAAGACAATTGTAGTTCCGCAAGACCAGATCCTTCCCTCATCCTCAATGCAGGCTGTTAGTATCAATTCTGCAATTGTAGATGACAAGTTTTGCGCCACGTCCACTAAGCCTGTGAATTAAGGCAGTCCATAACATGATGTCCGCTCGAACGACACAATAAAATAGGTTTGTAGTGAGGAATTTATTCCTCATAAAAATCAGAGGACTAAAGTCCTCACTACGAACACTTTTTTTATGCCGAATTGACCGGACATTATATAAAGCTTGCCACCATCCGCGCGAAAGTGTTGACGGCATTTTTTATGAGAAATAACCGATATTTTGTAATAAAGATTTATCAAAATAGTCGGGCGCAGCAGTTTTCTGGTATTGAAAGCGATCGAACTTTTCCGATTTTTGCCAGTTCTTTAACTGTGACTTAAGAACCAATGGAAAATCATCAGCCAAATGGCTAATGATTTACTGGCTAATTGGCCTAATCAGTAATTCGCTACGCTAGTTTGAGTATGCTAGAGTTAGTCAGGTTCTGATATATAGTGCCATCTGTTACCTAAGTATCATGCTCAAAATTTTAGTCATTGAAGACGACGAATTAATCCGGGAAACTCTTCTGCAACTCCTGGAATATCACAGTTACCGGGTCATAGTGGCAGAAAACGGTCGATTTGGGGTGCAGATGGCACTTTCGGAGATACCCGATTTAATTTTGTGCGACGTGCAGATGCCGGAACTCGACGGTTATGACGTGTTGCGGACGCTGCGGCAAAACTCCCTAGCTGCAACAATTCCATTTATTTTCCTCACAGCTCAAAGTGATAAAACCGATTTTCGTCGGGGGATGGAATTGGGGGCCGACGATTACCTGACCAAGCCGTTTACTAAGGATGAATTGCTGGGGGCCATTGCTTCTCGCGTCTCGAAACGGCAAACTATTACTGAACCGCTGACAGTCGCGCTTCACCAAGCAGAAGCCAGACTCAAAGATTTAGTTAACGAATCGACCAACGTTTGTGCGTTCTCTCCTGAAAAGTTGGCTCTGGAAGCTCTGCTGCGCCGCGCTTTAGCACAAGGTGAGTTTCAGGTATACTATCAGCCGCAGGTGAATATTGCTACCGGGCAAGTTATCGGCGCCGAAGCTTTGGTACGGTGGCAAAATCCTGATCGAGGTATAATTTCTCCCGCCGAATTTATTCCTTTAGCCGAAGAAACAGGTTTAATCATTCAAATTGGCGAGTGGGTACTGCTTTCAGCTTGCGCTCAAGCCGCTAGCTGGCTGGCGGCGGGGTTCTCCCCTTTTACAATATCAGTAAATTTGTCGGCCCGGCAGTTGTCCGACCCGGAACTCAAGGCCAGAATCGTGCAAATATTAGAAACTACAGGCTTGGAGCCTGCTAATTTAGAATTAGAAATGACCGAAAGCGCTCTGGTGGAAAATGCCACAGTCGCAGGCGCTACATTAAACGAACTTAAAGCTTTAGGAATTCGGATTGCCATTGACGACTTCGGTACCGGTTATGCTACTTTAGGATATCTCAAGCAATATGCTTTTGACAGTTTAAAGATCGATCGCATTTTCGTCCGCAATGCCAACGAAGACGCTCAAAATGCTGCAATTACCACAGCAGTAATTTTACTGGGTCACAGTTTGAAGATGACAGTAATTGCTGAGGGAGTAGAAACAGAAGCAGAACTAGCTTTTCTGAAACAGCACAACTGCGATATCATGCAGGGGTATCTGTTCAGCCGCCCCCAACCCGCACCGATAATTGAAAGTATGCTGGTTGCCGACCAGCGTTTGTTCGCGCCGCCCCTAGCAGCACCTGCTCGCGTTGTCCCTTTTGTACCCCTGTCCGAACCCGAAAAATCTAAAAACCTTTCCATGTCGGGTCTAGGAATAGTGTAAGTCTCACAGGATTTCTGTATAATAGAATAAAATTCGTTCTTTTAGCTGCTATTTTCTGAGGGAAAGTTGACTCTCTCTTGTAAAAAGTTGTAGCTTTTTAGAGAGACGAATAGAAGAAGGAGATTTTACCGCAACATCCCTCTAAATTCTTACCATTTTATTGGCTCGGCGCCGTAATTGGACTATTTGACGAATTGTGGCGTCTTGAAAGCGAAAACCTTTATCAAGTTGCAGCAGCTAAACTCAATTAAGTTCCTACTTTTGGAGCCGCAGTTTCAACAACTGTCAACTGTGAATTGGTGCAAGGCCCTCATGGAAAGAATATTAGTGGTTGACGACGAAGCAGACTGTCAAACAGTCTTAGCAATGTACCTGGAAAGCCAAGGATACCGGGTTGAATGCGCTAATTCTGGCGTTGAAGCGCTCTCAATTTTTGAAAAGGCCCCCCCAGATTTGGTCATTTCAGATGTGATGATGCCGGAAATGGACGGGTTTGAGTTTTGCCGCCGCCTGCGTACTACCCGGTTGGGACAGTTAGTCCCGTTTATATTTTTGTCAGGTCAAGGCGAGATTGAGTCAAAAGTGGAAGGTCATGCGATCGGCGCTGACGATTATCTGGTAAAACCTTTTCAGTCTGAAGAAATCTTGGCGAAGGTGAAAGCGCAGTTAGAGCGCTCCCACCGCATTCACGCCGAGATTGTTCGGCTGCTGCAAACTTCTACCGCCTGGGCGCCGGAGCCAAAAGTTGTCGCAGTATTGCCGAACCCTGCACCTTTGCCTCTAACACCAGCCGAGGAAAGAGTTTTTTGGGAGGTTATTCAGGGTTATACTAACAAACAAATTAGCGATCGACTATTTATTAGCCCCCGGACTGTACAAGCTCATTTAGGCAGCATATTCAGCAAACTACAGTTAGAAAATCGGGCCCAGCTTGTGAAATTTGCCCTAGAAAGAGGATACAAACCACCTCAAACTTAGCTAAAATCTCAACAACCTAGGGTAAGCCTGCCCTTAATTACCCCTCATAAAAATGGTTTGTAGTGAGGACTTTAGTCCTCATAATCTGAGGACTAAAGTCCTCACTACAAACCTTACTGATTGTGATAGTTCTCTTGGGAGACGAGACTATTCCCCATTAATTCAAAACACAATCAGGAAAAGTAGTTATCACACAAACCCCCGGCCCCAAATTCGTACCCCGCAAGTTGGCACGCTCCAAATCAGCCTGACGCAGGTTGTTAGCAGCATCGATATTTGTGCCGCTCAATTGAGCCTTAGGAAGCCGAGTATTTGACAAAATAGCATTCTGCAAATTAGTATCGCGCACGTCAGCAAAAGACATATCCGCCCCGCTTAAATTCGCGCGACTCAAATTAACTCTAAACAGCAGCGAACGCCGCAAATCCGCATTCGACAAATTAGCTTGCAGCAGATAAGCTTCGCCCAAGTTAGCATTAAAAAGTTTAGCACCGCGCAAATCAGCTCTCGTCAGATTTGCTCGCCCCAAAAAAGCATTAGACAAATCCGCATTTCGCAGATTAGCACTGTCCAAGTCAGCCCCATACATCTCCGCATTAACTAAATTAGCATTCGCCAAATTAGCACCACTCAAATCAGCTTCCAGCAAATTAGCTTCATAAAGATTTGCTCCGCTTAAATCAGCACCTTTTAAATTAGCTCTGTACAAACTCGCCTTAAACAAATCAGCATTTCTCAAATCGCAGCCCTCGCACTCTTTAGTTTCCAGCAATTGCCGGACATGATCTGGATTTTGAGCTTTGACGGGAGCTGCCAGCAAAAACGGAGCTAAAACTGCTACAGTTGCCGTTACACTTGCCAAGATTTTAAGTTTCACAAACAAACCTCACTGCCACTTCAGACCAATTATACTCGCAAAATTTGCGATCGCTAGACTTGCGGCTGGGAAAAGTAATATTATGTCCCTGAATAACCCCAATATAAAAGGTTTGTAGTGAGGACTTTAGTCCTCTGAATGCGGACTCAAGTCCTCACTACAAACCAATTTTATGAAGCTGGTTCTAGTGGAGACAATATAAGTCGGGAGAAGGCAGAAATTTCAATAGCATAGAAAACTAAAAAATTAAGTTTTTTTTAATTGACAATTGTCTTGAATTCTGCCTTCAATCTTCTACCTGCTATCCGAAGATTTAAGCCTCATCTAAAGCCGCAACACCAGGCAATTCCTTACCTTCGAGCAGTTCCAAACTAGCACCGCCGCCAGTAGAAATGTGGCTCATTTGTTCGCCCAAATTCAACTGTTCCACAGCCGCCACCGAGTCACCGCCGCCGATAATTGTGGTAGTACCAGTTTTAGTAATCCCCGCCAAAGAATGGGCAATTCCTTCCGTTCCCGCAGCAAACTTCTCCATCTCAAACACGCCCATCGGCCCGTTCCAGATTACCGTTTTGCAATCGGCCAAAGCATCTTGGAAAGTTTTCACAGAATCCGGGCCAATATCCAAACCCATCCAACCGTCGGGAATGTTCTCAACGGGGACAATTTTAGTGTTAGCATCAGCAGCAAACTTGTCAGCAACTACCACATCAGTAGGCAACAGAAAAGTAACTCCCCGTTCCTTGGCCTTAGCTTCCAAAGACTTAGCCAGTTCCAGCTTGTCATCTTCCACCAAAGACTTGCCAACGCTCAAACCGCGAGCTTTGTAGAACGTGAACACCATGCCGCCTCCCAGCAGCAATTTGTCGCACTTTTCGAGCAGTTTTTCAATGACTCCAATTTTGCTCGAAACCTTAGAACCACCGATGATAGCAGCTAAAGGACGCTGAGGATTGTCGATCGCACTACCGAGATATTGCAATTCCTTCTCCATCAAAAACCCAGCCACAGAAGGACTCAGGTACTTAGTAACGCCCTCAGTAGAAGCGTGAGCCCGGTGAGCCGTACCAAAAGCATCATTCACATACAAATCAGCAACAGAAGCTAACTTCTTGGCAAATTCCGGGTCATTTGCCTCCTCTTCTGGGTAGAAGCGGACATTTTCCAGCAAAATTACATCGCCATCTTGCATCGCCGCCACTGTAGCAGCCACTTCATCGCCGATACAGTCGTCAGTCTTTTTGACTTCCTTCCCCAACAATTCCGACAGCCGCTTAGCAACCGGAGTCAAGCGCAACTTCTCCGTCACACCCTTGGGACGCCCGAAGTGGCTGCACAAAATGACCTTAGCGCCCTTCGACGCTAAATCCTGAATAGTCGGCAGAGCAGCCCGGATGCGAGTATCATCGGTGATATTGCCGTTGTCGAGCGGCACGTTAAAGTCTGCCCGCACCAATACCCGTTTGCCCGATAAGTCCGATGCCGATAAATTTGCTACAGTTTTTTTTGTCACAGGATTAACCTCCTAATATTTGTGTTTTTGTCTAATTCCGTTGAAATGGCGGCACTCGTCACTTGCACTTGGGGCCTCGGACGCATTCAACCGCGCCCGTACAAAAAACGGAAGATGAAACAAACGGCACTGATTGGCTCAACGTAAATATTTTATCGGAGTCCGTGTCCGGGAAATGCGAACTATGTTCAAGACTGTCTTATTTCCTGTAGATCAAAGCCGAGAAGCCCGCGAAGCGGCGGAAAAGGTTGTCAATATTGTGAAAACCTACGGCTCTCGTTTAGTTATTCTGTCGGTAGTCGAACCCCCAGCCGAGGAGGGCGAGGCGCCGCGAGAGGTGATGAGTTCTCCCGAAGCAGTCGCCAAACTGCTGTCGGAGGCCCAATCGATGTTTTCCCAGCAGGGAATCGAAGCTGAAATCATAGAACGAGAAGGCAAACCGGCTTTCACGATTTGTGATGTGGCTGACGAAATTGGGGCCGATTTGGTTGTGATGGGCTGTCGGGGGATGGGTTTAACCGATGATGGAGCGTCTGACAGCGTTACCAATCGGGTGATCAATCTGTCTCCTTGTGCAGTTTTGATTGTGCCTTAACAGAAGGAAGAGGGAAGAAGGAAGAAGGAAGAAGGAAGAAAGAAAGAGAACTATTTCTTATGGCTTCTTGCATTTTCCTTAATCCCTTTTCCTTATTTATTCCCTCTTCTCTCTGCGCTCTCTGCGGTTAGTTCCTTCTTTCTTCTTCTTCTTCTTCTTCTTCTTCTTCTTCTTTCTTTCTTTCTTTCTTCCTTCTTCTCGATTCCTTTTTTCGCCCATCCGTTACATCCCGTACATTGCTCGTTGCCGAACTTCCTTCGTATTATGAAAATTCACTGGTATCCCGGTCACATTGCCAAAGCTGAACGGGCATTAAAAGAACAGCTAAAGCGCGTAGATGTGGTGCTCGAAGTCCGAGATGCCCGCATTCCACTAGCGACTTACCACCCGCAAATGCCGACTTGGGTGGGCGGCAAGGCGCGAGTATTGGTGATCAACCGCATGGATATGATTACGCCTCGAACCCGCGACGCGTGGGAAACCTGGTTTGAGTCCCAGGGAGAAACTGCCTATTTTACCAATGCCGAACACGGCCAAGGAGTACACGATGTTTCCGATGCTGTGCAGGAGGCTGGGGTGCAGCTAAATAAACGTAGATTCGATCGAGGTATGCTGCCCCGCCCAGTCCGCGCCGTAGTAATGGGCTTTCCCAATGTCGGAAAATCTGCTTTAATCAATCGGCTGTTAGGGCAGAGAGTAGTGGACAGTGCCCGCAGAGCAGGAATAACTAAATCGCTCAGATGGATTCGCATCTCTGACGAAATTGAGTTATTAGACGCCCCCGGAATCATCCCTACCCGCATTAACAATCAAGAAAATGCCATAAAATTAGCTATTTGCGAAGATATTGGCGAAGCAGCTTACGACAATCAGGTAGTAGCTGCGGCTATGGTAGATTTGCTCCTAGAGCTTGAGGCTGCTGATGAAACTTTGATGTCAGTAGCTGGTTTTAAATCCAGGTATAAATTAGATATAGCATCTAGTAATGGTGAAGATTATTTGCATGAGGTAGCAAAAGACAGGTATAAAGGAGATGTCGAACGAACGGCGCGGCAGATGTTAAACGATTTTAGAACAGGTGTGTTGGGTCAGCTTACTTTAGAGTTGCCGCCGGCTTGATAAGACTCGCGGGAGAGTGTCAACGGATGAATTCAAGTCTTGTAAAAGCCTTGAAAATTCAACAGCGGTGCTTTGTATGAATGAACTGAATCTGGAACTGCAAATTAATGGAATCGTCGAAAAAACCGTGCCTGTCGAGGGTGACGAATTTATTATCGGTAGGTTGCTCGAATGCGATTTGCAACTGCCTTTTTCTGACATTTCTAGGCACCACACCCGCTTGTTTAAAATAGCTTCAGGGAATTGGCTAGTTGAGGATATGGGCAGTACCAACGGGACGCTACTGAACAACAGTCCCCTCAACCAACCTCACTTAGTCAATCAGGGCGATGTTATTTATTTGGGACACCGGATAAATTTGATTGTCGTTTTACCCGATCGCTCCGACCCCCAACTTCCCGAAATCGGCACCATGCCCGAAGGAGTGACCATCCTCGGCAAAGCCAAAGAACTGCAAAAGCAGTGGATAGAACCAAACACAAAAATCGAAAAAAACTACGAACAAGCTATCTCACGTTTAAAATACTTGGTCGATATCGCTAAGTATTTGAACACCGCTGAATCCATCGAAGCAATTTTCGATCGAGTCCAGAAAATCGTGTTCGGCGACATCAAAAACATTGAACGTTTGGCGTTATTGATAGACTTCCAAAACAACGGCGAATTGGAAGTAGTTAAAACTGCCGCCAGAACCACAGCTAAAAATAAATATATCCCCGCTGACGGCAGTTGGATCGGCCGCACTATTTGCCGCAAAGTATTGGAAGAACAAGTTGCTCTCAAAACTGCCGACGCTCAGTTTGACGAACAGTTTGACGACAATCTGAGCATGATCGATAAAGGAATTCGCACGGCGATAGCTGTTCCTCTCTGGGATGAAAATACAGTTTTTGGAGTGCTTTACGGTGACGCTCAATTGACATCTAGAGAGTGGTATCTAGGCGGAGATGAAGACTTGAGCTTTTTTTCAGCTTTAGGAAATATCGTCGCTTCCAGCGTGCAGCGGTGGCTGCTGACACAGAAACTCCGCACCGAAGAAACTATGCGGCAAAGATTGGAACGCTATCACTCTCCGGCTGTCGTCCAGCATTTAATGAATACGGGAACTTTAATTAATCACCGCCTGCCGCCTGTGGAACGCGAAATCAGTATTTTGTTTGCAGATATTGTTGGCTTTACTGCGATGTCGGAACGGTTGAGTCCCCCTGAAATTGCGGGATTGCTCAACAGTTTTTTTGAGGAAATGCTGCAAGAAGTTTTTGGGGAAGGAGGAACCTTAGATAAGTTTATTGGAGATTGTATTATGGCATTTTTTGGCGCGCCGGAACCTCAACCGGATCATGCCGATCGCGCTGTGGCGGCCGCTTTAGGAATGCTCAACCGCCTTGACGAACTCAATGCAAATAATAGTTTGGGGGAACGGCTGCAATTGCGGATTTCTATTAACAGCGGTAAGGCGATTATTGGGGATGTTGGCAGTTCTAAAAGAGTTGATTATACTGTGTTGGGTTCGACAATTAATCTGGCTGCTCGGATGGAGGGAATTTGTCTCCCGGGGGAATGCGTGGTGAGCGAAGCTACTTACAAGTTGCTGCGATCGCCCGAAAGTTTTGAGCCGATGGGAGATTTCCGCTTTAAAGGAATTGACAGACCGATCGCAGTTTATCATACCAACAGAAATCAAAGGTAATTGGGCGAAGCGAAGCGGAGGGATGGGGCATGGGCCTGCGCAGGGCATGGGCCTGCGCAGGGAATTGGTAACAACAGTCAACAGTCACCTGACGATGCCACTAAATTTGGAATCAAATCCTCATAAAACTAATCAGGAATGGTATTAAATAGGGATTTGCTGACGCTGAGGATTTGAACTTCATCTCCTAGATGTACTATTTTTCCTGCTGCTTGAAGTGGCACTCGCGTGTTAACTATCAGCCGACTAAAGTGATTTAAATGCCCTTTTTTTGCCCATTCAGGCATGAGTTCATTCTGCTTGGCTGTCCGTACATTTTTTAAATTAGGATAAAGTTCTTTCGCCGCAGAATTTCGTGTAGATAGGATACAGGGCTGACCGGGATTAATACCTTCAAATATTACTGGGCCTATTTTAAACCTGACAACTTCATCGGCTGCTCCGAAAAGTTGGTCTTCCCAGAAAGCCGGGACATCTCCTATTTCAATATTAGCTCGCAAGCGATGGCGCATCTCGTTAACACAAACCCTCGGAAACCAAGATGCAACTTCGGCAATTGTTGCGGTACTGATAATGCTTGGCCCCGGTGCTGCGGTATCGTCTGGAAAGCCTGTGAGCAAGTTTTCAATTAACGTGACGGGGAACCCGAAGTAGTTGCTCAACCAATATTCTATCTCAGGGCGTTCTCTATCTACATGAAAAAAGATTTCTTGTTCGGTGTTTTGAATTTTCAGACCGGCAATTCTTTGTTTGATATCAAAGGATAAGCGGAGAAAATGGACTCCGCTGCTGCGCTTAGTGTTAACAAATTCTCCTTTTCGATCGCAGATTGCCAAAGAGCGATCGCCCTTTAAAGCACCACTAGCAAGAATAGTCGCTTGACCGACCGATATGCCGTCAAGGGCTTTGATCGGATAGATATGAATACTGGCAACGTAAGCCATTTCGATTTGTTGAGCAAAATTATTGTTAATTTCCAATTATAGCTTTTATTTTATATTTAGGTTGGAATATTTTATAATTATTAATGAATGAATATTTTTTATTGAAGAAAGACTGCTTCTAAAGAAAAAATAAAAAAATCAGTCAAAATTTATGCTATATGTTATCCTAAGAATGTTTAACGCTTAAACAGAGTTATAAACGATGACTGACCAAGAAAAAACAGGCAGGATGTCCAGGCGGAGTGCCCTCTTGATGGCTGGTGCAGGGACACTGATGGCCACCATTGCACCAGCACTCTTAAAAGTTGAAGCTGCCAATGCAAACACAGAGACAACCTCAAACATCACTCCTGACGCGGCACTCCAGAAATTGATGGACGGGAATCAGCGGTACATTGACCAAAAACGCACATTTCCCGACCAAAGCCGATCGCGAGTTTTAGAAGTAGCACAGGGTCAACATCCGTTTGCGACTATCCTTGGCTGTTCTGATTCGCGGGTAGCCCCGGAAATTCTTTTTGACCAAGGATTAGGGGATTTATTTGATATCCGAGTAGCTGGAAATATCCTTGATGATGCTGTTGTCGGCAGTATGGAATATGCCGCAGCAGAATTAGGTGTTCCGCTGCTAGTAATCCTGGGTCACGAACGCTGCGGTGCTGTCAAAGCAGCTCTAGATGGCAAGCCACTTCCTGGTAAAATTGGCAGTTTGGCCGCGGCGATTAAACCAGCAGTTGATGCCACAAAAGGTCAGCCGGGGGATGCCTGGGATAATGCTGTCAGAGCTCATGTGAAAATGAGCGTAAATCAGTTAAAACAATCATCGCTGATTATAGCTGAAGCAGTTAAAGCAGGTAAACTTAAAGTAGTTGGAGGACGCTACGATTTGGATACTGGTAAAGTAGAGATAATTGCTTGATTTTATTGGTGCCATCTTACATTTTTGCCATTTTCATGAACAGGGATCTTGTCTGTTCCACAAATAGGTCGGGGTGGATGTCAACTCAGTTACATTAACCCCATTTCTTGTAGTCCCCGACGCAGGCGTTCTGCTTCAAAAGGACGGCGCTGTTCGTGAAGCGCGATCGCCTTTTTAAACTCCGCCAAACTCTCAGGCATTTTACCAATTTTTAGCAACGCTACTGCTAAATTTTGATGAGCTTCGGCGTGTTTAGGATCGATTTTAATTGCTTGTCGATAATAGGCGATCGCATCTGCCAAATTTCCGGCCGCTTTTAGTGTCAGTCCCAAATTGTAGTGACCTGCGGCAAAATTGGGGTCAATTTTCAAGGCTGCTTTGTAAGCTTTTTCTGCTGCTGGCAAATCTCCTTCATCTTTGAACAAATTGCCCAAATTATTGTAAGCACCTAACTTGATCGCCGGGAAGACATCTGTATTAATTGCGACTTGATAGTGTTCTTTTGCTTTAACGAATTGCTGCTGCTGGCGGTAAGCAATGCCTAAATGATAGTTGAGTTCGTAAACAATAGAATCATCAATTGCGGTAGCTGTCAAGCCCCTAGTTAATAAATTAATTCCCCGCTGAAGTTGCCCGCTTTCTACGTACAGCGCGCCTAATTTGCTGCAAGCATAAGCATCGTTTGGATAATAAGCTATATAGCGTTCCATCGCTGCTTGAGCTTTTTGGAATTTACCTTTGGTGGCGATCGCATCTTTGTGATAACCAGAGTGCAAAATCGCCACATCGGGGAGAGAAGCTATTTTCCACTGCGGTTCCCGCTGCAAAATCTCAGCCACGCTGTCGTCTACCATAGCGTGGTATGGGCGAGAGAATCGGAGGTTGGGGCGATTGCGAAACAAGCGCGACACCAGGGAATAGGGAGATTGAGATGCACCGATTTCTTGGCGGATGAGATTGATTAGCAGCAGTCGATCGCTCGTAATTGCCTGCTTAATTTGAGGTACAATCTCCGGTACCAAAACTTCATCGGCATCCAACACCAAAATCCAGTCGCCTTGGGCGTGCTTCAGAGACTCGTTGCGCGCTGCTGCGAAGTCGTCGCACCATTCAAAGTCATAAACCCTCGCCCCAGATTCTCGGGCAATTTCACGGGTGCGATCGCCCGAACCGGTATCTACTACAACCATTTCGTCAACAACACCCTTAACGCTCTCCAAAGTCCGCGACAGTGTTGCTTCTTCATTCTTCACGATCGTGCACAGTGTCAGATTCATCGGGGGCCAACTTTCCTAATTTGACAGAGTTATTGTAATTTTTTTTACCAGTAAAACACAAAAAGTCCCAGAAAAAATTCTTTTATTTACCTTCGGCTTGGAACATAATTACCTTTTTTCGTTAAAAAAATTGGGTTATTACCAACAGCGCGCGACGTTTAAGACGTTCTGGGATTGGACAAACAAACATGATCGGTCGATTGCTTCTCTGCTAAATAACTAAAGCTTTCTCTCCTTCTCCTAGATAATTAAAGCCTTCCTTCTGGCTTCTGGCTTCTGGCTTCTGGCTTCTTCTATAACTCTTTTGACTGATTAAAAAGCCTCAGATTCCGAGGATTGATCAGAAATTCTACCACTTTTGGTTCCTCCCTACGGTAGAGGAAAGGGCGGGATATCAGTTGTTATTCTTAGAACATAAGACAAGGCAGACCAAAGTTAAGCACTCAGGAGAAAAAGACATGGGCGGTATTATTGCTTGGATCGTTTTAGGACTGATTGCCGGTGCGATCGCCAAAGCCATTTATCCGGGAACTCAAGGTGGTGGTTTTCTGGCAACAACAGGCTTAGGAATTGTGGGTGCCCTAGTGGGAGGTTATCTAGGTCAAGTCTTGCTGGGGACGAGCGGGGGAGCTTCCTTCGGGGCAATAACTCTACCCAGCATAGCTTTTGCAGTCGTAGGTGCGATCGTGGTACTTTTCATCTGGGGATTGTTGACTCAGCGTGCAGCATAATAAATATTTCCAATTCCCAGTCCGTAGACTTTTAGGGTATTCATAAACCCGGTTTCTTGAAGAAACCGGGTTTTTCAATATCGGACTCGGTTGAAACTAGGCGGTTGAAACCGCTACGACACAAACACTCACCCACTCCAAGCGGGTTGAAAGTAAAGTTAATTAATCCGCAAGTCGAAAGGTAAGCGAACGTAAACTCCCTGCGGGTCGTTCATCGACTTGATAACAGCCAATTCATCCTGCATTTTCTTAACTTCGGCCGTCAGCGGGTCGAGTTTGGTGACTGGTTGCAAAACGCGAACTCCTGAAAGTCTTTCCAAAATTCTCTCCTCGAAACTGCGACTTTTTGGATACTCTTCTAACTGCCAATTGTCGCCAAGTTTAGCTTGCTTAGCCGCCTCTCTGACAGCATCTTCTAGGCCGCCAATTTCATCGACTAAACCCAACTGTTTCGCAGCCGTACCAGACCAAACCCTGCCTTGAGCAATTTCTTGCACCTTGTTTTTCGGCAGTTTGCGGGAGTCGGCGACTTTGGTGATAAATCGATCGTAAATGCGATCGACTACTCTCTGAATATTCGCCAATTCTTGAGGATTTTTCGGGCGGGAAATCGTGTTAGTATCGGCAAAGCGGGCAGTTTTCACCACGTCCCAAGTTATACCGTTGTTAGCCGCCAACTTTTCAGCATTGAACAGCATTCCAAAAACACCGATGGAACCGGTAATCGTACTCGCTTCGGCAAAGATTTTGCTAGAACCCATAGAAATCCAATAGCCGCCGGAAGCTGCTAAGTTGCCCATCGACACGATAACAGGCTTCTTTTTGCCCGTCAGCGCGACTTCGCGCCCGATGACTTCGGCTGCTGTCGCGCTGCCTCCGGGGCTGTTAACGCGCAAAACTACTGCTTTTACGTCGTCATCTTCTCGGATTTTCCGCATTTCTTGAGCGATGCGATCGCCTCCTACTTGAGTCGGGCCGCCTTCCCCGTCTACAATCTCTCCCTCAGCGTAAAGTACAGCAATCTGGTTTTTCTTGTTAGCGCGAGTCGAGTTTTTATCCTCAGCAATTCTCGCGTAGTTTTTCAAACTAATTTGCTTGAAAGATTTGTTTTCTCCATCGGTTCCTGTGAGTTTTTTGAGTTCGGTTGCAATTTCGTCAAAGTAGACAACTTTATCAACTAACTTGCCTTTGAGCGCTTCGTCAGCCATCAAAGTTCCGCCCTGATCTGCCACCGCTTGCAGTTGGGGAACGGTCAATTTACGGCTTGGCCCGACAGTTTTCAGGTATTCGCCCCAAATATCTCCCAGCAACTTTTGAGTTTGCTGGCGATTTTCGGGACTCATTTTTTTGAGCAAAAACGGTTCGACGGCTGACTTGTATTTACCAACGCGAGTGACTTGCACTCCTACGCCGTATTTTTCCAAAGCACCAGTCCAAAACATGGCTTGACTGCTAAAACCGTTGAGTTCTAGAGAGCCGTAAGGATTGATAGCAATTGTGTTGGCCACTGAACCGAGGTAATATTCTCGCTCGTTCCAGTCCATTTCGTAAGCAAAAATGGGTTTTTTGGCATCTCGGAAACGCTGTAATGCCGATCGAACTTCTTTGAGATTAGCAAACCCGCTGCTGCTGGCGTCCGAACTGCCTTCGAGATACATACCCACGATTTTCGGGTCTTTTTTCGCAGATTCGATCGCATCTAAAACAGTCCGCAGCGTCACAGCATCGCCAGACTCGTCCGAAAGCGCTTCTTGAATCGCCGCGGTGGTGCTGCGGCTCGGTTTGCTATCGGTGATATTTAAAGAAAGGTCTAATACCAATACAGACTTATCTTTAACTTGAGGGCCTGAATCTTTAGACGACGATGCCGCGACAGCAATTAGCAGTACCAGTCCCCCCAATCCGATGCCGCCCAGCAGCAACAGTCCGAGGAAGGTTCCCAGCAAACTTGCACAAGTATATTTTAGGAAATCTTTCATTTAGATAATTGGTTATTGGTTATTGGTTATGAGTTATTGGTTATTGGTTATTGGTTATGAGTTATTGGTTATTGGTTATTGGTTATTGGTTATTGGTTATTGGTTATTGGTTAGTTCCTGCCAACTAACAACTAACGACTAACTAACAACTAACGACTAACGACTAACGACTAAGAGGGCGGGCACGGGGGCACCGCCCCTACCAACTAACGACTAACGACTAACAACTAACGACCAACAACTAACAACTAACTACTGCAAACTGACATCTTTCTATCTTAACCTTTCCAAAACCCCAGAATGTTTCAACTCATCCAAGTTAGCGCAGCCCGTACAGAACATCACGGTAGCAATCTCTGCAATTAACACCTCAGCTAGAACGCCTGCGGCTGATTCCGATGCTGCTGCGGCTTGCAGAAACGGCCGCGCCAGTCCCGCCACATCCGCGCCCAGGGCGATCGCTTTTGCTGCATCCAAGCCGTTTTGCAAGCCTCCAGAGGCAATCAGGGGAACATCCGGTGCTGCGGCGCGGGTGCTGACAACGCACTCGGCTGTCGGAATTCCCCAGTCGGCAAAGGTGGCGCCCAAGCGGCGCTGCTTGCCGTCTTTGGCTCGCTCTCCTTCTATTTTCGCCCAAGAAGTGCCTCCGGCTCCGGCAATGTCGATCGCGCTTACCCCAGCCGCGAGCAATTTCTGTGCCATTTTTCCAGAAATACCGTTGCCGACTTCTTTGGCAATCACCGGTACTGGTAATTTAGCGCACAATTTAGCAATTTTATCGAGCAGCCCTTTAAAGTTAGTATCACCTTCAGTTTGAACGCACTCTTGCAGCGGATTTAAGTGTAAAATAAGGGCATCTGCTTCGAGAATGTCAACGATTTTTTTGCATTCTTCCAAACCGTAATTATAGTTTAATTGAACCGCTCCGATATTAGCAAATAGCAGAATATCGGGAGCGCGGCGCCGCACGGCAAATGTAGGAGCTAGTTGAGGGTTTTCGACAGCGCATCGCTGGGAACCGACTCCCATTGCCAGTTTGTATGTTTGAGCGACATCGGCGAGGCGATAGTTGATTGTCTGGGCGAGTTCTGTGCCGCCTGTCATTGACGATATGAGCAGGGGTACGGCTAGTTTTTTGCCGAGGAATGTGGAGGTTAAATCGATTTGGGTGCGATCGAGTTCTGGCAAACAGCAGTGAGCAAAACGGTAGTTTTCTAGTCCGCTAGTAGTTTCGCGAAATTGTACGTCTTCTTCGAGGCAGATCCGGAGGTGGTCTGCTTTGCGGGTTTCGGTTTGCGAGGGCGAGGTTAGCGGCAAGTTCACAGTGGCTATTTGGGGAAAGAGTTCTGGCGTTGGATCAGACTGGAATCTTATTTTACTATTTTAAGTAAGTAAGGGCAAAAAAACCTAGTATATTGTAGGGGCGGGTTTAGCTAATAATCTCTGATACAAGCCAGTAGAAAAGTGCAAAACCCGCCCTCCCCATCTAATCTTTATTTGTAACCAACTTATTTATCAACCTGGAACGGTCATCGGCATTCCATTATCTGAAGGTTTCAACTTCAGCAAAAAAGGAACTGCTTTTTGCACCCATGCTTTGACAGACGTGTAACTTGCCGCATCTTCTCCGAAACAAATGTCCAGCATATCGGTGTGAATTATCCCCGGATTCAAAGGAACCGCAGCCATGCCTCGGGGGAGTTCTTGGGCGAGCGATCGCGTCAGTCCTTCGATCGCCCATTTAGAAGCGCAATAGGGCGCGACTTGCGGCGAAGTTGACCTTCCCCAACCAGAACTAAAATTGACAATTATGCCGCTTTTTCTGGCAATCATTGCCGGGACAAAGTGGCGAATTACATTAGCTGTACCTTTAATATTAACATCTATTAGCTGCGAAAATTCTTCGCTGCTGACTAACCAAAGCGGCGCGGGATTGTTGACTAAAGCTGCATTGTTAATTAGCAAGTCGGGCGGCGAGTAATGAATCAGAATTTCTGTTACCCAAGCTTTGACTTGCTCGTCGCTGGCGACATCCAAACAAGTAAAATGGTGGGGCGCACTATATTTCTGCTTGAGTTTTTCCACCGCTTCGGAAGAACGGGCGCATCCTAAAACTGTGTGTCCCAATTCAATAAATTTTTCGGTCATGGCGAGACCGAGACCGCGACTGACTCCGGTAATTACAATTAATTTTGTCATAGAGTTGCTGCAATTTTGACATTAAGTAATAGAATACATATTGACGGGGTATTTAACAAATCATCGCAGGGGGAAAGCATGAAAGTAAAAGCAGCAGTTGCTCGCAGTGCCGGTCAACCTTTGACCGTTGAGACGGTAGATCTGGAAGGGCCCCGGGCTGGCGAGGTGCTAGTGGAAATCAAAGCGACGGGTGTTTGTCACACAGACGCTTACACTCTTTCCGGCGCCGATCCCGAAGGTTTATTTCCTGCTATCTTAGGCCACGAGGGAGCCGGGATTGTGGCAGATGTTGGGCCGGGAGTGACAAGTGTCAAAAAGGGCGATCGGGTAATTCCACTTTACACTCCCGAATGCCGCAACTGCGAATATTGTTTGAGCCACAAAACCAATCTCTGTCAAGCAATTCGCGTGACTCAAGGCCAGGGAGTGATGCCCGACGGCACGAGTAGGTTTTCTATAGATGGGCAGAAACTTTACCATTACATGGGAACTTCTACCTTCGCTAATTATACAGTATTGCCAGAAATTGCGGTAGCAAAAATCCGCGATGACGCTCCTTTTGATAAAGTTTGTTTGATTGGCTGCGGCGTCACCACCGGCATCGGCGCTGTTATCAATACGGCGAAAGTAGAACCCGGTTCTAATGTCATAGTTTTCGGTTTGGGCAGCATTGGTTTGAATGTAATTCAAGCGGCTCGCATGGTGGGAGCTAACATGATTGTCGGCGTAGATTTGAATCCTGACAAGCGAGAGATGGCGGAAAAATTCGGCATGACTCACTTTGTCAATCCCCGCGAAGTTGAGGGCGATTTAGTGCCTTATTTGGTAGATTTAACCAAAGGCGGAGCTGATTACAGTTTTGAATGTATAGGTAACGTTAATGTGATGCGCCAAGCTTTAGAATGCTGCCACAAAGGTTGGGGCGTCAGCGTCATTGTTGGGGTAGCGGGAGCTGGTCAAGAAATTAGTACCCGCCCGTTTCAGCTAGTAACTGGTAGGGTTTGGAAAGGCACGGCTTTTGGTGGGGCGAAGGGCAGAACTGATGTTCCGAAGATTGTTGATTGGTACATGGATGGTAAAATTGACATTGACAGTTTGATAACTCAGGTAATGCCGATCGACCAAATTAATCAAGCCTTTGATTTGATGCACCAAGGCAAGTCAATTCGCACAGTTTTGACATTTTGAAGGAAGAAGGAAGAAGGAATAAGCAATTAACTGGTTCCCTGGCTCTGCCTGGGAACGAGTGTGCGAGTGCGATTAATTAGTCAATTATCAATTACCAATACCATGTCTAAATTCCTTAAACTGGAAAAACAATATAAAAGTTTTGGCGGCAAACTAGGATTTTACAGCCATCAATCATCAGCCTGCAACAGCGAAATGAAATTCACTGTTTATCATCCGCCCCAAGCCGAAACTCAACCCGTACCAGTCCTGTATTTTCTATCAGGTTTAACCTGCACGGAAGAGAATTTTATGGCAAAAGCGGGGGCGCAGCAATTCGCGGCAAAATACGGGTTAATGTTAGTTGCACCAGACACTAGCCCGCGCGATACTGGCATTCCTGGGGAAGATGACAGTTGGGATTTGGGAAGTGGCGCGGGTTTTTATGTGGATGCGACAGTTGCACCTTGGAATTCTCACTATCGAATGTACAGTTATGTGGTTGATGAATTGCCGAATTTAATCGCAGAAAATTTTCCAGCGATACCGGAAAAACAGGGAATTTTTGGTCATTCGATGGGCGGACACGGGGCTTTGATTTGCGCATTGAAAAATGGCGATCGCTATCTTTCTGTTTCGGCTTTTGCGCCTATTTGCGCGCCCGTGCGCAGCCCTTGGGGAAAAAAAATATTCGGACACTACCTCGGTGGTGACAAAGAGAGTTGGAGGGCTTGGGATGCGAGCGAGTTGGTTCTGGAAAAGCAAGACAACCGTCAGATTTTGATTGACTGCGGCACGGCTGATTCTTATCTTGCTGACGAGCAATTGTTGCCGGATATGTTCGCGGCTGCTTGTGCAAAAGCGGGACAGCCGCTGACTTTAAGGATGCAGGAAGGTTACGATCACAGCTATTATTTTGTGGCGAGTTTTATGGAGGATCACATTCGCCATCATGCGGCTGTTTTGTGTGAGTAAAACGGGTTCGTAGTAAGGACTTTAGTCCTAAAGGTTCGTAGTAAGGACTTCAGTCCTAAAGGTTCGTAGTAAGGACTTCAGTCCTGAGAGGACTGAAGTCCTCACTACAAACTAATGGGAAATACCCAGTCTTGGTACTTGCTGTCGCGATTTTCGATAATTCCCGTCAGTTTGTCCAAAATCTTTTCGGTGATGGGTCGGCTTTTGGGCAATTGATAATTTTCTATTCGGTTAATTGGCGTAATTTTGGCGGCTGTTCCGCATAGGAAAATCTCGTCAGCAATCAACAGTTCTGATTTGTCAACTGGTCTTTCTGTGACTTCAATTCCTAAGTCTCGGGCGATGGTGATTACGCTGTCTCTGGTGATTCCTTCGAGTATATCTTGGTCGAAACCTGGAGTAATTAATTTGCCGTTTCTAGCGATAAATATGTTCATTCCTGAAGCTTCGCTGACTTTTCCCTGGGTGTTCATCATAATCGCTTCGTCGAAGCCGGATTCTACTGCTTCTGTTTTGGCTAAGGCTGAGGTGATGTAGGCGCCGCTAATTTTACCTCTTAAGGGTAAGCTGCGGTCTTCTTGGCGGTACCAAGAGCTAATTCTACAGTTGACTCCGCCCTTGGGTAAATAGTCTGATAGTTCTAATCCGTAAACAAAGAAGTCTGTTTCTACGTTGTGCAGTCGCGGGGCTATTCCTAAGCTGGATGTGTAGACAAAAGGACGGATGTAAAATGATTTTGTGGGCTGGTTTTTCTGGACAAAATCAGTGATTATTTGTTGGATTTTGCTGGCTGGCAAATCGCAGTGGAGGAAGCTGGCACTTTGACTTAATCTTTGACAGTGGTGGTCTAATCTAAATAGTAAGATGCGATCGGCATTTTGGGGGTCGGGAATTCCTCGCAACCCGCCTAAAACTCCGGTTCCGTAGTGCAGGGCGTGGGTGGCTATGGAAATGTTGGCGTCGGCAAATGGGAGAAATTGGTTTTGAAAGTAGGCAATTGGGAGAAAACTATCCATGATTCAAGCTGGCGATGAGTTTGGCAGTCCGCGAGGAATGGTGATTTTGGTTATATTACCATAAGTTAGACGATTTTAAATTTAGGATTTTGGATTTTAGATTGAAAATGACTGATGAACTATGCTTGTGAGATTGTCGGTTGGGGGATTTTTTTTAATTGCAATGAGTGTTTTGTTGTTAACCTGTTGCAGATGGGAATTTCATCTTTTTTGGGCCGGGCTCTCCGGCCCACCCCACAATATCTTATTGTTTATAAAGGGATAAATTTAAAAATCTAAGAGTTTGAATTGATTGAGAAAATAATGTAAATATTGATCGATTTGGTTAATAATTGTTTGGAGAAAGAGTGCGCTCCTTTTTTGGAAGCTTCGCTAACGACTAAAAATAAAAATTAACTAAGGGGCAACTATGGCACGTAAATGTTTCATCATTGAAATGGGGATGGGTATAGACCAGCACGGGCAGGAACCGACTGTAGCGGCGGCCAGGGCTGTACGAAATGCGATCGCCCATAATGCTCTCTTAGGCGTCTGGGAAGTGGCTGGTTTGACTGACCCGAATCAGATGATTGTTGAGGTAAAGGTGGCTGTTCCTTATCCGGAACAAGTGCGGCACGACGAGGTTTTGGCGGTGCTGCCTTTTGGTAGCAAAACTCTGATTGTGGAGCAAGGGGGGATGATTGTGCCTGGAAGGGCGATCGCCTCTCTGAAGGATAAAAATGATGAAATGCTGATTGCTGTGGCGGCTGTGACTGTTTTTGTGGACACTGAGGACTAATTTTTGGTTGTTTGAATAAATCGGCGGTGAAGTGCGATCGCCCGTGAGAAAATTATTAATTTAGGCTAAGTTCCGGATCAGTAAAAATAGAGTCCGATCGCATTTGCACGCGATCGGACTCTAGCTAATATTAAGGCTGGCTGACATCTGCCAACATTTGGTTGACCATTTGCAAGTGCGCCTGAAGGTTGGGCAATTTCTGGGTAGCCCAAGCCTTCAACTGGGGATCTTGTCCTTGTTGAGATTGAGCCTTAAACAAAGCAATAGCCTGATTGTGGCTGTCGATCATCGCCTGCTTGTAAGCTGCGTCAAAATTTGCACCGGAAAGTCCCGAAAGTCGATCGGTCATAGCTTTGTTCTGGCTGCTGATCTGCTTGGGTACTTCAACGCCTTTTTGCATTGCTAACCGCATCAGTTCTTGATTTACCTGCGTGTGTTCCGCAACCATTTTTTGCCCGTATTGTTTGACAGCAGCACTAGAGCCGCGCTGCACCGCTAGCCGGCCGAGCTGCACTTCCAGCATACCGGCTTGAGCTGCTTGCATCACAAAGTTGCTGTCTCTGCTGCTGAGAGAATTAGGAGAATTGTTGTTTGTTGAAGAGCTGGGAGAACGGCCGGGATTGTTATTGTTGCTGGGGCTATTTGGAGTGTTGCTAGGGCTGCCGGGATCGTTATTGTTGGTGGGGGCAGTTGAGTCAAAAGGACGGCCGCCGGGATTGGTATTGTTGTTCGGATCGCTCACAGGAGCTTCCGAGGAAGTGGGATTATTATTGTTGCTGGGGCTATTTATAGAGTCCGAAGGACTGTTGCTGGGATTGCTATTGGTGTTTGCATCGATACCAGTAGAGTCCGAAGGACGCCCGCCGGGATTGGTATTGTTGTTGGGATCGATCGCAATCAAGTTAGCAGAATTAGAATTGTTGGAGCCGTGAGTCTGGCGGTTCAATTCGGCGAATCCGGGCACGGCGAGCAAGGAACTAACCCCGGCAATTCCGGCAACAGTAAGCAATTTTACGAACAAATTTTTGCGATTGAGTGAAGTCATGAATTTCTAAGCCTCTAAGTTTTCAATAGTACGATCGCCCGCAACTATGGACGATGATCGGATACTGTAGTGCCTTTTTTGCGAAACAAGTTGAGCAAACCTAACGCGCCCAGGGCGCCCAACCATCCCAAATTGTTGGGGCGATCGCGCCGCTCACTCAAAACTCCAGAATTAGTCTCAGTCGTGCCTGTCGTACTGGTGGTACCGCTTGTACCCGTGCCTGTCGTACCGCTTGTACCGCTTGTACCCGTGCCGATGCCTGTCGTACCGGTGGTACCGCTTGTACCCGTGCCTGTCGTACTGGTGGTACCGCTTGTACCCGTGCCTGTCGTACCGCTTGTACCGCTTGTACCCGTGCCTGTACTGGTTGTGCCTGTACCAGTTGTGCCCGTGCCACTTGTACCCGTTGTGCCTGTACCAGTTGTGCCCGTGCCTGTACCAGTTGTGCCCGTGCCTGTACCAGTTGTGCCCGTGCCACTTGTGCCCGTGCCACTTGTACCCGTTGTGCCTGTACCAGTTGTGCCCGTGCCACTTGTACCCGTTGTGCCTGTACCAGTTGTGCCCGTGCCACTTGTACCCGTTGTGCCTGTACCAGTTGTGCCTGTACCAGTTGTGCCAGTTGTACCGCTTGTGCCCGTGCCAGTTGTACCGCTTGTGCCACTTGTACCGCTTGTGCCCGTGCCACTTGTACCGCTTGTGCCACTTGTACCGCTAGCACCGCCACCTGCACCGCCACCTGCACCGCCACCCGACTGGGCAGAAACAGGCACTGCTAAGGAAACCGTTGCTAAACCTAAAGTACAAGCGCCTGCTAAAACAACTTTCAACAATTTAGAATATTTCATGGTTATGCTTGCTTTTACCTTGGAGAATCCTACGAGCGCTTTTGATTGCCAAAACCGCGGCGTCAAATTGACAGCGTAACCTGCAACTTTTCTCACATTCGCTGCCGTATCGTAAAGGTAAGGGAGGCATTTTTTTTCCGTACCCTCAATGATTTTCCCCAGGGGAAGTTACAGCGCAACGTCAATATTTTATAACGTATTACTTATAGTGCAGGTTCGCCATTCATCTTTAGGAACATTTGGCAAAATGGTGTTTTATTTCAGATGGTGGATGATATTTGATTTGGCAGTTAATTAGCTACATCAAAACTTAGGGATGGGCAGAGAAACCCGGTTTTTCTGAAAAATTTGGGCTGAGCGTTTCCCTCGCTTAGCTCCACCAGATGAGTTAGTTTAAGATTTTTGTGAGCGCTATTTTTCCTTAACTTGCTGCTGGCAATTTTGAGCCTCGCAGTCTACCGCTCAAACTTTTCCAGGAAACTACACAATCTCAAAATCGCTCAGAGTCGCCTGCAACGCGAGCAACCTTTCAACGGCAAGGCTGTTGAGTCAGCTTTGACTGGCGCTGCATTCCTCCGAAGGCGAGAGCGCGGCTATGACAGCGGCTCCCGTGCGCGACATTCGATTAACCAGTGGCGCACACCCGTCAGAATTGATTGTGAGTGCGATCGACCAAACCCTGATATAGTAAACTCAAAGGTATGCCAGAGAGCGGTTGTTCTCTTACAAAATTCCCAAGCTGACATCAACTATGCTGCATCGAATTCTGGCCAGAAGTCGCTATCTCATGTTAATCGCTGTACTCGGTTCTTTTACAGCCTCTGTAACGCTGTTGATCTACGGTGCCCTGGAAACGATCGCTACCATCGGCTACATTATAACTACAGGGCCGATTTCCAGCGAAAACTCGAAACAACTGATTTTGTCCTTTATCGAAGTTGTAGATTTGTTTCTGCTAGCCACAGTATTTTATATTACGGCACTTGGACTTTATGAGCTGTTTATTGACGAGCGGATTAAAGTACCCAACTGGCTGGAAATTCATACCATCGACGACCTCAAAACCAAACTCACCAGCGTGATAGTTGTCGTATTGAGCGTATTGTTTCTCGGCGAGGCAGTTAAGTGGAAGGGCGATCCGAACATCCTTCCCTTTGGAGTGAGTATCGCTTTAGTAATCGCTGCACAGACGTATTTTCTGAGTTCGCAGGTGAAAAAGCAGAAGTCAGATTTATAGCTGTGCGATCGCGGAAATTACCCAAACCCGGCGCCACCAGCAACGACAATTTAATTGATTTTTATTCATAAATAACTTCAATATTACATCTGTCTTCGGACTGATAAATATGCTGTTTAAAACTTGCTTTGAGAGAGAGGAAAGTAGTTGCCGAGCGTATATAAGATTGGATTTATGTTTAATAATAGGAGTCAACTATGCCAGAACAACCATTTGACACATTGCCTTCAGAAGCACAAGAGTTGCCCCAAGGAGCGCAGAATATTTTTAAAGCTGCTTTGGCGAGCGCTACCGAAGATGGAATGAGCCAAGACGCGGCGACTCGCGTTGCTTGGAATAGCGTAAAATCTGAGTATGTTCAAGGTGACGGCGGGTGGCATCACAAAGGTGACGATACCAACCAAACCCACAAATCTGTACAGTCTGGTGGCAATTAGTCATTAGTCCTATCGTGTCCGCTAAAATAACCTCGATCGGGTTTGATAGTTGGGACTTGAGTCCTCTCGGGTCTGATG
This sequence comes from Cyanobacteriota bacterium, assembly GCA_025362325.1. GTDB lineage: Bacteria > Cyanobacteriota > Cyanobacteriia > Cyanobacteriales > Microcoleaceae > Microcoleus. The sequence continues at coordinate 19,549 of JANYGO010000356.1, read as the reverse complement.
AGGAATAAATTCCCCACTACAAACCAATGTGATTGAGGTTAGTAGTGAGGACTTCAGTCCGCATTTTCAGAGGACTTCAGTCCTCACTACTAACCAAGCAGTGTATGGATGACGGGTAACGATTTAGGTTGATAGCTGTCGGAGGCGGCCCTGTTCCCGAGCTAAATCCTCCTGTTGAGCAGCTAATGTCGCGCACGGCAGCCGCGTGTTGCATATCCCATTGCAATTGAGCCAAAACGAGCAAGCTAAATACCATTACGGCTCCTGTAAACAGGAAAGACCAACCGCCGATATAAGGCCAAATTAAAATCCCCAACAGGTGAAAGAAACTTGCAGATAACAGCGCACGCGATCGCACTGCAAATCCCGTCCCCCAATACCCGATTCCGCTCAGTCCCAACCACAGAGGACAGAGATTTGCCAACAGTTTTGCCCACCCCAATAAAATGCCCAAGTCGGTCAGCAGCAATCCTAATAACATCAGTATTACCCAACCGTAAAGCACCCAAGTCAGGCGTTCTTTTTTGACCCAACAGTACGTCCAGCTTACCATAGCCACTGTACCTACAAGGCTGAGTGCCGACCACAAACCTGCTTGCAACATCCAACTAACAGGCAAAAATTGTGCCGTACCAAACATGGGTATTAACAGCAAGCTCCACATCAGGCAAGCTCGATCGAGGCAAGTATAAAATGTTGAGTAAGATCGTTCTTTCCCTAGGGGGAATTTCACCTGCCAAAGCCCTTCTAAATCCTGAACTTCAAGGTTAAGCTGTTTGCGGCGCAGGGGGGGAACTGAATAATTAAAAAAAGTCATATTTTTCACACAATTAAAATTTACGATTAGTTGCTTATGTACCTATATGAACAGCAATCGCTATAATTGCAATCAGTCAATCGGATTAATCTTGTCAGTTTTATGATATGTCCCAAGTAACAGTTATTCGCTGACACTTGGTAAAACAGGAAGAGAGAGATTTAAATAGCTTATAAAATAGCTCTTCCGACAGATGGCTGCATTCTTGTTTATTGGATACTTTAAAAAAAGTAAACTTTGTTACAGAATTTATGCTCACTTCATCCCCTCCTCTCAAACAGGTATTTCACTGCCCGGAAGAATCTGATTTTTACTCGCACTGCTTGGAAAGTTTAGTGTTAAATGCCACCGACAAATCTCGATTTATAGTAGAGTTTGGTTCTGGTGAGGGAAGTCCAGTTATTAAGTCTTTACTGAGAAGCGATTTTGATGGAGAAATACAGGGATTTGAGCTGAATAATGTAGCTTGGAAAATTGCTGAATCTCAAATTAAGCAATACGAACTGAGCCAACAATACACCGTCCACAATTGCTCTTTTTTTGATTCGTCTTTATACCAGTCGGCGGATTGTGTAATCTCAAATCCGCCTTACTTGCCGGCCGCGGACGCTCAGATTTACCAGCCGCTGCTGCACGGGGGAAGTGATGGTTCTACTATTGCTAAAAAACTTTTGTCTTTGGACTGCGACCAAGTTTTGCTGATGGTTTCTAGCTATTCTAATCCTGTGGGTTTGATTGATTATGCCTTGGAGCGAGGCTACTCGGTGGCGAATTTTGAGATTGCACCTTTAACTTTTGGGTATTACAGTTCGGAGCAGAAGGTGAAAAGCGCGATCGCCCATCTCAGAAAACAGGGCATGGCTTTTTATTCGGAAAATATCTATCTCCTGGCGGGAGTGTTGTTTAAAAAGCAGCAAAAGTCGCAAAGAGATTTGTCGATCGAGCTAATTCAGTTATTGACTGCTTTGTAAAATAAAGCCCCGGTAGGGTGCGTCAGAAACACACTGTTTTAGCTGAGTTAAAGCTTGTGACTGACGCACCCTACGAGATCGCCCTTTAATTGTGTTCTGCCGCTTGGATCGATCGCATTACAGCCAACCCAGCGCGATCGCCGATCGACTTCTCCTGATCGTATCCCAACACCAATTCCCACGCCTCCTGCGGGTATCTGTCAACCAGCGGGATCGCCACCTCATCAAGCATCCAGCGCCCGTGACGCTCATCTTCCCGGATGTGCAGTTCCCAATAACCCATCGCAGCCTGGGAGAGGCCCAGACGCTGCGCCGCGGCTAGATAATTGCGGTAAGCGACGGGCCCGGCCACCTCAAAATACGTGAGTCCGCCGTTGTAGCGCAGAAAATGGCGCTTGCGTTCGGTAAGCAGGAAGTTGTGGTTGATGCTGGCGAGCACTTCCCAAGGTACTAAATCGAAGTAGGCTTCCGGTTCCGTACTCATCCCGAATTCTGCCAGCATTTGGGCAAAATAAGTCGAGTGCTTGCGGGCTAAGCGACCGCCGCCGTATTCTTCGATCAGCACCCGCGTCAGCGTTGACTGAATTTCGTTGCCGGCACCGCCGATGATGCGAGAAACGCGGCTGGCTTCCACTAAACCGTCGAAGGAGGCGATCGCCAGCAGGTGTCTGTATCCCCCTTCAGTCATCTGTTCTCGCAGGTAGCGATCGATGTCAGTGAGTTCTGGATCGACATCGGCGGTGGCGCGATCGCGCAGAGCTTGTTTGACATCCTCGATATTTTGCAGCGCTGCAACGTCGATTTGCGCGGTTTCCCACTGCTGCCAGGGTGATTCGATGCGATCGCGCACGGAACGCAAATAGTGCGATCGCTCGTTGTTGTAGCGGCGCAAATCGTCGTACCAAAAAAAGTTGAGGCGGTTGATGCGGTACAGCACGCGCTGCAAGAAGCGGTGCGCGGCCTCGTTGTCGGAATCTTCTTGATAAGCCGATCGCAGGGCCTCCGCGATCGCGCTTTCAAAATCGCTGACGAGTAAAGGTTTTGCCGCCACCGTCTTGTCTAAATCATCAGCCTCTAGCAAATTGACAAATTGGCGATCGGCTGCTTCGTAATTAGGGAGTGCGGGTTGATTTTTAGGAAGACTCGGCGAGTCGATTTTTGGGAGTAAGTCTGCGGTATTTTGCATGGAATCAAGTTATGTTAACTCAGATGATTGTGCTGCCTGCCACCACAGCCAACCGTTGCAGATTGCTGAAGATTATGGCTACTTAATTTCAAGATAGCGAATCAGTCAGCCGCCTACACCATTCTATTGATAGATATTTTTTAGTTGGCCTTATTCTTTTCTCTTCCTTAGCGTCCTTAGCGCCTTCGCGGTTCGTTTAAAAAAAATGCCCAGCAATGTTGTAATCTTTTATTACCGCTACTAATATAGCTGTGTTTCCATCCACTATAATTGAAGGAATAGTTAGAGGAACGGTAAATTATGGCAGTGCAGTTGCTCAAAAGACTTTTCACAGTAGAAGAATACCATCTGATGGGTAAAGCTGGGATTCTTTCAGAGGGCGACCGCGTAGAATTGATAGAAGGAGAACTTGTGCAAATGGCAGCTATTGGAACTCGTCACGCAGGTTGTGTGAACCGCATTACCCGAATCTTTTGCCGGCTTCCAGAAGAAAGGGCGATCGTGACTGTACAAAACCCCATTCAAGTCAGCCAGCGAACTGAACCGCAACCCGATCTCGTATTGCTGCAACCTCGCGCCGATTACTATTCAACCGCCCATCCCCTACCATCGGAAGTTTTGCTGTTAATAGAAGTAGCTGACACTTCTATAGACTATGACAGAGACGTGAAACTTCCTATTTATGCCCGATCGCAAATTCAGGAAGTATGGATTGTCAATTTACCGGAAAACTGCTTGGAGGTTTACCGCCAGCCAACGGTTAACGGTTACAGTTTAATGCTGAGGTTTTGGCGGGGCGATCGAGTTTCGCCGCTGGCATTTCCCGAATTTGAAGTTAGTGTGGATTTGGCGATCGGCTAAATAGGCATTATTTGCATTCTAGGCGATCGCGAAAATACTCCTCATACAAATTGCATCTCGCACTGCAATAATTGCCATCCAGTTTCACCAACCCCATACTGTTCAATTTAAACCCTAATTCTAACCTCAATCGGACTGGCTTTGACACACTCGCAACTTCTCTCATCGCCTCCATTAATTCTGGATATTTTTCTAAATTCCACAAATGCCGACGCAAATGATCGCTGTAAATTCCTGCCTCCGTTGTCGTTGATTTCAGCAATTGATTTAAACTCACATCTTGACGGGCAATCCGGTACATTGCCAGCCGCACTAAATAGGGATGTCCTCCTACTAACGCCATTAATTCTGCAACTTCTGTCGCACTCCAATTCAGTTTGTGTCGCGCTGCTAACTCTTGCACTTGCTGCGAATCAAACTCCGGCAATTCAATCGGCAACCCCACATTAAACGGCGATTTATTTACATCCAGCGGGATATAAACTTCTGTTGAATGCACCACAATCAAACGAAACTTTTTCCAAATATCTCGCCGTTTTGCTTCTTCGTGCAAAGCTCGCAATAACCCAAAAAAATCATCGGCAATTTCCTGCGATTCAAACAGGCGATCGCTCTCATCCAAACCTAACGTCAGAGGTTTTGAGGATTCTGAAAGCAAATACTGTTCAAAATAAGCCTTGCAGCACTGATTGCTGCCAATCAAATCGGCTAATTCCCAACACTTCGGCAACTGCTCCAGCATTCCTAACTCTTGACCGATGCTAGCACAAAACCACTGCAAAAATGTATCTGAATTAGCGAATATTCTCCTATTTGCTAGCTGAAAACTCAGCGCTACTGTGCGAGAACCTTGCACTTCTGCGTGATGCAAAATCCTCGCCATCAAGGAAGTTTTGCCCATTTGTCTGGGTGCTTTGATGCGGATGAGGGCTCCCGGTTGGGCGATCGCCTCGTAACAGCGCGATTCGATCGGAGGGCGATCGACATAAAACCGAGAAGCCAGTTCTACTTGTCCTCCCGGCAATTCTGGCGCGGCTGCTGGCAACGGTTGAATTATTGACTGTTTTGTGCTAGTAATTGCGTTCCATTTTACAGCGAATTCATGGTCAGCAGTTAACGATGTGCGACCTTCTTTGATAATGGTTAAAATTTCGGATAATAACTTTAATGAGTCGCCCGCACCGCGCCACAGCCAGGACTGAATTCCTGCCAAATAGCTCAGTAAATCAAAAGAAAGCGGTGTATTTGATTCAATAAAAATGGGTAAAATTGCTGGTTTTTGAGCAATAAAATTGTGCAATTTTTTGGCTAGCTGCACTTGTTCTAATAGCATTTCGCTAGCGCCAGATTCTTCGGAAATCAGCAGCAGGAAGTAATCGCAATGCTTTAAATATGAGCATGAGTCGCTGCTGTTGTTAATAAAAAAAACTTCGTGGCTGGCGGCACTCAAAGCTTCGTGTAACTGCTGGGAAAGAGTGTTGTTTGAGGTCGATCGGGCGTTAGCGAAGTCCTCGAAGAGGATCGCCACTTTTGCCCTCACAACCCGTACCTCCTCCGGCTCTGAATTCGCCTCAAAATCGGCTAAATCCCGCCATTCCTGCCCCAATCCGCGACAAATTTCGATGAAATTGGCATAATCCACAGGTTTGCCATTCAAAAAATGGCTGACAGTAGATTGGGCCATCCCTAAATCCTCAGCCAGGATTTTCTGACTGGGAAAGCCATTTCTCAGGAGACAGGATTTAACTGCACGAATGCACTCTTCGCGCACCCTTAGCGATCGTGGCATTGCTTATCACAATCAAAACACTGAAACCATCATAAATGATAGCCGTCCCTAAAGTCGATGAAAAGTCGATGAATTCTCAAATAACTCAGTCGCCAACTCAAATAACCACCTGATTAGATTAGAAATAACAAGGTTCAGCGCTGTCAAAAGGAGGTGAATTCTGATGTACTCTATCATAATTTGGTCGCTGGCATCAGTAACTAATCAACCAACTTTCACAATCACACCGCCGATATTTTGGTTGATTCTCGGAGTTGTACTCGGTGCGATCGAGCTATTAATCATCAAAACTCAGCCACAAAAATACAGATATTATGTGCTGATGATGGGAGTAGCGGCTTTAATTGAATCCTTTATTTTGTGGAGAGGAGCGATCGCCTTCCAGTTTAATTGGACAATGGTAATGTATGAAGATTTTGACTGGCAGATATTCTACTGGATGGGGATAGCCCTGGCGCTGAGCATCTGGATTCGACCAATTTTAATTGTGCGTAAAAAATTTGTGATTCCCGAAGCAACCGAAGCGACAACTATCTCAGAAATTTTCCCTGGAGAAACCGGAATGGTGATTTATGAAGGTGCTTCTTGGAAAGCTCGCAACGAAGACTCCCAAGGGGCGATCGCACCCAGGCAAAAAGTTTACGTTTTGCGCCGGGAAGGAAACACGCTGATTGTTGTACCTGACAGATTAATTCACATCAACAGCTAAATCTGGGTTTGTTGAGTCCTCAATCAATCGGCGATTGAAATCGCTTCTACACAAACAAAGTCCGCCTTCGCGGACTAAGAAATTAAGGGAGTATTTAACTAAAATTTGGGATGACTTTTGCAGCTACCTCAATTCATCTCTCAACTGTTGAAATTAACTTCGCTATCAACTGTCAACTATCAACTGTCAACTATCAACTGTTAACTGTTTAGGAGATTTACAATGTATCAGTATTTTTTGATGATGTTGTTTGCCATCACCGGAGTATCCTTAGCGAGTAGCGTAAAAATTGTGCGTCAAGGAGATGAGGCATTAGTTGAAATTTTCGGAAAGTACGATCGCAAAAAACTCGAACCGGGTATAACATTTTTGATTCCCTTTGTCGAGCAAGTCGCCTATAAGCAAACTCTGCGCGAGCAAATTTTAAGGCTGCCCCCCCAAGAATGCACCACGCGCGATCGGGTTTCCATCACTGTTGATTTTATTGTGTACTGGCGGATAATTGATTTAGAAAAAGCTTCCTACAAGGTGCAGAATCTCAAGGAAGCGATGTTAAATATGCTGATTCTTTCCATTCGGACTCACATTGCTAAATTATCTGTCGAGGAACTTTACACGGCGCGCCATGAGATTAATAATGCTTTAGTGGAAGAGTTGGATACAACGACAGATCCTTGGGGAGTCAAGTTTACTAGGGTGGAATTGCGCTATTTTGCGATCGGAAGTAAACTCATTCAGCCGACATCCTTTGAGCGAAAAGAGGTACAAAAAGCGCGAGCTTAGAGATGAGTATTGTTCGTTGTTCGTTCCCAGGCTCTGCCTGGGAATGCAGATTCAGAGGCTCTGCCTCGCCGAATTTAATTAAGCTTTTCAGGACTAAAGTCCTTACTACAAACAAAGAGGATAGAATACTATGAGTCAGCAAAATTCTAAGTCAGGTAGTAATTCACCTATTGCTACGGGTTGTGGATATTTAGTGTTTTTGATATCCGTTGGGATAATTACTGCTGTGGCTTTTCCATCATTCCGGAATCGGAGCCAATCAGGACAAATGCTATCAGAATCAAAACAATATGTTAGCTCAATGAACAAAGGTCAGCAAGCCTACTTTGCAGAACAAGGTAGTTTTGCCAATTCAGTTGAAGCACTGGGGCTTGGGCTTAAAAGTGAAACAAAAAACTACCAATATTCAAGTCGTGCAACCAAGCAAGCAGCATTTAATTATGGAGTTTCCAAGCAACCCCAACTGAAAAGTTTTATCGGCGGTGTCTTTGTAGTTCCTGCTAAAGAAGTCGATACCAAGGCGATTAAAGATAAAATGACAACAGCATCAATCTTGTGCGACGCTGATTCTCCTGGTACAATTAAACCAGCCGAACCTACCTATGAGAATGGTAAAATTGCTTTTGGCAAAGGCACAACTAAAGTGACAAGATAATCCAATTCTAGGCAACATCATGACAGTCGATTACCACTATCAAATCGGCGGCAGTCTCCCGCAAGATGCACCTACTTATGTAGTGCGACAAGCTGATTTAGAACTGTATGAAGCTCTCAAAGCTGGAGAGTTTTGTTATGTTCTCAATTCCCGACAAATGGGCAAATCCAGCTTATTAGTTCAAACGGTACAAAAGCTCTCGGCTGATGGCATTACTTGTGCTACGATCGACCTTTCGGACATTGGCAACCAGCAAGTCTCTCTGGATAAGTGGTACGGCGGTGTCGCTTACAAGCTTTTGTGCAATTTCAACCTGTTTAACCCTGTCGAGTTTATGACTTGGTGGCGGGAGAGAGAGTTGATGCCGCCTGTGCAGCGTTTAGGAGAGTTAATTGAAGAGTTGCTGCTAGCCAAAATTGCTCAACCTATCGTCATTTTTATTGATGAAATTGATAGCATTATCAGTTTCAAAGAACCGCTAGATGATTTTTTTTCCCTAATTAGAGCTTGCTACAACAAACGCGCTCAGAAGTCTGAATACCAGCGGTTAACTTTTGCTTTGCTGGGAGTAGCTTCGCCATCGGATTTGATTTGCGATGTAACTCGCACGCCGTTTAAGATCGGTTTAGCTATTGAATTGTACGGCTTTCAATTACAGGAAGCTTTACCTTTGGCCAAGGGGTTAGAGGGAAAAGTTGACAATCCTCAAGAGGTTTTAAAAGAGATTTTGGACTGGACGGGAGGGCAGCCATTTTTGACTCAAAAGCTTTGCAAGCTAATTTTGCAAAATGTCAAATGCTTAGGAGATACTTCTATTGTATGTGATTCAACGGATGCAAGAAGGACTGAAGTCCTTACTACGAACCAATTATTAATTGCTGAAATAGTACAATCTCATATTATTGATAATTGGGAATCATCCGATGAACCTGTACACCTCAAAACAATTCGCGATCGCCTTTTCAGAAGTCAGCACCGCACCAGTAGCTTATTAGGACTATATCAAAAAATCTTGCCACCCTGCGAACCTCCCCAACCCTCCTTAACAAGGGGGGAGAAAATGCCAGAAACCCCTGACCTAATGGGGGCAGGGGGGATCGGGGCCGATGATACTCCCGAACAAACAGAATTGCGGCTGAGCGGATTAGTAGTAAAACGAGCCGGAAAATTAACCGTATCCAACCGCATTTACGCAGCTATATTCAACCAAACTTGGGTAGAAAAAGCACTCGGCGACTTGCGCCCCTATGCGGAATCCCTAACAGCATGGATAGCTACAAATTGTCAAGACGAATCTCGCTTGTTGCGCGGTCAAGCACTGGAAGATGCCAGAAAATGGGCGGCAAATAAAAGCTTGTGTACCCCAGATTATCAGTTTTTAGGTGCTAGTCAAGAAGCGGAATTTGCTAAATTGCGCGATCGCGAACAGCAAACTCAAGCAGAAATAGAACTATTGCGTCGCGAAAACCAGTTATTAGAACAACTAACCCTAGAGCAAAAACTTAGAAAAGCTACTCAACTTAAACTCTGGCGCGAAGAACGACTGAAAGTACAAATTTTCACGGTAAGTTCAGCATTACTGATTTCAATATTAATTTTTGGTTTTTGGATAAAACCATCAATTGAGGAAAGAAACAACAAAATTCTGACTCTCAGTTTATTTTCAGAAACGCTATTTGCTGCGGATAAAAAAGAAGAAGCTTTGCTAGAAAGCATCAGAGCAGTTACAGAAATGAAAGGATCGCTCGGAGTGAGTTCAGATATTCAGATACGAGTGGCGATCGCCCTAGAACAAATAGTTTACAGCTTTCGGGAACGCCGCCACTTGCAGGGTGAAACCAGTACCCTTGCTTTCGTGAGTTTCAGCCCCGACAGTCACATACTGGCTACACCTAACGATGACAATACTATCAAACTTTGGCAAACTAATGGAACTTTGCAAGCAACACAGACAGGGCATATTGATAAAATTAGAAGTGCAATTTTCAATCCGAGCGGTCAGATAATTGTCTCCGCCAGCGACGACCAAACAATCAAAATTTGGCAAAAAAATGGGAAATTGATTCATGATTTAAAAGGACATAACGGTAAAATAACAAGCGTCTGTTTGAGTCCCGATGGTAAAATTATTGCTTCAGCAAGTGCGGATGGAACTCTTAAGTTATGGCAAATAAACGGTGCAGAATTTTTAACTTTAAAAGTGGAGCGAGGTTGGATAACCAGCGCTAGTTTTAGCCCAGACGGTCAGATACTTGCTGCGGCTGGTACTGATGGCACTGTTAAACTTTGGAGTTTGACAAAGCTTGTGGAAAAATTGCAAAAACAGCAGTCTATTGAGGCTAGTAGCGATATCAAATTGCTCAGAATTTTACATATGGAAAGTGATAAAATTCTGAGTGTAAGTTTCAGTCCCGATGGTGAAATGCTAGCGGCTGCAAGTGTTGGGGGAACTGCAAGACTTTGGAAAAAAAACGGCCCGCCGCTGAATATTTTGCAACATACAAGTGGATTGACAAATATTAGCTTTAGTCCCGACAGTCAAATGTTGCTATCTGCAAGCACAGACAAAATGGTGAGGTTGTGGAAAATTGATGGCACATTGATCGGAACTTTAAAAGGTAACAAGGATGCTGTTTGGAGTGCGAGTTTTAGTCCTGACGGTAAGGCGATCGCTAGTGCTAGTGCTGACGGTACGGTGATGCTGTGGAATTTTAATCTTGACGATTTGTTGGTGCAGGGTTGCAAGGTCGCCCGCAATTATTTTCAGACAAATCCGATCGCCAATTCCAGCAACCGCCACCTCTGCGACGGGATTGAAAATCAATCAGGCGATTTAAGATTGTAGATTTTAGATTTACTCCCAGGAACCGGGTTTTTGCGTAAGTCTTGATATGCTTAAATTTGGTAGCAGCTAATAAGTAATAGGTCAGGGCGATAGGTGTATTCAACTCTAGAGCAAAAGTATCAGCATCTGGAAAAAGAGTTAACGGGCGGCGCGATCGCCCTTGGTGGCGTTTTATGCACGGGTACTCTCTGGTATTGGCAAGTGGAAAAATGGTCACTGCTGGATGCAGCTTATATGACTGTATTTACTTTAGCAACTGTCGGCTATGGCGAAATTCACCCCCTCGGCAGCCGCGGGCGAATGTTTACCATGTGCCTGATTTTGATGGGTGTGATGGTGATTGGTTTCATCGTTAACCGCTTTACAGAAGCGCTAATTCAAGGCTATTTTCAAGAAGGAGCAAGAATTAGGCAGCAGCGGCGTTTGGTAGATTCTTTGAGCGGACATTATATTCTCTGCGGTTTTGGGCGCACGGGCCGGCAGATTGCCTTGGAATTTGAGGCAGAAAATATCCCTTTTGTGGTGGTAGATTTGGCGATACAGTCGATAGAGGCTGCTTTGGCGCTGGGGTACAAGGCGGTGCAGGGAGACGCGACTCTGGACGAAATTTTGCTGAATGTGGGGATCGATCGCGCAATTTGTATCGTAGCAGCTTTGCCGTCGGATGCCGAGAATTTATACACTGTGCTGTCGGCGAAAACTCTGAATCCGAAGGTACGGGCGATCGCCCGCGCCACCACAGAAGAAGCTGTAAAGAAGTTGCAGCGGGGCGGCGCCGATGCCGTCGTATCCCCCTACATTACCGGCGGCAAGCGGATGGCGGCGGCTGCTTTGCGCCCTCAAGTGATGGATTTTTTAGATGGGGTTCTGACGGGAACCGATAGTTCTTTTTACATGGAAGAATTTCTGGTAGATCCGAATAGTTGTGTTTACGTCGGAGAAACTTTGAGAAATGCCAAGTTGCGATCGCAATCCGGGGCCTTAGTTTTAGCGGTGCGGCGGGCTGGCGGGACTTTGATTGTGGGGCCAACTGGAGAAACTGCGATCGAAGGAGGAGATATGCTGATTTGTTTGGGTACTGCCGAACAATTGCGCGCCCTGAATCAAATCCTCAGCCCGCTGAGTTCTCGCGTCCCTCGCCCTCCGAAGTAAAATCAATTAATCAGGACTAAAGTCCTCACTACAAACCTAATTAACCGTTCCATCGTTCGGAATCCAAGTCCTTTCTTCTCTCTTCGTTAATTAATCAATCAGGACTAAAGTCCTCACTACAAACCTAATTAACCGTTAAATTTAATGGCTTCGTTTTCGCAAAAATCCTGAAACTCAAAGCCAATGGCGGGATTTGAACCCGCGACCGACCGATTACGAATCGGTTACTCTACCACTGAGCTACATCGGCAAGACGATTATGAATGGTAGCACAAATCCAACAAAAAAGCAATGAGTTGTAGAATTTAATTCAAAACTCCACAACTCAGAACTTCTTAAACGACCAGTTCCCCCTCGTTTGAGCCGGCTCTGGCCCCGGAATAAACCAAACCCCGCTGCATATCCAACGTCAGCATAGTTCCGTCTCGAATTACCCGCGTCGCATTCTCCACGCCCACCATCACCGGCACGCCCAAGCGCAAACCGATAATTGCGGCGTGAGAAGTCAAACTTTCGTCCTCCGTCACCACACCGGCTGCTTTGCGAATCATCTCCACAAAATCGGCGCTGGTGCGCTCTACTACCAAAATGTCTCCAGCGTGGAAATTCGCTACATCCGCAGAAGTGCGAGCAACCCTGGCCATGCCACTCACCGAACCCAAACCGACACCGGTGCCTTTGCCTAAAACGGCTGTGACTACCTCAACTTTGATCAAATCCGTTGATCCAGCAACCCCTTGCAGAGTACCGGCGGTCATCACCACTAAATCTCCGTCGGATAGTAACTCTTTTTCCTGGGCGACATTCATCGCAGATTGAAATGTCTGACCTGTGGAGGGCAAATCCAGCACCAGCAAGGGTTTGACTCCCCAGACTAATTGCAGTTGTCGGGCTACGTCTACGTGGGGAGTAATTGCCAAAATTGGAGTTTTTGGTCGGAATTTCGAGACATTGCGGGCTGTAGAGCCGGTTTTGGTCAGCGTCATAATCGCCGCTGCGTTTAACTGTTCGGCGATTTGGCTGACTGCTTGGCTGATGCCGTTGGTGATCGATCGACCGACATCTTCTACATTTCTAATATTGCGCTTAATCCCTTCCCTCTCCATCCGCACCGCAATTCTCGCCATCGTCGCCACCGCTTCGACAGGGAAATTGCCGACAGCGGTTTCATTGGAAAGCATCACCGCATCAGTTCCGTCGAGAATCGCGTTGGCCACGTCGGAAATCTCGGCGCGGGTGGGACGGGGATTGTTGACCATGCTGTCGAGCATCTGGGTAGCGGTAATCACCGGAATCCCCATGCGGTTGGAAGTCGCAATCAGCCGCTTTTGCAAAATCGGCACGTCTTCGGCGGGGAGTTCCACTCCCAAATCGCCGCGGGCGACCATCACGCCGTTGCAAAGGGCGAGAATTTCTTCCATTTGTTCGATCGCCTCGTGCTTTTCGATCTTAGCAATCACCGGTACTTGCTTGCCCGCACTGGCAATCAATTCTTTAATTTCCAGCATATCCTGGGGATTGCGCACGAAGCTCAGGGCTACCCAATCGACACCTTGGTCGAGGCCGAACATTAAATCTTTGCGGTCTTTATCTGTGAGTGCCTTAATTGACAGGTATACTCCCGGAAAATTCACGCCTTTGTTGTTGGAAAGCGGCCCGCCCACGACAACGCGGCAGTACAGTTCTCCCGCGCCGCGGTCTACTTTTTCGACGCGCATTTCCACTTTCCCGTCGTCGAGCAGAATCGTGGCTCCCTCTGGGACTTCCGCAGCTAGGGTTTCGTAGGTGACGGAGGAAATGAGCTCTGTGCCGACAACCGGGCGGCTGGTCAAAATGAAAGGATCGCCGTTTTTGACAACTATAGAGCCTGTTTCAAAGCGCCCTAAACGAATTTTTGGGCCCTGGAGGTCTTGGAGGATGGCAACGGGCTGGTTGAGTTCAAAGGAGGTTTGCCGGATCAAACGAATGCTGCGTAGGTGGTCATCTTCCGTTCCGTGGGAAAAGTTGAGTCGCAAAGTTGTGGCACCAGCTTCTATGAGGTTGCGCAGCACTTGTGGGTCGGATGTGGCAGGGCCAATGGTGGCGACAATTTTAGTTCGGCGTAGGGCTTTTGGCGGTTGCATGAATTGAGATGGGGTGGCTGGAGGATTTCTTGTTTAAATTTCGGCTAACGTTTCATCTTTCACTACAAGCAAATGACGCTAGTCTCAAGTTTTAAAAATTTTGATAGTCGTCAAAACAGCAAGCATTGACCAATATATACAATATCTGACTTTTTACCGATCGGTAATCTTTTCTTGACGATCGCCCTTTTTTGAAAATATTTCCGCTCCCAGGCTTGACATAAATACAGATATACCCATTTATTTGAGTTGGGCTGCTCTGCCCTTTGACTAATCTAGCAGTGGTATGGTTTCCGAGCAGCAATACTTTGCTTGTGGTGCAGGCGCTAGTGTCTTCTGAGCCAACTCAGTTTTTTCACGAAACTTTACTATGGGGAGGGTTGTATCTTATACTACGCAAGTGTGAAATATTAAGGAGTGTTAACAAAGATGTCGGAGGCAGGACGGCCGCTGACAGTGCCGAAAGAGTTTCTGAGTCCTCCCGGTGACTTGAATCCGACGCTGCTGTTGTTTTTGAGTTCATTAGCGATTATCGCGATTTCCTTTGTGGGTTTCTGGTACGGAGACTGGCCCCAATGGTGCTGTTTTTCACTGAACGTGTTGGCTTTGCACATGGCTGGAACAGTGATTCACGATGCGTCTCACAATGCAGCTCATCGCGATCGCACAATCAATGCTATTTTGGGACACGGTAGCGCGCTGATGTTGGGCTTTGCTTACCCCGTGTTTACGCGGGTACATATGCAGCATCACGCTCACGTTAATGACCCAGAAAACGATCCAGACCATTATGTTTCTACAGGTGGGCCTCTGTGGTTGATTGCTGCGAGGTTTTTTTACCACGAGATTTTCTTTTTTAAGCGCAAACTGTGGCGAAAAAACGAACTTTGGGAATGGTTTTTCAGTCGTTTGTTTGTGATCGGAGTGGTGTATATCTCCATTCAATACGACCATTTAGGTTATGTGCTGAATTTTTGGTTTTCTCCTGCTTTAGTGGTGGGGTTGGCGTTGGGGTTATTTTTTGATTATTTGCCACACCGTCCGTTTCACGAGCGCGATCGCTGGAAAAATGCCAGAGTATATCCTAGTCCAATTCTAAATATCTTAATTTTGGGGCAGAATTATCACCTGATTCATCACCTGTGGCCTTCAATTCCTTGGTACAATTACAAGCCAGCC
This sequence comes from Cyanobacteriota bacterium, assembly GCA_025362325.1. GTDB lineage: Bacteria > Cyanobacteriota > Cyanobacteriia > Cyanobacteriales > Microcoleaceae > Microcoleus. The sequence continues at coordinate 4,479 of JANYGO010000356.1, read as the reverse complement.
TACGAAGCTGTCAAGCCACTGTTAGATGAAAAAGGTTCTCCTCAAAGTTTGGGAATATTGGAAGGAAAAAAGGACTTTTGGAGTTTTATATATGACATCTTTTTAGGGATTAGGTTGCATCACAAAAAAGCGTCTGATTAACAAAAACCCGGTTTCTCAAAGAAGCCGGTTTTTTTTATGTTGTTTTGAGCGGGAAATCCCAACCGGAAAAGGTAAGCTCAAATTAATCTATCCACCTACTTATCCACAAATTGGCAGCTAGACTGAATTTTTAAAGGACAATCAAGACTCAATAAATCATTACCAGATAGTAGAACTTCCTGGAGATTAGGTAATTCATGAAGTGGGAATATATCGGTGATTTTGTTTTGGCGTAAATCTACTTTGCGGAGTTCTTTGAGTTTAGTCAGGGGTGTAATATCGGTGATTTCGTTGTTGTATAAATCTAGTTTGCGGAGTTTTTTAAGTTTACTCAGGGGTGTAATGTCAGTAATTTTATTATCACCCAGACCGAGGACTTGCAATTTAGTCAAAGATGCCAATGGTTTGAGGTCGTAAATTAAAAAATTACCTGCTAAATTTAGTTCCTCAAGATGGGTAAGGGAAGCTATTGGCTGCAAATCGACTATCAAACGTTTTTCGGGAGGCAAGTCATTAAAAGCATTGCCCATAAACGTAGTTGGACGCAGGTCTAATTTTGTCCCTCTTAGCAGTGCTTCTTGGATACTCTTACAGGTTTCACTATTAATCTCGCTAAGTTCATTTGGCCTCATATCCAGCCAAATTTGATCAATTATTACTCCTTTGATTGGAGGATTTGTCCCGGAAATTGTTCCTATACACCAACTAAAAAAATCCTGGGGCGCGCTGGGCTGTACTTTTGGTGAAGAAAAGGCTAGTTCACCAAATAATAAGTTTGAGACAAGCAATAACAAGCTGATACAAACAAATATTTTGTAGTAACCAGGAACCGCCGCTCCCAAAATCCGTAGATTGCGATCGACTATTCTCTTAATGCTCATGCTTGATTTTTTTGTTTTTATTTTATCTAGTGCGTCCAGGAATGTCAATTTTTATCTACCAATCTTCATTCCTAAGTTAAAAATAAACCCACCAGCAATGGTGGGTTTACTCTTGAATCAATCAAAAAGTGATTTTCTTATTTTTCCCCAGCCACCGCCACCGCTAAATTCCAATCCGGTCGCAAATTTTGGGCTCCCCGCAAATAAGGATGATAAATTTCAGTATGGGCCGGCCAATTAACGTGAATTAAAAACCGGATGCAGCGTTGCAAAGAACCCTCAACGTGCATTTGCTGTACATCCAACAAAGGAACATTGCACCAGTGAGGACGTTCGCGGGCGATCGCCGCCGGAAACACAGCATCTAAATCGCGAGTAGCAGAAAACGTAGCACTAATAATTAAATCTGGATTTATATCATTTTTCCCTTCTAATTCATCTAATAATTCTCTCACCGCTTCTCGAATTGCTGCCACCGAATTCTCGCTAGCAGTAGTAGCCCCACGAATCGCCCGCACTTGCCATTCCACGCAAATTTCCTCCATATTAGTCAGTTGTTCAGTTGTCAGTTGTCAGTTGTTAGTTGTTAGTTGTCAGTTGCTAGTTGCAATTACCAATTACTAATTACCAATTACCACTGCCCACTGACTACTGCCAACTGCCAACTGACTATTTAATCACGGGCGATACATCCACAGCGGCAAACCGCTAGTAGAAAGCTCGAATTCCAGCAAATTATTGTAAGCCCTAAGCCCGGATATATCCAGACTACTCCCCAAGACGCGATTTAGGAAAGGTTTTTGTTTTTCTAGCGTGCAAGACTCGGTTTTTTCCGGGTCGAGGCCTGCGAGTTCGGCTGTCCAGCGGCGGGCGTCCTCTTCTGTTCCGAGTCGATCGACCAAACCCAATTCTAAGGCTTGCTGGCCGGTAAAAACGCGACCGTCGGCAAAAGTTTTGACGTTTTCAACTGCCAGTTTCCGCGATTCAGCAACGGTTTCGACGAATTGCTGGTAGCTGCTGTCGATTAAGTCTTGCAGAATTTGCTGTTCGGGCTCGGTCAATTGTCGATCGAATGCCAAGATATCTTTATACGGCCCCGATTTAATCACCTGAAAAGAAACGCCAACTTTTTCTAGCAGCCCTTCTAGATTATTACCCCGGATAATCACGCCAATGCTGCCAGTAATCGTACCGGGATTGGCAACAATATGTTGGGATCCCATGCCGATGTAAACTCCGCCAGAAGCTGAAATATTGCCGAAACTGGCGACTATTTTGATTTTTTCGCCCAAACGCTTGAGGGCGCTGTAAATTTCTTGGGAATCGCCGACTGTGCCGCCGGGGCTGTCTATCCGCAGCAGCAAGGCGGGAAATTTGCGTTCTTCAACGGTTTTGAGCGCTTCTAGCACTCGTTTGCGGGTTTCTCCGGCGATGGCTCCGGTGACTTCGATGCGGGCGATTTGTTTGCGGTAGCGGGGTTTGAATGGCCAAATCATGGGCAGTTTACAGGCAATGTTACGATTTTTTGTAGCTAACTTATAGTGTGACTCATCTCTTGAAGGAAGAGGTTCGGCAACGGATTGTGTAACGGATGTAACGGATGTCAGGAAGAGGACGGACACTCTTGGCACCGCCCATGCAAGTGCGATCGCACTTAACCCACCTTCGATATATAATTGTAAAAATTGCTTAACAAATCTACATCATTCCCGTGAGAGCCACTCTCATCAATTATTTGGAGCCTACGCCATGCAGCTAAAACTTACCGATTCTAAACTGCCCTTTGCCCCGCTGTTGCTAATTGCGCCGTTTTTCCTGTGGGGAACCGCGATGGTAGCGATGAAGGGGGTGATGCCACACACGACACCGCTGTTTGTGGCATTTGTGCGTTTAGTACCTGCGGGCGTGTTGGTGTTGCTGGCGGCGGCACTGATGGGAAAACAGCAGCCGCAGGGTTGGAAAGCTTGGCTGTGGATTTCGCTGTTTGCTTTAGTTGACGCTACTTTGTTTCAAGGCTTTTTAGCCGAAGGTTTGGCGAGAACAGGTGCGGGTTTGGGCTCGGTGATGATTGATTCTCAACCGCTAGCAGTGGCGATTTTGTGTTTGTGGCTGTTTCAAGAAAAAATTGGTTTTTGGGGCTGGTTGGGATTAGCTATCGGCGTAGTTGGGATTAGTTTAATTGGTTTGCCTGATGGCTGGATTTTGGGGCTGTTTCATCCTGAAAGCGCGCCGGTTTCTGCGGGTATCGAAAGTGTGTTTGAGGGTGGGGAATGGTTGATGCTGTTGGCGGCTTTGTCGATGGCTGTGGGTACGGTTTTGGTGCGCTGGGTTTGTCGCTATGTTGACCCGATTGTGGCGACGGGCTGGCACATGATTTTAGGCGGTTTGCCGCTGTTAGCACTTTCGGCAGCTACTGAGTCCGAGCAGTTTGTGAATATCGATTTTTCGGGTTGGATGGCTTTAGCTTATTCTACAGTGTTCGGAAGTGCGATCGCCTACGGTTTATTCTTTTATTTTGCTTCTAGCGGCAGTCTGACAAGTTTAAGTTCTCTGACGTTTCTTACCCCTGTTTTTGCTTTGCTGTTCGGCAATTTGTTCTTGGGTGAAGTGTTGAATCCGCTGCAATCGATGGGAGTAGGGCTGACGTTGGTAAGTATTTATCTGATAAACCAGCGGGATACTTTGGCCGAGAAGTTGGGAAAAGGGCGGAATGGTGAAGCTAATTCTGAGGAGAAAGTGCAGTTATTAGAGTCGTCTGAGTTGAAGAAAGTTGAATTTCCCGTGAAATTACGGGCTACAGAATTGGAGTCGGAGGTTTAGGGATTTGGGTGGGAAACTGCACTGCTGTGTCCTGTATTTCATAGAATTAAAAACTGCTAGAGGGAGAATTTGTTAAGTCTTGAATCCTTGCTGTCCATGAGGACTTTCACAAGTTGTGTTTCTCCTTCAAAGCTTCCCATCTAGCTTCCTCTGCATCGAAGTCAGGCGTGACAGGCTGAGTATTCTCAAACCAGGCTTGCAAAGCCTTGATTTTAGTTGTCACTTTTCTTTTAGGGTTAGCTTCTTCTGACTGGATTACTAGCTGTGGGGAACTGACAACCGCATCAGCTACCGGCAAAATGATGATTTCCACATCTCGGGGCGGCATATCCACGGGTTCCAAAGCTACCAAATTGCCAGTTGCATCGATTTTACCTTTAAGTTTGTATACTTGCATACTAATCTCCTAATTTTTGTCTCTATTATACGACATAAAAATCTTGATCGTTACCACTCATCCTCTTCAACAATTTGAATATTTCTACTCTCAATCTCTTATAGCAATCCTAAATCATTATCAAGACTATGATACAATTATATGCAATACTTGATTGTCACAACAAAAACATGAATAATTTACAACTGCCACAAAAAGATAGGGAAAAAGAAATAGATTGTTTAGACTCTTTCATTAAAA
>JANYGO010000320.1 GCA_025362325.1 Cyanobacteriota bacterium | reverse complement strand
ATGTCTGATTGTTGAGTTTGGTGAAAATTGTCGATCGGCTCAAATTCAGATTCGCTCTTGTTTTGAGATAACATTTCAACCTCCTAATGTTTATTTAGTAGTTAGTAGGGTGCGCAGTGCGCACCGGTGCGCAGTGCGCACCCTACAGTTATTGTTGTTTGTTTCAGAGGTAAGGCGCGCAGTGTGCACCCTACAATTCCTCAAATTGCAAGTAGTTCGCAATCAGAAAAACACATGATTATTTTTTATTCATTAACCTCCTTAATGCTAGTTTTTTGTTCCAAAATTTCCTTGAGTACGAGGGTAACAACCGCTAACAAACCGAGAACTACCGCCGCCGAAAATGCTGCTTGCGTCGCGTACTGCTTGTAAGCATCCTCAACAAACAAAGGCAAAGTTTGGGTTTTTTTAGCAATGTTTCCCGACACCACAGAAACAGCTCCAAATTCTCCCATTGCTCTAGCATTGGTCAAAATTACTCCGTAAAGCAATCCCCAGCGAATATTGGGTAGCGTGACATTCCAGAAGATTTGCCAATCATTTGCTCCCAAAGTTTTCGCCGCTTCTTCTTGATCTGTTCCCACTTCTTCCAAAACAGGAATTACTTCGCGGGCGACAAAAGGTAGAGTGACAAAAGCAGTTGCTAGTACCATTCCGGGAAAGGCAAAAATAACCTTAATCCCGGCACTCTCCAGCCACGAACCAAACCATCCCAAGCGACCGTAAAGCAGTACAATCATTAAACCTGCTACTACGGGAGATACGGCAAATGGCACGTCTAAAATGCTGATTAAGAGTGTGCGCCCCGGAAATTTGTTGCGGCCGATAACCCAAGCTGCACACAAACCGAATACCGTATTTACAGGTACAACTATCAGAGTAATCAGCAGGGTAAGTTGTGCTGCTGACAGAAAATCTGGTGAGGTTAAGTTGCTCAAAAATGGATCTACTCCCTTTTTGAAAGCTTGGTAAAAAACGTTGAGAGCCGGAATAAATAAGATGAGGCCAAGATAGGCGAGCGCAATTCCGATCAAAGTTGGTTTTACCCAAGTTTTTTCGTTTTTTCGAGCTGAACCACCAGGTGGAAAATTGTACTCTTTAGATAAATTTAGATTAGCCGTCATAGCGTCTTCTCCATGATTGTAAGAGATTTATAGCGAATAACATGGTCAGGGAAATGCCTAACATGAAAGTGCCAATTACTGTGGCTCCTGCATAGTCGTACTGCTCTAATCGCTGGAAAATTAAGACCGGGGCGATTAAATCTTTAAACGGTATATTAGAAGCTACTATTACAGTAGAACCGTACTCGCCCACCGCTCGCGAAAATCCGAGGGCAACTCCGGTTAAAATTGACGGAAACAGCGGCGGTAAAACTACTCGCCAGAAGGTTTGAAATTGAGAGGCACCTAAGCACCAAGCTGCTTCTTCAATGTCTTTTTCCATTTCGTTTAAAACTGGCTGTACAGTCCGCACGATGAAGGGTAAGGAAATAAAGATCATTGCTACGCCTACGCCTAAGCGAGTGAATGATATCTTGATTCCTAACGGTGCAAACAGCCCGCCGATCCAGCCGTTATCGCTGTAAACTGTGGCGAGGGTTAAACCTGCGACTGATGTCGGGAGTGCAAAAGGTAAATCTACTGCTGCATCGGCAATCCGTTTTAAGGGAAAGTCGTAGCGGACTAATACCCAGGCAATTAATGTGCCGAATACTCCGTTAATTAATGCGGCAATTAATGCGGTAAAAAACGTGACATTGTAGGCGGAAAGGGCGATCGGGCTGGTGGCTATTTTCCAGAATTCGCCGGGGTTTGCTGTGCTGGCTTTTGCCAGCATGGCTGTGACTGGCAAAAATAGCATGAGGCTGAGGTAGCCTATGGTGATTCCCCAAGGTAGGGTGATTTTGCCGATCGCCCTTTTGATATTTGCGATCGGAGATTGAGGGTTGGTGATTGGAGATGATACTGCCATTTCGCTTGAGTATTTATTTGTTTGTAGTAAGGAATGCAAGTCCTTAAAGAGCTAATATTTTGGGAGAGGACTTTAGTCCTCACTACGAACCGGAGAGGACTTTAGTCCTCGCGGCGAACGGGTAATTCGGGAATTAGCGTTTAATTGAACCTTGGATTTTGTCAAAAGCGGCTCCGTCATCAAAGAATTTCTTTTGAATTTCTCCCCAACCTCCTAAATCTTGAGCTGTAAATAGGGTTTTGACGGGCGGATATTTTTGGACAAATTCTGCTTCTTTAGCTACTGTCGCATCTACTGGGCGAAATCCTGCTTTGGCAAATTCTCGCTGAGCTTCTGGGGTGTACAGAAATTTGACAAATGCTTCGGCGACTTCGCGGGTGCCGTGTTTGTCCACGTTTTTATCGACGATGGCGATCGGATTGTCTATCGACACATTCACGTCGGGAATAGTATAAGTCGGTTTTTCGCCTTTCTGAGATGCCAGAATAATCTCGTTTTCGTAGTTAATTAGGGCGTCGCCTTGGCCTTGTTTGAAAAATACGTCGGTGGCTTCGCGGGCATCTTTAGTGAGGATCGGGACGTTTTTGTAGACTTTGCTCGTAAAATCTAATGCTTTGGTGTCATCGCCTCCGGTTTTGACAACCGAGCCCCAAAGTGCTAGGAAATTCCAGCGAGCCACGCCGGATGTTTTGGGATCGGCGGTAATCAATTTCACTCCGTCTTTGGCTAAGTCTTCCCAATTTTTGATACCTTTGGGATTGCCTTCGCGGGTGACGATTGCTGCTACGGATTTGCTGACTATGCCTTCGTTGGGGGCTTCTTTTTCCCACCCCGGTTGGATGAGTCCGGCTTTCTCGATTTTGGCGGTGTCGAGGGCGAGGGCTAGGTGTACGATGTCGGCTTCTAATCCGTCAATTACGGCTCGGGTTTGGGAACCGGAACCGCCGTAGCTTTGGCTGAAGGTGACGGTTTGGCCCTTTTCTTTTTGCCACTGTTCTATAAATTTGGGAATTATCGCTTCGTGGGCGGCTTTGGTGACGGCGAAGGAAACGAGGGTTAATTCTACTTTGCCTTTGTTGGCTGCTGGGGTACCGCCGCCTTGAGTCGTTGCGGGGTTTGTTGGTGTTCCTTGCTGGCAGGATACAATCGCCAGACTTAAAGTTATTCCCACTAAGAATAGGGACACAAATCTTTTAAGCGCAGTCAACGATTGATTTTTGCCGCTCGATCGCTGTTGTGACCGCTGAAAGTGTTGAGTTAGGGGTTGCCACGGAGTCATTATATTTGTTCCTCGACTAAAGTACGGTTATTAGGTCGGAATACCGTAATTATGGTTGTGAAGTACGATTATAAACAAGCGCGGGTAAAAATAGCAACAAAAAAAACGAATTGGGGCGCTCAGGGTCGATCGAATATCCTGAAGTCTTTTCTGTCGGTGGTTTCGCATCATATTCGCGGTAAAATGTAAACAGTATAAACACTATGATTGAGTTAGGGTGCTAAGCCTGTAAAGCTGCACGATCGGTCTTACGGATAGGCTGGCTCCTCGCCCAAATGTAGGGGCAATGCCTTGAGTCCCCGCCCAGCGGGCTCGGCCTGACGAAGAGCTCGCCCTTAAGTGAAGAAAAAGTTTTAACTGGTATGTCCTTACCCCGCCCCGTCTCAGATACCCTAATTGAACTGTTGAAGCCTGTAGCCTGCGAATTGGGAGAAAGATTGGGAGCAAGCGCTGTCAACGAACGCTATGCAGAAATTGAGCCGTCTGGTTCTTCTGCTTTGAACCAGCAAATCAAAAAAGACCCCCGCTGGATTAAAGCACAAGTGAAGTATTTGCAGCGACAGCAGATCAGAGAACAAGAGTTAATTGCGATCGCCAGCATAGAAGAAGAATGGGTAAAGGCAGAACGCGCTAATCGAGTTAAGGCAGAAGAAGTCAGAGACAAGCGGATAATTAGCCGGCTTTCCCGCGAGTTGATGCGGGAGTTTCAATCAGAAGCAATTCGAGTCAAGCTGAGCGAAATTCAAACAATTTGGGACAAAGATAACTGGTTTTCTAATTTGAGCAGGCAGGAAACTGAACAGATTTTGCAGCAGCAGCAGCACCGATTGCTGTTGTTAGTTGCTCCGGCAAAAATTAGCCAAGATTGCCCGGATTCGTTTCGCCACAATCTGAATATCGAGCTGCCCGCTAAGCTGAGATCTTTTTTGAACCAGCACTACCCTCAACACGGAGAATTGTGTCCGGTTCAGTTTTACGGAGATTATTTCAAAAAGCCGATTTCTGATATTGATGTGGAGCGGTTGCAGACTGTTTTGTCTCCGGTGCCGACAGCTATATTGTACAGCGATATCAGCGACTATGAAGTTAATTTTCATGTCGGTTTTTGGGGAATCATCAATCAGAGCGTTTCTCTAGTGGCGATGCAGCCTTGGAATTGGGAAGAGGTTTATCATCAGTTGGAGGCAGAGGGTAAAGATCAAAAGGTGAGCCTGCGGATTATTCGGCAAATAATTGTGACTATTCATAAGTTGTTGGCGGCTTTTTTAGCTGATTTGTATTATTTAAATATCGATTTTACTCACGAACCTCAGCTATTTAATTTAGAGGCGGAATTTGCTCAGGAATGGTTTTCTAAAGATTGGGCTCTACCGTATATGGAAACTCTTAAAGAAATTCAGGAGCAGCAGCGAATAACTTATAAGGGAGAGATGCGGCGGCTGGCGCTGCGAGAGGCGAAAGCTAGGGCGGCAGCTAAGCGTTTGGAGGAGGAGGAACTCAAACGCAGAGAGGAAGCTGAGGCGGCAGCTAAACGGGCGAAGGAGTTAGCTCACAAATTCAAAAATCTGAGATGGCGGTGCGTGTACACGCTACCGGGACATTCGTCGTTTGTGAATTCTCTGGCGATTAGTCCTGACGGCAAAATTATGGCTAGCGGCAGTTGGGATAAAACTATTAAGATTTGGAAGTTAGAAACTGGGGAATTAATTGGCACTCTGACGGGACATTCCGATCGCGTAAATTCGGTGGCTATTAGCTCGGACGGAAAAATGTTGGTCAGCGGCAGTTCGGACGAAACAATTAAGTTTTGGAATTTGTACAACGGTGATTTGCTGTGTACTTTTCCAGGACATTCTATGGAGGTAAATTCGGTGGCGATTAACCCGAAGGGGCAGGTAATTGCTAGCTGTGGCGGGGCTGATAATACGATTAAACTCTGGAATTTGCGGACTGGTGAGTTGCTGCGGACTTTGAGGGGTCATTCTAACAATGTGAATGCGGTGGTTTTTAGCCCGGATGGTAAGATATTGGCGAGCGGGAGTTCGGATGCGACGAGTAAGGTTTGGGATGTGGAAACGGGTAAGTTGCTGCGGACTCTTTCGGGGTTGAATGTTGGGGTGAATTCTGTGGCGATCGCCCCGGATGGTCAGACTCTTGCTAGCGTCAGCAATGATTATACGATTAAGCTGCGGAATTTGCACACGGGCAGTTTGTTGCGGATTTTAAATTCTAATTCTGCGAAGGGGAATGGTGTAGCGAATTTAGGGATGAATGAGGCGCTGCATATTTTGCAGAATTATGTGAGTCGGGGCGATTCGGTTGCTATCAGTCGGGACGGTTTGACTTTGGCTAGCGGCTGCGATGATAATACGATTAATATTTGGAATTTGCAGACCGGTGAGCTGTTGAGCACTCTTAAGGGACATTCGGGTACTGTATACTCGGTGGCGATCGCACCTTCGGGCAATTTGCTCGCCAGCGGCAGCGCGGATGAGACGATTAAGATTTGGCGCTGCGATTAAACAGTTGACAGTTGACCTGTGGCAGTTGGCAGTTGGCAGTTGGTAGTTGGCAGGTGTTAGTATTCAGAGCCTGTCCGCTAATTAACCACAATACTTGTACGGGCGGGTTCACCAAAAATCTATTGTTCTCACTAACAATCTATATAAACCCGCCCCCACCACGCGACTTACCCACGGCGGCGAGAAACCGGGTTTCTGAGAAAATTTGGGTTGAGTGGCGATAAATATCGGCAGAAACCCGGTTTCTGAGGTCTGGGTGCGCCTAGGAGGGGCCGAGAAACCGGGTTTCTGAGAAAATTTGGGTTGAGTGGCGATCAATATCGGCAGAAACCCGGTTTCTGAGGTCTGGGTGCGCTCAAGACTCCCAAATTCCTCTAAAACACGACTGCGGGATTGAGCTCAAGAGAGGACAATTCCGGTTTTACCCTTACGGAGAGAGGTTTTGGGCGAATTGGAAAAAAAAAATGGCTGGGGGGGTTGCGCTAATGGCTATAAGTTTGCTATATTGATTTTGAGTGCTGGTGTAACTCAGTTGGTAGAGTAGCTGATTTGTAATCAGCCTGTCGTAGGTTCAAATCCTATCACCAGCTTCGCTTTTTAAACCTTATGGCTACGCCATTTAGGAGTCTCACTCAATCTCCGATTAACGGTTTTCGCTCATCTCGTTTCTAGGTCTCAGAAAAAAACGGGCTAACCGCCCCTAATTTTAAGATTTATCCCCAGTCCCCGTAGGTTGCCCCTACGGTTTTTTATTGGTCTCTATCAGGGACAGTAAATCATTCATCTGTATCCCGTAAATTTCGCTGACAAGGGCTAATGTCCCAGGAGTAATCCCAACTCTTGTCAAAACTATGAGCGCCCCTTCTAGGGGTAGTTGGCGCTTACTCATGTTATCAATTGCCCCTAATCTGGTTTTGGTGTGTTCCCTGCTCAGATACACCTTTTCGTTCATTGTAATACTATGACCTAAATTGGCAGCACGGTCATCAATACTAATGCCTGCTTGTTTACCATTTTGGTTGCACAGGTGACGTAGTGCGTGGGTTTGTGTAACCGGGCAATGCCAGCTTTCTAGATTCTGGCGCATACGTTTAGCGTAGGCCTTACCTATGGTTTCTGGATTAGTGGACTTTAATTGCACAGGTGGTAAGCTACCTTGCCTGATGTCCAAGTCCTCAACCAAGTTGGGATGACTTGGTGGTAACATCGGTGCTGCTAATCGGTAGCCTGTTTTGGTGGTAGTGCCAATAGCGGTGGTAGTGCCAACAACCGCAACCATTTTTTTATTTCCTGTCTCATGCAATGGTGGGATTGTGACACCATCATCGGTTATAAATGGCTTTTCAAGGTTCTGAATTACAAATACTTCATGAACCCGAAAACCGTAAATCATTTGCATTGACGCTACCCATAACCATTGCTTTCTATTCTGTAGATAGCGATTTGTTGACTCAATAAGGGCTTTTTGTCGCCATTCTAAAAAACTCTATAGTTCGGCATTTTGTTTTTTTAAGAATTTGGTTTGAACGTGATCGATATCCTCCAACCCTAGGCAAACTGATTCATCTTTGACAGTAGTAGCTAATTTTTTGAAAGCGTAAAGACATTCCCCATAAGTCTTTGTTCCTCTTTCTTTTGTTTCCAGCGCCCTGAAAATATCCTCAATGTTTACAATCCTTTCGCGCGGTAAAAGCTTGAAAAAATTGCCATAGGTTGATAACCAAGTACGTGCATGACTAGGGTTGTCCCTGTCTCTTGATTGCCCTTGAGATACTCCACTCCAATATTTTTCTTCAACTTTTGCGATCGCCTCACCAAACGTCATCAAATCATTTTTGACAACGTTCTTTTCTAAGATTACATCGTCGTACCAACCTAGAAACTGAGTCTCGCTAGAAAGTGATTCTAGGGCGCTAGCGACTAGGTGAGCCTTCCTTAAAGCGTCAGTAATACCTTGCATCGTTAGGTTGCACCCACAGGATTTGATAACCCGCTTGTCACCTAGTTTGAACTGCAAGGTGATGTGTGTCTCACTAGGTTTACGGTCTTTTTTCAGCCCTACCCCTTGAGGGCATTCTTTCTGAGCCTGTTTGAAGTAGCCGAGAATCCGCTCGTAGCCAATCAGGTAGTCAGCCCAAATGCTTACAGTGACTGATTTAGAATTTTCCCCCATGTTTCCCCCAATCTCGTTTTCTTGCTGAGTCTGCTTATTCTGTACAGCTTACACAAGAGTTTCAGCAAAAATAAGTGCACAAGTTAAACGCAGGAGAAATTACAAGGCTCTACCCAACACAGCGCAGGCTTTTTTCAACCAGGCGATTGTTGCTGCATCAAGTACGGGTGAGAGTTTTTCGACTACCGAAGCGTGATAGTTGTTCAACCATTGTAGTTGAGTCTTTGACAGCCGATCGACATTTATCAATTTCCTTTCAAACGGAATATACGTCAGCGGTTCAAATCCGTACCAAACCGTACAATTTTTTGACGGCATTTCCCTGACAATATAGAGATTTTCGAGACGAATTCCGCCCCATCCCGGTTCGTAATATCCCGGTTCAATGCTTGTCACCATTCCCGATTCCAGCGGATATTGGACAGATTTGCTGATGCCGTTGGGCCCTTCGTGAACGGCTAAAAATACGCCGACTCCGTGCCCAGTGCCGTGTCCGTAGTCTAGCTGTTGTTGCCATAATACCGCACGGGCGATCGCATCTAACTGCGCTCCGGTTGTACCTTTGGGAAATTGCTGCATTGCACAGTTGATGTGCGCGATTAACACTGTTGTATAGTGTTCAATTTGCAGCGCCGTCGGTTCCCCGATAATCATGGTTCTGGTGTCGTCCGTTGTGCCTGCTAAATACTGTGATCCTGAGTCTAGCAGCAGCAATTCTCCGGGTTTTAGCGTAATTTCAGGGCTGGGAGTGCCGTAATGTACGATCGAGCTATTTGATCCAGCACCTGCGATCGTTCTAAAAGATAAACTCTGAAAATCAGTTTCTTGCTGATAAAAACCTTCGACAGTTTCTTTAACATCAAACTCTGTCAATACATTACCATTTTCAACCTGCTCTGTCAACCACATTAAAGTCAGAGTTTTCGCTCGACTTGCCTTAAAATTAGCCGATTTCATCTGCTCGATTTCCACCGGATTCTTCCTAGCTTTCATCCCTTCTATAGGATTCTGATCAAAAACTATTGTTATCTTATTTTCAGCTTTTTGCTGGTCTAAAATTAACTGGTACGTGCCTGCTGTGCTGTGTTTCGAGTCCAATAGCACCCGAACTTTTTTAGGCAAACTGACACAAGATACTAAAGTTGACGGATAGTCTGTGTAGGGAAGCAAAGTTATATCTGCCGATATTTCTTGCTTAATTTCTAGTGAAACTCGTTCAGGATTGGTAAACAAAAACGCTGCATCTGTGGTGACAATCGCGTAGGATATAAAAATTGGAATGTTGGGAATATCCGAGCCTCGGAGATTGAACAGCCACGCTATTTGATTCAGGTTACTAATCGGCAGCACATCAATGTTAGCTTTTGCCATCGCTTCCCTGACTCGGGCTAATTTTTGGGTCGCCGTTTCTCCGGTCAGAGATGCAGGTAAGCTAAATATGGGAGATTCGTCAATCGCGGGTAAAGTCTCTACTGTTTGTCGAACTTTGTCTGCTAAATTCTCCCGGATTGATACTAGCTCAATTCCAGCAGTAGCAAATTTTTTTACCCATTTTTGATATTGCTCTGTCGATACAGTAAACGCATCAAAACCAAATCTAATTTTAGTTGATTTTGGTGCAGATTCTGCCAATTTTTCTAAGGTTTCAATCAAGCTTAAATTTTCTTCTAAGCCAAGTTTAGATATTTGAATAATTCCCGTATCGACTTGTAACTCCGCTTGTTCGTAATAGCGAGAATCCACAAACAACCAAGCATAATCTTTGCCTACTAACAAATCTCCGGCGGAACCGGTAAAGCCGCAAATCCAAGCTCGTCTTTGCTTGGCTGCTGGGACTGATAAATTAAAATGTTCGTCAACCGCTGGGATGAAATAGCAATCTAAGTCATGTTTTGCCATCATAACTCGCAAATTAGCAAGTTTAGCTGAGATTGAATTTTGATTATTTTGAATAGCTTTGAAGTTACTTGCAATCATATTTTATGCTCCTAAAATTGTTTTCAAACCTTTGACTAATCTGCTAATTCCGGCTGCTGCTGTTGCAGTTTCCAGAGCACCGTAAGCAACCCGCAAATAGCAGCCACTATCCATCCCGAAGGTTGTGCCGGGAAGCACTGCTACGTGATGTTCGCGAATTAATCGCTCTACTAATTCCATTGTATCGAGCTGTGTGTCAATTTTCAAGAAAAAGTAGAAAGCTCCGGCGGCTGGGGAAATTGTACACAAATTGGGGATGGTATTGAGTTCGTCTAATACGAGTTGTCGCACAGAGGCGATCGC
>JANYGO010000254.1 GCA_025362325.1 Cyanobacteriota bacterium | reverse complement strand
CGATCGACAAATGGGGAATTCTGAATGCCTTCTACATAAAAGCCGAATGCCGTGGAACCGTTACCTGTTGGCTACTTCCTGAAGTTGCAGCCGTTGAGATGGGGAAGCTACGTGAGCTGCGAGCATCCAGGAATCCAGAGTCCGGCGCAGTTCCTCGCGCCCTTGATAATGTTCAAATCGGAATCGAACTTTGTCGCCCTCAAACAAAATCAGCGTCGGGAGACTTGTCAGCCGGTAAGTGTTGGCCAACTTGAAACATTGATCGGCATTCACCCCTAGGAGCTTGACTTTACCCGCCCACTCTGACTCAAATGCTGTGAGCGTCGGGTCGATCGCGCGGCACAAACCGCACCAAGGCGCCGAAAAGTGAACTAAAACGGGGGTAGAGGCTTGAAATACCTCTTGTGCAAAAGTGCGTTCGCTAACCGACAACACCATGAGCCCTCAAAATTTAATAATTTTTTTCTATCCTAGGGATCATGCTACCAGTATATGTTCCTAGTTACACGCATCAAAAAAGGATGAATTTTCCACAGTAGGCCCGTAAAAATGACTACACCTACATAGGAAGGGCGGAGAAACTCAAGCAAATCAAGGATTTGACGCTTTTGGAGGATTGCCAAAAATGGAATAATTGAGGTTCGAGATTTGAGGGTTTCAAAGGAATCCCCAAAACGAGCCTGAAGTCGCCTGTCGCCGTGCCACACTCCGAACAGGTGGTGAAGTACCAAACCGATGGAAGTGACGAGGGTAAAGCTAGTGCCAATCCACAGGGTGTGGGCCACACACCAAATCACCTGTCCCACCATTTGCGGGTGACGGGTGATGCGAATGATGCCGGCTTCGTAGAGGTGAACTTCGGGCTTTTGGATGGCGGCAATTTCTAGGAGGTTGAAGGTTGCTGGGTACAAAAACAGAAAGGAAATTGCTGAAAGTATCCAAACTAAGGGTTTAACTGCGGGCACGCCCTGTACTTGCCAAAGCTGCACGCCGTCGTAGCGGTGGTTGAAAAAGTAGACAACCAGAATCACCGCCAGCGGCAAACTGACAAGGGCAAACAAAACGCGGTAAAGTCTCGGCCCGATTAGCTTTTCACCTTTCGGGCGCAGGGCTGCTAAACCGCTGTGGGCGATCGCAAAACCCAGTAAAAGTCCGAGAATAACTAAGTGGGAGTCCAGCGCCAAGTCGATCGTCATTGTAAATATTAAGAAAAGTTATTGATTCTCTGCCAAATTGTGTCACAAAGTATCTATGGGATCATTCAGCGGTTATCAGTCATTGGTCATCAGCCTGCACTCAACTGTTTAAAAAGTTAACTGACAACTGACAACTGACAACTGACAACTGACAACTGACAACTGACAATTTAGATATATGTCTGACCTTCCTTTCACTTTAGACCAGTTACGCATTCTCAAGGCGATCGCCTCTGAAGGAAGCTTCAAACGCGCCGCCGACAGCCTCTACGTATCCCAGCCAGCAGTTAGCTTGCAGGTGCAAAACTTAGAGAGACAGTTGAACGTGCCGCTGTTTGACCGGGGGGGGCGCAGGGCGCAACTGACCGAAGCTGGACACCTGCTGCTGAGTTACGGCGAGAAAATTTTATCGCTTTGCCAAGAAACTTGTCGAGCTCTGGAAGATTTGCAAAATCTCCAAGGCGGTACCTTGATTGTCGGCGCTTCTCAAACAACGGGGACGTATTTGCTACCCCGAATGATCGGGATGTTTCGGCAAAAGTACCCGGATGTGGCGGTACAGCTTCACGTTCACTCGACTCGGCGCACGGCGTGGAGTGTGGCCAATGGGCAAATCGATTTGGCAATTGTTGGCGGAGAAATCCCTACCGAACTTGTAGAAGCTTTAGAAATTGTTCCTTACGCTGAGGACGAATTGGCTCTGATTCTCCCGCCGTCTCACCCGATGGTACAACAAGAAAGTATCCAAAAAGAAGACCTTTATAAATTGCAGTTTATTTGCCTGGATTCGCAGTCTACTATCCGCAAAGTAATCGATCAGGTGTTGACTCGCTGTGGCATTGACACGCGCCGCCTGAAAATTGAGATGGAGCTAAATTCGATCGAAGCAATTAAAAATGCTGTTCAGTCGGGGCTGGGTGCTGCTTTTGTGTCGGTTTCGGCGATCGAAAAAGAGTTGATGATGGGTGTTTTACACAAATCTAAAATGGATGAAGTTTTGGTAACTCGGATTTTGTCGCTGATCAATAACCCCAACCGTTACCGTTCTAAAGCTGCTGAGGCTTTCAGCAATGAAATTCTGCCCCAGTTTGCTACTTATTCGACTACCCAGGATAAGAAAGAAGCCCAGGCGATCGATTTGGGTCTCATAGAAATAGCAACTCCCAACTCAGGGGGAAGTTAATTTGTTAAGTCGCCGGCAGTTAGGAGTTAGCGGTTAGTTGAGAGATGAAAATCTGGTTGGACAACCCCTGATAAAATTGGCTTTCTTCCCAATTACAATTACCAATTCCCAATTACCAATTCCCAATTAGCAAACCAAAATGGAAGTTTACTGCACCCGTCCGGGCTGCCCGCGCCCTCAAAACTATTTTTCCGATCTCGATGACAGTTCGATGCTGAAAACGGTGCAGCAAAAGTTTTGCACGACTTGCGGAATGCCCCTGATTTTGAGCGGCCGCTATTTGCCCGTGAGGTTGTTAGGTCAAGGCGGTTTTGGAGCGGCATTTTTGGCCAGAGACCGCTATACTCCGGGGATGCGGCAGTGCGTTGCTAAACTTTTGCAGCCGTCGATAAGTCTGACTCCGGCACAGCTAAAAATTGCTCAAACTTTGTTTGAACGGGAAGCGGCGGTGCTAGAAGAACTGGGAAATGAACATTCGCAAATTCCGGGTTTGCTGGCGTTTTTTGAGCTGACTGTTACGAGTTTGCAAGGGGGGAAAAACGATCAGTTTTTCTATCTGGTTCAAGAATTTATTGATGGTAAAAATTTGGAGGAGGAACTTGCTGTTAAAGGCAAGTTTTCGGAGGCGGAAACGATGGAGGTGCTGCGGGAAATTTTGAAGGTTCTCGATTTTGTACACTCTCGCGGTTCGATTCACCGGGATATTAAACCTGCTAATATTATGCGGGCTAAAAATGGTCGGCTTTATTTATTAGATTTTGGGGCGGTTAAACAGGTGACGCAAACTGCGGGGACTTCTAAGGCTTCGACTGGTATTTATTCTTTGGGTTATGCTCCGCCAGAACAGATGAGCGGACAAGAAGTTTATCCAGCAACGGATTTTTATGCTTTGGCTGTGACTTGCATTACTTTGCTTAGCGGTTTGCAGCCGACTGAGCTTTTTGATAGTTATCGAAATGAGTGGAATTGGCGATCGCGCGTGCAGGTAAGCTCGCGTTTGGCTGAAGTTCTCGATCGAATGTTGTTGCCGGCTCCCAGCCAGCGCTTTCAAACGGCGGCGGAGGTGGAAGCGGCTCTGAAATACAATTCTCAACAGCCTACGATGGTCGTACAGCCGCGTCCCCTACCCACTCCGACTCCCCTACAGACTCAGCAGCCACCACCGACTCAGCAGCCTCCTGTGCCTTTTGTTGTGGCTGCTCCTCCGGGAAATCTGCAACCTCCGCCGAGAGGGGCTTTTTCGATTTGGGATGTTTTGGGAGGGGCTGCGTTTACGGGTTTTGAGGGGGGGTTGCTGGCGATCGCCCTGACGAGTTTGCTGCCGAATCCAGGCATTAGCATCGGATTGTTGGGGATGATTGTGGGGGGGCTGATTTTCGGCCAGTACCGCAGGGCGATCGAGCAAACTGAGATGCTGATTATTAGCGCAGGTACTCTGGCTGTGCTGTGGTTTTTCCCGGCTTTGCGCGCCGCAGTGACGATTTATCCGAATTCTCCGATCACAGGCGTGTTATTTGTGGGATGGTTGGCGGCGTTGGGGGCGATCGCTGCAACAGCTATTTTTCGCTTAATTTATAAGTTACTTTCTAATATTTTTTAAGCCTTATTTGAAGTTCTAAAGACCTGGTTTGATCGTTCGGACTTTAGTCCTTCTTTCCGAGGACTAAAGTCCGAACGATCAAACTATTTCATTACAGGTTTGTAATTCAGTCTTGCTGCGTAGAAAACTGGCGGGCGCCGATCGCAGAAAAGGCGATCGCAGCCACCAACAAAACAGGTATGCTGTACCAAGGAAACTTTGCCATATCGTAAGCAGCAGCCCTCAATCCAATGCTGGCATAAGTCAGCGGCAACAGATAAACTATGCCTTTCAGAGCTACAGGTAGCGACGCGGGGTCGAAAAATGTCGCGCCTAAAAATGACATCGGAGTAATCAGAAAATTGTTGTACAATCCAACTGATTCGAGAGATTTTACGGTTAACCCCACTATCACTCCCATGCCCGCAAATACAGCAGAATTGAGAATTATCAGCAACAAAAATAACGGATGCAAAAACACCAGCTTTTGAGTAAACAAAACTGCTACTAAAATCACCGAAACAGAAGTCAGCAGTCCCCGCAATATTCCGGCAAGCATTTTGCCCGCGTGCAAAGCTAACGGGTGTACCGGCAGCAGCAGCAATTCCTCAAATGTTTTACTAAAAAGGCGTTCGCCGCAAATCGAAAATACTGTGCCGGTAAAACTTACTGTCATCGATGAAAGTGCTACCATTCCCGGCAACATAAATTCTAGATAATTCCCGCCAATTGCAGGTTTGGGCATGGAACTGCCCAAGCCGAAACCAAAAGCTAGAATGTAAATTAATGGGGATGTTAAACCAGCGGCGGCAATTGGCAAAATTCGGACTCGCAAATCTAGCCATTCTCCCCAAAACACGGTCATTGTGTCTGTTAGTATAGTTTTAATTGAGGTTTTTTTCATGTTTGGGCGAGGTGATTTGCATAATTGATATCAAGTCCTGTTAATTAACCGGACTAAATATGAGATCTTGATAATTATCAAGTTAAAAGGTTAAATAATCAAGGCTGCTGCACTGTTCTAATTTGGTTTCAGTTAAAGGCAATTTGCCTAATGCTACTCTTTCCTGTTCTCGGTTCAACCAAATTGCTTTTAAGCCGGCGGCTTTGGCACCGCAATAGTCTGCTTTGAAGCTGTCGCCGATATGCAAAACATTCTCGGCTGTGCAGTTGTGCTTTTGCAAGGCTGCGGTGAAAATTTCCGGCTGAGGTTTGGCTGCACCTACTTCCGTGGAAATTGTGACTGATGTGAAATATTCTGCTAAGTTGAGGGCTTTTAATACTGGATAGAGTCGCGAATCGAAATTCGAGACTACTGCTAATTCAATTCCTTGTTGCTGCCATCTATTTAAGGATCGGAATACGTCGGGATAGACGAACCAAGGTTCGGGGGTGGCAAAATGAGCGTAGAGTTCGACAAAGAATTGGGGAAAGTCTGAAAATTGGTGAAAAATGCCTGCTATTTGGAATGCTTTTGCCGCAACTGTTTGCCACCACTCAAATTCTAGCTGGGGAATTTTTGCTGCTTCTATTCCTGGAAATGTCATCGGAGTTGCTGAGGCGAAGCTTTGGTAAAATGCTGCATTTAACTCTTCGCTTTTAACTGTTACTCCGAATTTTTTGGCTTGTTGTGCGTAGACTTCGCCGACGCTGCCGCGAACGTCGAATAGTGTGCCGGCGGCATCTAAAAAGATAAGTTTTGTCATTGGTTAGAATAAATTTGAAAACGAGTAATAGAATACCGGGCGAATGGAATTCGCGTCTACACAAACTTTCACGTGCCTCCGCAGGTTGAAGAGTAAGAATAAGACCGGGCGAATGGAATTAAGTTGTTTTTTTGAAGAATACCGGGCGAATGGAATTCGCGTCTACACAAACTTTCACGTGCCTCCGCAGGTTGAAGAATAAGAATAAGACCGGGCGAATGGAATTAAGTGATTTTTTTCAGTCTGCGGAGGCGGACATTGTTTGTATAGGCGCGAATTCTATTCGTACGTCTTATCTATTACTTTTTCATCAACTCTTGAATCGGCTTGCTAATCCAATTGAAACCAACTTTTAGTTGATGGTCAAATGTTGGCATCCGATATAGATAGGCTAGGCGGCGAGCAATGTGTGCTAGTTGTCCGTCGAGTTTGATTCCTAAGCCTGTGAGGGTGGCGTTGTCTATTCCTAATGTCATCATTTCTCCTAGCGGCTGGTACCGGAAAGGTAGTAGCGGGCGGCCTGTGAGGGATGCCCAAATGTTCCAGGCGGTGTAGTCAGCTTGTTGGAAGGCTGTTTGGGCTGTTCCGGGGACTTTTTGACCTGTTGCGTCGTGACATTCGGCTAAGTCTCCCAGGGCAAATATGTCTGGATGGTCGATTATTTGCATCTGGGAATTAACTATTAATTGACCGCGTTGGTTTTGTTTGAGGGGGAGCGATCGCACTGCTTGACCAACTTGGGTTCCTACTGTCCACAATACTATGTCTACGGGGAGAACATCTAATTGTCCTTTGTACAGTAAGGATATGGTGTCGGATTCGATCGCCTCTACTGCCGTTTCTAAGTCGATCCAGACTTTGCGTTTTTCTAATGCTTTGTTGGCGGCTTCGCGGTTAAACTCTGGTGATGTCCGCAGAATCGTGTCGCCTTGCTCGATTAACCGGACGCGACCTTTGTCTCCGAGTCGATCGGCTAATTTACAAGCTAATTCTACTCCCGAATAACCGGCGCCGACGATCGCCACCCGAATTTTGTCAGTATCGCTAGCTTCTAAAAATCGCAGTCTTTCTTCCAAGCGGTAAGCGTCGTCGAGAGTGCGGAACGAGTAAGCGTATTCAACTGCTCCTTTGACCATATCGAGAGGAGTTTCGCCGCCTAAAGCTAAAACGAGCCGATCGCACGGAATTTCTGGCCCGTCGTGTAACTGCACTCGCTTTGACTCCACGTCGATGCCGGAGACAGTGCCTTGACAAAAGCGCACGCCTGTGTTTTGCAAGATTTCGGCAAAGGGCGGGGCGATTTCCCAGGTTTGGAGTTCGCCAGTCAGGAGCTCGTACAGCAGGGGAACGAACAAAAAGCGATCGCGACGGTCAACTAGGACAATTTCAGGTTTTTCGGTTTTGGAGAAAGGTAACTGACTCAAGCGCAGGGCTGTGTAGAGTCCGCCGAAGCCTCCGCCGAGAATGCAAATCCGGGGTTGTTGTTGAGTCATGGTGTTTTGTTTGAGGGGCGATCGGTAGCAAGGCAACTTATCTTATTGTAACGAGAGTGGGAGAGTGCGAGAGTGAGAAATGGGGAGAGGGGGAGATGGGGAGATGGGGAGATGGGGAGATGGGGAGATGGGGAGATGGGGAGATGGGGAGATGGGGAGAGTCGGAAAAATCTTTCCTGAACATCCATCCGTTATAAAATCCGTTATAAAATCCGTTGCCGAACTGCCTTCTGCCTTCTACATAATATCTTTGATTAGCTTTGCCTATTAGCCCGGATTAAATTTTTTGAATGTTAGCACAAGTAATTTTGTACTATATTAGTTGATAGCCGATTATTGTCCAAATTAAATTCATTTTTTATACAGGGATCTACTCTAACACTTGCCCCCGCACTCACAAGTGACAAAATCATGCAAATTTCCTCCAATTCTTCAAAATTTAAGAATGGCGATCGCCCTAACGAAGACGGCTCATCTTTGTTAAGCAGCGAAGAACGATATAAAAATTTAGTAGCTAATATTCCCGGTGCTGTCTACCGCTGTACCTGCGACTGTACGGGACCAGACGGCGAATTAATACGGACAATGGCGTTTTTGAGCGAGGCTGTTCAAGAAATATCCGGCTATCCATCCTCTGATTTTATCAACGATCGCGTCCGTTCTTTTGCCAGCATTATCCATCCTCAAGACCGCAAAAATGTGGATGATGCTGTCGCAAAAAGTGTAGCAACTAGAACTCCGTACATCCTTGAATACCGGATTGTGCGGGCTGACGGCGAAATTAGCTGGGTTTACGAAAAAGGTCAAGCTTTCTGCTGCGAAATAGAGGAGGCTAGAGGAAAAAAAGAGGGACAAGGAGAAATTGAGGAATTATTGTCTGCTGTGGTTTTGCCGATTTCGCCGAGCGCAAATTCTCTGTCTCCCATTGTATATCTCGACGGAGTGATTTTGGATATTACTGAGCGCAAGCGCGCTGAGGAAAAGCTGCGAAACACTCAAGATTTTCTGAATGCGGTATTGCAAAATCTGCCAGTTAGCGTCTTTATTAAAGATGCTGTAGAACAAAGATTTATCTATTGGAATACTGCTAGCGAAGAATTGTTTGGCTATACGAGCGAGGAAGTGCTGGGAAATAATGCTGCTGACTTGTTGGAAGCAGATCAGGCGAATTACTTGCAAGCACAAGATTTAGAAGTATTTACCACGGGTAAAGAGGTTGATTTGCCAGAAGAAATCATCGAACTTCCGCACCGGGGAAAGCGGATTTTGCACACTAAAAAAGTTCCTTTGTTTGACGCTTCTGGCGCGCCTAAATACATTCTGGCTATTGCTCAAGATATTACCGAAAGCAAAAAAACTGAAACAGAATTGTCGCGCCTAGCCATCGTGGCTCAAAAAACGCAAAATGGTGTGATTATTACTGATGCTGAAGGCTGCATTGAATGGGTGAATGAAGCATTTACTCGGATTAGCGGTTACGTGCTGGCAGAAATGCAGGGGAAAAAACCGGGTGATGTGCTGCAAGGCCCTCAAACAGATCCGCTAACTATTGCCCAATTGCGATCGGCTTTGGACACCGGCGAGCCGTTTAATCAGGAAATTTACAATTACAAGAAGGATGGAAATGGTTATTGGGTGGCGCTTTCTATCGCCCCAATTTATCGAGAAACTGGAGAACTTGAAGGTTTTATTGCGGTGGAAACTGATATTACCGATCGCAAACAAGCTACTGAATCTGTCAGGGAAAGCGAGAGTTATTACCGCTGCATAGTTGAGACAGCTTCCGAGGGCGTTTGGATGTTTGACGCCGACAGCAACACGACTTTTGCTAACTCTCGGATGGCCGAAATGCTGGGGTATACTGTGGAGGAAATGCAGGGGCGATCGCTATTTGAGTTTATCGGCGACGAAGCTCGGGAAATAGCTGAAAGTTATGTGGAGCGCAGGCGGCAAGGCATTCGCGAACGCCATGATTTTCAGTTTACCCGCAAAGATGGCTCTCATTTGTGGGCGATCGTCTCAGCGACACCGATGTTCGACGCTGAGGGCGAATTTTCGGGGGTTTTGCGGATGATTACCGATATTAGCGATCGCAAACAAGCCGAAGCAGAATTGCGCCAAACCCTCCAAGAATTAGAATTTGAAAAATTTGCATTGGATCAATCGGCAATCGTCTCAAATACCGACGAATTCGGCACGATTACATATATTAACGACCAATTTTCCGAACTCTTGAAATATTCCCGAGAAGAACTAATCGGCAAAACTCACAAACTTGTCAATTCCGGCTATCACCCAGCCGATTTTTTCAAACAACTTTGGTCAACCATCCGCCAGGGAAATGTTTGGCGAGGAGAAATTAAAAATCAAGCTAAAGACGGTAAATTATTGTGGTTGGATACTACGATTGTACCTTTCTTAAATAGTAGCGGAGAACCCCATCAATATGTAGCAATTCGCAAAGATATTACCGATCGCAAACAAGCAGAAGAAGCGGTGCGGCTTTCCGAAAGTCAATTGAGAACTAAAAATCAAGAATTGGCGAAAGCCCTGCGAGACGTGCATAAAACTCAAAGCATGATGGTTCAAAATGAAAAAATGGTAAGTTTGGGGCAGTTAGTAGCTGGCGTAGCTCACGAAATCAACAATCCAGTTAGCTTTATTTACGGCAACGTCATGCACGCTGACGATTACTTTAAAGACTTGCTAAAAATGCTGCAACTATACCAGCAGGAATATCCGGAACCAACAGAGGCAATTCGAGAAGAAATAGATGAAATAGATTTAAATTTCATGCTCAAAGATTTGCCTAAATTGTTAAAATCCATGAAAATGGGATCAGAAAGAATTCGCCAAATTGTGCTATCGCTGAAGAATTTCTCGCGCTTGGACGAAGCGGAACAAAAACAGGTGGATATTCACGAAGGGATTGACAGCACTTTGTTGATTTTGCAGCATAGGTTGAAAGAAACGGCAGGACATCCGAAAATTATGCTGCTCAAAGAGTTCGGCAATTTGCCCCGCGTACAGTGTTATGCTGGACAGTTGAATCAGGTATTTATGAATATTATTGGTAATGCAATTGATGCTTTGGAAGAGGCAATGGAAACGGGACATTGGGCGGAGGGGGAACAGGCACCTATTCCTTCTTGTCCTTCGCCGACTCTGCGAATTTGTACGGATGTCAAGTACGAACATGATGTTTTGATGCAGGCAGATTCTGCTGTTTCTGATGATTCTATTCGGCATCCTTCTCATATTGTGATTCGGATTGCTGACAACGGGCCAGGGATTCCGACAGAGGTTCACGAACGGCTGTTCGATCCATTTTTTACTACGAAAGAACCGGGTAAAGGTACTGGTTTGGGGCTATCTATTAGCTATCAAATTGTGGTGGAAAAGCACGGCGGGCGGCTGAAGTGCAATTCCGCACCTGGTCAAGGTACGGAGTTTGCGATCGAGATTCCTGTCGCTAGAAGTTAGTTGACAGTAGTCAGTAGTCATTAGTCATTAGTCAGCAGTTAATTTACCATTACCAATGAATTACAACGTAATTTACGACGGCAATTGCAATCTCTGCGTCACCTTGGTGCAGTTACTAGAAAACTTAGACGGAGGCAAGAATTTTGAGTATATTTCGATGCAAGATTTAGAGGGATTAAAGCGCTTTGGGATTACGTCTGAAGACTGCGAAATGGGGATGATTTTGATAGATGCGGACAATCCCGAGAAACGCTGGCAAGGTAGCGATGCGGCGGAGGAAATCGGGCGGATATTGCCTGTTGGTGAGGTGTTTGTGGCTGCTTACCGGGCGATGCCGGGGATGAAGTGGATGGGCGATCGCGTGTACGAACAAGTGCGCGACAACCGCTATACTTTGTTTGGGAAGCGATCGACAACTTACAAATCGGTTTATGCAGTGGGCTGTAGGTCGATCGACAATTGCAACACTCAAAGCTAATTCTTTAGTCGGCGTCCGGCGGACTTCGTTTGTGTAGGAGCGATTTCAATCGCCGACTGACTGATTTAATATCAGCCATTAAACAAACCGAATATCTCGCGGCAAAAGTGTTTGAGCTTTTCTACCGACTCCGCAGCGGGCTCAGTTTCACCCACAAAACCCCAATTTTCCACGGTGGAAAAGCGCCATTGTTCACCAGTATGATCGTAACCAGCGGCCTCAACCCCGATCGCCCGCCGAGATCCTTCGACCGGATCTTGGTAAAATCGGATTTGAATCAAGATGCTGCGGCTTTGTAACAAGCGACTTCTACCGGGAAAATGGAAGCCAATATCGATCGAATCTGGATCAACAAGTTCCCTAGTATCCTCATCATTCATCCAAGGTTTCAAATCAACTTTCGCATCCGGGAATTGGGATTTGAATAAATTAACAACCGCAGCAATTTTGCTAGCAACTTCTATATTTCTGGCTTGTTCGGCAGCGTTCACTCGAAATACTCCTATCAAATACAGTTATTACACGATTTAGCTAACAATGTAACTGCATATTGCTTGCTTTAAACGGTAAACAGTGGACTATTTGATAGATATTATCGGTTTCTGTAGGGGCGCTGCCTTTCGTGCCCGCCCTCTCGCCCCACGGGTGGCCAGAAACCGGGTTTTTTACGAAAAAACTTCGTTACAGCTCACAATTCCGGTCAAAAACCCGGTTTCTTTGATATTTAGCCATCCTAGACTATTTTATGCGATCGGCACTTCGATCGCAAATTCCGTACCTGCACCCAACACAGACTCGCAAATCAGCCTACCACCGTGGGTTTCCTCCACAATTTGGCGGCTGATAGAAAGCCCCAAACCCGTACCCTTTCCGACTCCTTTGGTAGTAAACAAATGGTCAAATATTTTCGCCACCAGCGACGGCGACATCCCTTGCCCGTTATCTTTGATGGTAATCACCACGCTGTTGCTATCCTGGGAGAGATGAGTGATAATGGCGATCGTATTCGGTACAGCCTCAATCTCAGCATAAGTGCGCCCCTGATTGAATTCGTCAAAACAGTCGATCGCATTGCTGAGCAAATTCATAAATACCTGATTCAACTGCCCAAAATAACACTTAACTGGCGGAATATTTCCGTATTCTTTGATAATTTTAATCGCGGGGCGAGTATCATTAGCTTTCAGGCGATACTGTAAAATCATCAAAGTGCTGTCGATGCCATCATGAATATTTGCTGACACTTTATTCGCACTATCAGCGCGGGAAAAAGTGCGGAGAGACGTGCTAATATTGCGGATGCGCTCTGTACCAGATTTCATCGATACAAGCATTTTCGGCAAATCTTCGATCAAATATTCTAAATCAATCTCCGATGCTTTATCCTCCAATTCATCTCCCGAATTCGGGAACTTTTCCTGGTAAAGTTGCAAATAACCAATCAAATCCGAGCTAGCCTCAGCAGCAGCATCAATATTCCCCGCAATAAAACCCAGCGGATTGTTAATTTCGTGAGCAACCCCTGCGATCAAGTTGCCCAAAGCCGACATTTTTTCGCTTTGAATTAGTTGCACTTGCGCCTCTTGCAGTTCATTGAAAGATTTTTCTAACTGTTGAGATTTCTCTTGCTCGCGCGCGTACAAACTAGCATTTTCTACAGCAATCGCCACTTGAGAAACTAACACTTTGAATACTTCTACCCTCTCTGCGGTAAAAGATCCTACCGTCAAAGCATTTTCTATATAAATAATTCCGCGCCGCTGAGATTGATAAATAATCGGCAAACAGAGGATTGATTTTGGTTGATATTTCCGAATATAACCATCCGCATTAAAAGGTGTGGCGACAGTCGCATTGTCTAAAGCCAGATGCTTTTGACTGCGGTGTACGTAATTGATCACAGACAGGGGAACATCTTGACGATTTTCTACGGGAATAGACGGTAAAAGTGTCACTTTATTCTCCGCAAAACTGCCAGTAGCTTCTATGCAGAGGATATCATTTTTCAGCAGCAGCAGCACTACTTTTTGAGCCGCCGCATTTTCCAACAAAATATTGATTAACTTAGTCAGTAACTTTTCCAGCACAATTTCGCTGGTAATAGCTTGGGAAGCTTTGACAAAAGCGCTCAAATCTAAGAAATGGCCGAAACCATTAGTGGTAGTGCTTCCCGTGGTGGTGCTGGTGACATCGAGGGTTCGGGTTTCTGCTGTGCGCGTTTGTACCACTAAGAAAGGATATCTCAATTCTAAGTCTTTAACTTTGGCTATAGCTCCCCAGCGGATGTAGGCATAATATGCTTTGCTAAGGTATGCTTGAGAGATTATTTCTTTGCCCAAAGATTCATAGAATTCTCCGGCTAATTCATAAGCTAATGCTTCCTCTTGGATGTATTTGTTTTTTTGAGCTCCTGCAATCGCGCGATCGTAATAATCCATTGCTCGCTCATTCTGCCCTAAAACTCGCGCTTTCTCAGCTTCTACTAAATCATATTTGTGCTGGTGATTCATGGGAGCGTGAACAGCCCATTTTTTCATCTTTTTTTGGAACTCTATCACTTTTATCAGATATTTTTTTTGCTCACCTTTGCCAGCTTGGGGAAACAAAGCGAGGAGACTGAGAGAGTAATAGAAGTTGCTGATGGAAACTACGTATAGTCCGGCTGCGGCTTCTTCATATCTGGCAAATAACCTTGAATTATCCAAGGCTTGCACGTAGTTTTTGAAGAAAAAATTAAGCAGAGCTTTGGCGTTATAAATCAAACAAACTAAAAGAAAGCTTTTAGCTTCTATTAAAGCGGGAAGGGTTTCGACTTCATTAAAGCTCTCGCCGACTAAATGGCATGGTTCGACAGCTTTTCCGCACAAATTGAGACCGGCCTGCCTCCGTATACTTATATGCTGTACAGCCATTTCTAATTTAAGTTGCTGCATTAATTTCACATACTTACCAGTCTCCTGTTCAACCAATTCTAGAGGCTCTCCCATCAATAGTTTGTAATTGCAATATTCGTTTACACAATAACCTGCATATTCTAAGTCTCCCGTTTCCATCCCGGTTTGAAAACCTTCCCTAAGATAGCCTAATACTGAGTTTAGATCGGATTTCCAATGTTTAATAAAACAACTAAAGACTGCATAAACTTTACTTTTGATCGAACGGGAGGGAAATTTGTCTAACAGCATAATTGCCAGTTCGCCGAATTGGTATCCCGAATTGATATCCCCTAGCCTGCACAAAATGGCGCCATAATAAACGTAGGCGATACTAGCATAAAGTGAGTTGCCATATTTAACGCACTGCTGGATCATCATAAATGTCAGCAGCGGTAGCAGTTGCGGCTTAGTCTGAACAGCGCTGCTGAGAATCCCTGATGAAATCCGCATGATTGCTTGTTTATGAGGATCGGTCATTTCTGGCAAGTTAGCTAAATCCTCAACTCGTTTGATTCCCAAACTTAGTTTTGTGTTAATCAGTCCCGCCACAATATTTAGCAAGGTGGGGTTTGAAGGAAAAGAAATACCTAATAATTTCAGCACTTCCAGTCCTGTACTTAGTGCTTCTAACGGTCTATTTTGAGAATTGTAAGACTGGATTTGAAGTTCGTAAGCATTCACCTTATCCAGTAGATTTTTAGCTTGTTGCAGGATGATATCACTCAGTCTTTTTGAGTCTTCAAAGTTGATGTTTAAGTATTCTGATTCTGCCGTTGATTCGTAGATAGAGAGCGTTAATTCATACTGACTCTGCCAGCTATCCTCTGCCAATAATCCCATGCCAACCCGCAAATACTTAACAGCAGATTCATACGCAGCAGCAGTTTTTGCCTTGCGTCCAGCAGTTAAATTTAATTTTGCCAACTGGGTTTTTTCGGCGGGCTGGCTAATCGTGTCAATTCCGACATTTAACTGATTGACAATATCAAAGATGTTTTCTTCTATGTTTTCGGGTGGAGTATTTTGTAATAGTAGTTGACCGATTTTTAAATGAGTAGCTTGCTTCTGAGCTTCGGGAATTAGCGAATAGGCGGCTTGCTGGACGCGATCGTGCAAAAATCGATATCCCACCCGCGACGTGTCAAAAGTCAGATTAACCGCTTCTCCTTGCGTAAATAGTAAAGGGATGCGGTAAGCATCGCTCAAGGGCAGAATTAACCCGGATTGCAAAGCCGAATAAAGTTCGGTAGCTGTAGCATTAGCCGACCTGATTGACTGACAAAAGTTTAATTAGCCCAAACTACAGTGGTAGCTTGAAACTCAATTCGGTAAGTTCTTTGCTGATGTTGTAAACGAGAAGCTTTGACTGGTTCGGGGTCAATATTAGTAGAAAAAGAGATAACAG
>JANYGO010000252.1 GCA_025362325.1 Cyanobacteriota bacterium | reverse complement strand
GGATGCTCATGGTCTTTTAATACTTGTTGCAGAGTTTCCTTTGTCTCGGAACTGAGAAAGTTTTTAGCAGGCATTCACTTTTTCTGAATATCATTATGTTATATTATACCAATATGCGTTTTAAATGCACAACAGCTTAATGTCAACTGTCAACTGTCAACTGAACTACTGACGCTGATATTTACTCAGTAAATCAGCAAACCGCTTGTAATCCAAAGGCTTCCTCAAATACTCCGCCGCTCCTAATTCCAAACCCTGATTTTTGTCGTCCAAAAAAGTCAACATAATCACCGGAATATCAGCCAAATCGCGATCGGCTTTCAACGCCGACAGCACCGCCCAGCCGTCCATACTCGGCATCATCACGTCCAGAGTAATCGCATCTGGCCGCAACTCCTTAGCTAACAGAAGCCCCGCTTCACCGCTAGCCGACGAAAGCACCCGAAATCCCTGTTTCGACAAGCAGCGGGCGATCAAATCCCGCGCGTCGGGATCGTCGTCAATCACCAGCACAGTAGCAGCATTAGGCAACTCCAGCGGTTGCGATCGCACTTCTCTGGGCTTTTTCACTTCTATCGGGACTACACTCGTATCTAAGTTAGAGGAAGCATCGGCTGGTATTTCTGTGATTGCTCCATCGCTCTTCACTTCTTTTTCGCTAACCGCAATCGGCAAGCGAATCGTAAAAGTAGAACCGCAATCCAACTCGCTCTCAACCGTAATATCCCCGCCCATCATCTGGCAAAACTTCCGGCTAATTGTCAGCCCCAAACCCGTACCCCCGTACTTGCGGGTAGTGGAATCATCCGCTTGGGCGAAAGCTCCGAACAGCCTCGACACCTGATCGTCAGTCATCCCGATGCCCGTATCAGTGACTTGAAAAACGATCGCAGAATTTTCGCGCCGACAAGGAGTTGCTGAGAGTTCCTCAGAATTGTCCGCCGGTAAAACTTCCCCTTCTTCCTTCCAAACATTAATCGTGATTTTGCCTCGATCGGTAAACTTAGCAGAATTGCTCGCCAAATTCAACAGCGCTTGCCGCAGCTTCGAGAAATCAGAGTAGATCGTGCCAATACGGCGAGCGCAATTCACGCTCAAAGTGTTGCCATTTTTCCCCACCAGCGGTTGAACTGTCGTGACAACCTGATCCACCAAATTCAACACCTCGAAAGTCTCCAAGAAAAGAGTCATCTTTCCTGCTTCAATTTTAGAAATATCCAGGATGTCGCTAATAATATTCAGCAACTGCTTGCCGGCCATATTAATGCTTGCCAAATCCATCACAAACTCTTCCTCGCCGAGTTCCTGAGCCTCTTCTTGCAGCAGCTCGCTGTAGCCAATAATCGCATTCAAAGGCGTCCGCAACTCGTGAGTCATATTTGCTAAAAATGTGCTTTTCGCCCGGTTGGCAGCTTCCGCAGCGTTCTTAGCGACTTCCAATTCGCGCGATCGCTCCTCTAGCTGCCGCTGCCGCACCTCCAAACCCTTGAGCAAACTGCTAATTTGCTGAGCCATTGTATTGAGAGTAGAAGATAGCACCCCGATCGCATCATTAGACACCACAGGCGATCGAGCCGTCAAATCACCGCTCGCCATCAGTTGGGCAGTTTCCCGCAGCAAGCCCAAATTGCGAATAATCGCCGACACCGACACACAAGCAACTACTCCCGCGATCGAACTCAAAACCAAAGCCCCGAACAGCCAATTTTGAGTGCGGCTCGCCACCAAGAGAGTTCGATCTACCAGGGCCGCGATTGCCACCTCCGAACTCCCCCCCGCGGCTGAGGCTGTCTGTATTGCCAGCACGTAGTTTTTCATCTCTATAGAACCGATCCACCCGACTGCCGCCGCCATCCAAGCAATCAGTACCAAGATCACAAACAGTCCGATCAAAGAAGCCCGACTTCCGATAGAAATCTGCCTCGGAGCAAGTGCCGCCGCCCAAGGATAGTTTTTGAGAAAAGGATCGGGCTGCACCGGTGCGCCCGAATTCCAAATCTCCTCAATTTGACCGTCCGATCGCACCTTGCCAATCCGAACAGTTTTCCAGGTATGCTGCGTTTCGGCATCTATTTTTACCTGACCCGATGGCGCTGCAAACTCAATATTTTTAGCAGCCGCCCTGACTTTAACCATATCTGTCGAACCAGCTTTTTCTACTGCTTGCTTCCACAGGTAAACGCCCAAATAAGCCGCTTCGATCGGGTCATCCGTGACTCTATTTTCCCCATATCTCGCTTTATAAGCCTTGACAAATTTCCGATTTTCCGCTGTATCCACCGTTTGAAAATAGTTCCAAACCACCAAATGTCCGGCAATATTGGACGGCCCGATCGCCCGCACTTCCTCTTCTGCTATGCTCACCGACATCACCGGCAAATCCTCCGGTTTCAAGCCAGCTTCCCGCAGATGAAGGAAAAAAGCCACATTGCTGTCGCCGTTGAGAGTGTTGAGAATCGCATCCGGTTTCACTGCTAGGATATGTGCGATCGCCTCATCCACATCCCTCGAACCCAGCGGCAGATACACTTCCCCCGCCAACTCTCCCCCGAGTGCCGCCAGTTGAGCTTTCACAATCCTATTTGCCGTGCGGGGAAAGATATAATCCGAACCCAACAGGAAAATTTTGCGCTTGGACTGTGCCAGCAAGTAATTAACCCCAGGTACAATCTGTTGGTTCGGGGCCGCACCCGTGTAGAAAATATTGGGACACTGTTCTAGCCCTTCATACTGCACCGGATAAAACAGCAACCCGCTGCTCTGCTCGAAAGCCGGCAGTACAGCTTTGCGGCTCGCCGAAGTCCAACAGCCAAATACCACCGCCACCTGCGATTCTAGGAGCAATTGCTTAGCTTTTTGAGCAAAAGTCTGCAAATCGCTGGCTCCATCTTCGATCACCGCTTTTAGTGGGCGTCCCAGCACCCCTCCCGCCGCATTAATTTCCTCCACAGCCAACAGCGTCGCATCTTTAACAGAAATTTCGCTGATGGACATTGTGCCTGTCAGCGAATGCAACACGCCTATTTCGATCGGCTGCGCGATCGGGCCGGCTGCTTCGAGGGGGTTACTGCTCCTTGCTCCCATAGGGTTTTAGATACTTTTTACTAATAACAAAAATTTTAGTTCGATCTTGCTGTCCGTCAGCCTTGATGCTAACTCTGGTTTAGCAGATTATTTCACCCGATCGCCACAAAACTTCCCAATTCCTGCACCCTGTGGATTTTAACCGTCAAACCTCCCAGCATAGACTTAATTCTGCACTAACCTGTCGCCTATTTCTCTGCCGTCGCTCTTTTACCAGAAAGAATTGGTTTAAAGCCTCCACCCTTAAAGGCGAGAAATAAAAACAAGACTATTCATTACTCGAATCCTCGGACTTCCAGGTAAAGGTCTCCCTCATATGTCGAGCGGTCAACTGTCAACTGTCGAGCGGTCAACTCTCAACGCTGTCGAAACAGCCTCGTCAAACAAACGGCAGAACCCACTTATGCGATCGTGCCGCATAAAAATTCTTCCCCTGCCCGCTCTACCCTGCTCTACCCAACTCCTGCCCTCTGCTTCCTTCTCCTCAACTTATTCACAGGATAGCCTTGCAAGTCACCCAGTAATTTCACGCAAAATTCCCACCCATATCTCCCTTCCGGCAGATGAAACTCTCCGTGATTTATCGTGAAAAAATCAAAACTGCAAAATCACGTACTATGCCCAACCCCTCTCTCCCTTCAGGCAGAGGGCAATCTCCGTGATTTCGCTTACGATCGATGTCAGGTCAACATTTAAGCAGCCTAGTTAAAAATTAAATTTTGCAAACAATAGGGTAAAAACTCATGAATATCGAAGAAAATGCCATCCACACTGTGAGCGGCAGTGAAGTCACGCTACCAAAATCAAGGGAAAAAATCCTCGGCGAGGAAACAGAAAAAGCCCTCGGTCAGCAGAAACAAGAAACTGCTCAGACCTTGCGTGCTGTCGAACAGTTGAAAGAAGAACTTCAGCACAAAATAGATGAAGAATGTCATCACAAGCCTGATTAAAATAATTAAAACCATTTTTTTGAGGGTGTGGGTAAGATCGGATCTTGCCCACACTATATTTTTGAAGCCAGAAATCAATAAAAAATTATCATAATTTATTTTTTGATTACCAAAAAATTATTGAGGCGCACGGGTAGCTATACACCGATTTTTTTAGCTAAACACTTCGTTGCAGCAAGCAGTTTAGGTGAAAAGTGCTAAGCAAGAAACTCCCCGATCATCCTCTACTCAAAAATAACTTTTCCTGATTCCCTATTCCCTATTCCCTATTCCCTATTCCCTATTCCTGACCTCTGTTAAATCCGTTACCAGAAAGAATTGGTTTAAAGCCTCCACCCTTAAAGGCGAGAAATTAAAATCAGACTATTCATTACTCCAATCCTCGGACTTAAGGGTCTAGGCGAGCTGTCGAGCGGTCAACCCTTCGGCTTCGCTCAGGCCAAGCTGTCAAGCGTCAACTGAATGAACTCCTGTACACTGTTCGCTCGCAAAACTTTCTTCCTACAGGTAGAGTGCAACTTTGCTCCTTGTTACCTATCATGAGTTTAAGTTGAAAATGTCAATTTAGATACAAATAAGGAGAAATCCATGAGCATTGAAGATAGAGCAAAGGCAACTGGCAAAAACATTGAAGGCGCTGCTCAAGAAGCCCTAGGCAATGTTACCGGCGATCCCAAGGATAAAGCTGAAGGCAAAATCAAGCAAAAACAAGCTG
Source organism: Cyanobacteriota bacterium (assembly GCA_025362325.1). Classification (GTDB taxonomy): domain Bacteria; phylum Cyanobacteriota; class Cyanobacteriia; order Cyanobacteriales; family Microcoleaceae; genus Microcoleus. Next base: position 8,674 of record JANYGO010000252.1, on the reverse strand, counting down.
AAGCCAGCCACACAGTCGAAGATGTCAAAGATGAGATCAAAAAGAAAATAGACTAAGCCTAATCCTCATCTTAATTGAGAGGGTCGAAAAATCAGACCCTCTCAACTTTTCCAAATCTTTTATGCACGGAGGAAAAAACGTGAGTTTATTGCAGCAGAGTCGCAAAATGATTGCGGGTTTACTCTTGGTTTTAATGCTGGCTGTGACAACTGCCTGCGCCCCCAGCGTTTCCGCCCAAAAACCGACTAACGTACCTGTAGCAATTGGCGGCAGTCAGGGTTATTACGCGCAGCTAGAACGAGGCAATACCGCCGCAGGTCAAGATTTTGGTCAATGGGTAACCAAGACGGCTCAGGGTCTGGTTCAGGATGCTTACGTGCGCGACAATAACAAATTGGGAGTTGTAATTACCCCCAAAGTCCAGCCTACTGAAGTGAAAGATTTGGCTAAATCTTTGGCCCAAGGTTTTCACCGCAATTTCCCAAATCAGGATGTAAGTGTTTTGGTTTATGCTCCTGACAAAAAACTGATTTTGACAGCTAAGTACGACCAGCAATCAAATCAGATCGAGTACAAGTCTTGACCTTACCAAGCTTCAATTAGAGCCGCGCCGCGGTTAAATATTCCGCAGTTTTTAGAAGGCGAAACAATCTCAATTTGAGACTGAACTGTTGTGTAGATTGGGAAAGAATTACCATGAGTAGCAGCGATAATTACAAGCGTCAAATCATGAGCGATTTGGCACAGGGCGATAAAGAAATGATGCCGGAGACAACCGGAGAACAGTACGAAAATTTTGACGATTTTGCTCAGAGAACTTCGCCAGATCAGCGAAAACAATTATTCGGGCGTTCTCTGAATCATGACTCGCTACCGCCGGCGCAGTTGGAACCGGAATTGCAAAAGGCGATCGCCCAAATTAAGCCGAACGAACGCGACGACGTGGCGCGGGAATTCTTCAAGCAGTTGGACAAGAGAGGATTGAAGGATAGCCAATTGGAAAAGCAGCTAGGACTTTCTACCCACCACGCCAGCCGTATGACTGCTGACGATGTTGCCAAGCTAGCCTCGTTTACCTATCACAATCACCCGGATATTTTCCGAGACGTGCTGGCCCAACAGCCAAGTTTGATGAAGTTTTTGGGCAATCCCGTTGTTGCGGGTATTTTGGGAATAGTTGCTGCTAAATGGCTCAACAACCGCAAATAATCTCGGATTCTGACAAGCCGAAAAGCTGCTCATACCAGCTGCATATAAAAGGACGATCGCCCGGGCGATCGCCCTTTTATCTTTTATATAAGATCTGGTAAAATAACCGCTATCACCTATAGCAACCGCCACATCGGTAAGGAAATAAATAACCGGAATGAATACAGCCGATACCCGTACTGCATCAATGGTTTGATTCGGGTTATGCAACTGTCAACTGTCGAGCGGTCAACTGTCAACTGCTAGATCTAGACCGATCGCCAATTAGTAATTATTGCTCCGACCTAAAAATATCTGCACAGCAGTCAACTGCCCTACACCTGACACTCGGCAAAATTAAATGTAGGATTAAGTGTTGCCGCGAACCAAGAAAAAAGATGAACATATCCACTATTTGGCTAAAATTCCGCAGCCAGCAAGCCTTCTGCTTGGCTGCACTGCTCGCGGGTTGCCTTGTATTTATCGGTTGTTCCCCCGCCCAGTCAGCGGCGGGTAATTCAGTCGATCCCAAGTTGAAAGAGCAAGTCTTGCAGATTATCCGCGAAAATCCGAAAGTAATTTTAGACTCGGTACAAGCTTACAGCCAGCAGCAGCAGGATGAGATCAAAGCAGCGCAGCAGTCCTTTTTGCAGGAGATGAAAACTACTCCCAAATCTGCGATCGGGGATGCTCCCACCACTGGTGCCGCCGCGCAGCAGATTGTACTTTTAGAATTCTCTGACTTTCAATGTCCGTTTTGCGCCCGCGCTTACGATAATGTCAAGCAGTTTATGGCAAAACACCAAGACAAAGTTACTTTAGCCTACAAGCATTTTCCCTTGAGTTCAATTCACCCTCAAGCGCTGCCAGCAGCTAAAGCAGCTTGGGCTGCCCAACAGCAGGGTAAATTCTGGGAATATTACGGCGCTTTGTTTGAAGGGCAGAAACAGTTAGGCGAACCATTGTACGGATCTATCGCCCAAAAGCTCAATCTCAAATTAGATAAATTCAACAGCGATCGCAACAGCCCCGCCGCCGAAGCCGCCATTCAGAAAGACGTGCAACTCGCTCAACAACTGGGCATTGAAGGCACTCCCTTCTTTATTATGAACGGCAAAACTTTCTCCGGCGCCGTCGAGCTTTCTGAGATGGAAACCATTCTCGCCAGTGTCTCCAAATAAAAGAGAAAGAGACATCAAAAAGTAAGTTTTTTGGTTTTTTTAACTTTTTGGTTGCAATCTCAATTCTGCGTCATTTAAGATAGGTTCCCAGGTTTGGGCCTGGGAACACTAAAAAAGCACTAAGTAGAAGGAAAAAGAAAGTTCGGCAGCGGATTGTGAAACGGATGTCACGGATGTCACGGAGAGAAGGAAAAAGGCTTTAGTTATGCTTATTGACAATCCAGAAGCCCAAACTGCTGGGTAAGGGTATTGGTAGCAGTAAAATCGGTATGATGCTGATGCTTCCGGGGGAGAAGTTCAGGCTTCTACAACTACATATACTAATTTTTTTTATACTTGGGAACAAATTTTATTTAAGTTGTGTCTTAGGAAGCTTTAATAGTCCTGGACTACCTAACAACCTAATCACTCGCAATGAGAGATTACACATCGCACAAAAGCTGAAACCCGATTGAAATTGTTAGCATCAAGGCAATCAAGACGATGCGCGTTCCGATTCTGTTTGATGTATAGCAACCGCCATATCGGTTAGAACATAAATAAGCTCATGAATAGAGCCGAGACCTCGTGACACATAAACAGTTTGATTTCCGTAATCTGTCCGCTGTCAACTGTCCGCTGTCAACTATGGAGGGCTACTCCCATGCAATCCTTGACATCTCCAACCGATCGCACCAGTGGATTATACGTGCGTTCCCCGGAGGGAGAACAACTCGTTTTTCCTCTGAAACATACAGAAGTCAGAGCCAAAATAGCCGGAAATCTATCGCGAGTCGAAGTCTCGCAAAAATTTGAAAATCCTTTTACTAAACCGCTGGAAGCCGTCTATATTTTCCCGCTACCTGCGGAAGCAGCGGTAGATGAGATGGAAATCAAAATTGGCGATCGCACTATTAAAGGCAGTATCAAACAACGCGAAGAAGCCCAACAAATTTACGAAAAAGCTAAACAAGAAGGGCGGACTGCGGGTTTGCTGGAACAAGAGCGAGATAATATTTTCACCCAATCCCTCGCCAACATCAAACCCGGTGAAGAAATCGAGGTTGTGATTCGCTATACGGATAGCTTGAAATTTATAGCTGGAGATTATGAATTTGTGTTTCCGATGGTTGTCGGGCCGCGATATATTCCCGGTACGCCGATCGCCTTCCCGGCAGCTAGCGCCAGCGCCCCAGCCCCAATGACAGTCAATGCCGATACCGATACCGTCCCCGATGCGTCGCGCCTGAATGCCCCGATTTTGCCGCCGGGAATGCGATCGCGACACGAGCTCGGCGTGACGCTCGAAATTGCAGCGGGCGTACCGATTCGTAACGTCAATTCCCCATCCCATCAACTGCGGATCGAATATTTCGACTCACCTCAATCTGCCGCAGCCAGCGAGCAAAAAAATGGGCTAATGGTGCGCGTTCAGTTGGGAAATGCAGATACAATTCCCAACAAAGATTTGATAGTTCGCTATCAAATTTCTAGTCGAGAAACCCAATCGACGGTATTAACTCAATCGGACGCTCGCGGCGGACATTTTGCAGTTTATCTGATTCCGGCGATCGAGTACAAAACTGATCAAATTGTCCCGAAAGATGTCGTTTTTTTAGTTGATACTTCAGGTTCGCAATCCGGTGCGCCTTTGCAGCAATGTCAGGCATTGTTGCGGGAATTTATTAACGGGCTGAATCCGTCGGATACTTTCTCGATTTTGGATTTTTCCAACGCCGTGCGGCAACTATCAAAACAACCGCTACCGAATACAGCAGAAAATCGCCTTTTGGCGATCGCATATATCAACAAACTCCACGCTGATAGTAGTACGGAAATGTTGGGCGGGATTCGCGCGGCGATCGATTTTCCCGCACCATCCGGGCGCTTGCGGACTGTGGTATTGCTTAGCGACGGTTACATTGGCAACGAAAACGAGATTTTCGCCGAAGTACAGCAGCATCTCAAATCGGGAAATCGCCTGTACAGTTTTGGTGCGGGGAGTTCCGTCAATCGTTTTTTGCTCGATCGCATTGCAGAAATTGGGCGGGGAATTTCCCGGATAATCCGCCACGACGAACCCGTTAACGAATTTGTCGAAAAGTTTTTCCGGCAAATCAACAATCCCGTGTTGGTAAATTTGGAAATTACTTGGCAGGGAGAGGGCGAAAGTCCGATAATCTATCCCTCAGTTGCACCTGATTTATTTGCCGAACAACCGCTAGTTTTATTGGGCAGGAAGGGCGATCGCGAGCCGGGAACCCTTCATATTAAAGGGGTTAGCGCAGGCGGACACGAGTACATCCAAACCTACCAAATCGATTTTAACGATACTGGAAATCCGGCAGTTGCCCAGCTTTGGGGGCGGCATCGCATCAAAGATTTGATGAATCAGATGGTGCAGTACGAAACCCAGGTAGGGGTGGAAACCGTGACAGAAACGGCGCTTACCTATCAGCTTCTGTCGCAGTACACGGCTTTTGTGGCCGTCGGCGATGATGTGCGCGTCGAACCGGGTACGCAATCCATCTCGATGAAGGTGCCTGTAGAAATGCCGGAAGCGGTGGAATATCAGGGCGTATTTGGCTGCACAGACTATATAGATGGCAGCACAGACTGGATGGAAGCAGAAGGAGAATTAGAACGTGGCATCTCATTTAGTCGCCAACCTCAGCAGATGTATCGATTGTCCGCACCAGCCAGCGCCCCCGCACCGTCAAAGCGGCGCGCGCCCAGCACATCACCCGTAGAAGTTGTTAGCGCTACGGGGTTAGATGAAGTGGCGATCGATAGTTTAAACGAATACTTGGAAACCCTGAGTGTCCCGCCCGGTATAAACGGCCAACTGGTTTTGGAACTTGTCTTCGCTAAAGTTCGCCTCACGCGCATAGTCGTAGATACCGATGCTTCGACTTTGGCAGATGTGGAGTTGCTCAAAACGATTAAAAAATGGCTCTTTAGCTGGCGCATTCCTCACCCAATTGGGAATACAGTGCGCCTGACGTTGCGGGTTACATCTTGATATTTTGAGGACTTATAATGTCCGCTTAATAGTTTGATATCATGTGCGATCGATTACCATAACAAAAATGGTTTGTAGTGCGGACTTCAGTCCGCTCTTATCCTGCGGACTGAAGTCCGCACTACGAACCTTACTATAGTGCGGACTTCAGTCCCCAGCCTGAGAGGGACACGGCACTGCCGTGTCCTGATTTTTTGACGGACGCGATCGAATTTTTGATTAAACCGCAGCCAACTCAGGAGTCGGGCGCTTGCTGTGGCGGATACCGTCGATCGCAAGAGCGTAATCCTTCGCCTTAAACACAGCAGAACCCGCGACGATCGCATTTGCGCCCGCTTCCAGAACCTGCCAAGTATTGTTCACCTTCAAACCACCATCCACCTCAATCCAAGGATCGAGACCCTTCTCATCGCACATTTTACGCAAGGAGCGAATTTTCGGCAGCACAGCCGGGATAAAACTTTGACCGCCAAAGCCCGGGTTGACGCTCATAATCAGCACCAAATCGCAAAGTTCCAGCACGTACTCAATCAACTCTAGGGGTGTCGAAGGATTCAGCACCACACCAGCCTGCTTGCCCAATTCCCTAATTTGACCGAGGGTGCGGTGCAAGTGAGGCGAAGCATTGTGCTCGGCGTGAACGGAAATAATGTCAGCACCAGCCTTAGCAAAGTCCTCGACGTACTTCTCCGGCTCCACAATCATCAAGTGGACATCGATTATCTTGGTAGTAACGGGGCGAATTGCTTCGACAATCAGCGGCCCGATAGTAATATTAGGAACAAAGCGACCGTCCATCACATCTACGTGAATCCAGTCAGCCCCGGCTCGATCGACAGCCTGAATCTCTTCTCCGAGACGGCTAAAATCGGCGGATAATATTGATGGAGAAATAACGATCGGTTTTTGGGATTTGGTCATGGCTAGGTCTGTGTCTCCTGTCTCCTGTGCTGTATCCAGTTTATCAAAATACGGCGATCGGGGCTCAAAGTTGTGAATAATAGGTAGGGGCAGGTTTAGCGGAAAAATTTTGCCTCTAACAAACAAGTTTTGTGCAAAACCTGCCCTGCTCTCCGAATTTTGGTTTACGATATAAATTTTCCGTCTAACAAATAACTTTTGTGCAAAACTAGACCTTCTACAAATTTTGAGTAGCAAATAGCGAATTATGAAAAATACAGATCCCTTAGACAATCCTGAACTCGATCGGGCAAGTCTGTTTGTACTAATGATCCCAGTCATCGGCTTTTTCCCCGCGCTGTGGAATCTTTACCGCCGTGAGGGCACTCCCGAACGCAAAGCCGTCAGCCGCTTGGCAATTGCCCTGGCATTTAGCTGGCTTTTAGGACATATTCTTTTAGAAGCTGGAGCGATTTCTGCGGAATCTCCGACACTTACCATGTTATTAATGAGTAGCCTGCTGACAACCAGCTATTTCATCGTCGCTCTGGGACTGATGGTTCGCCTCTGGAAACGTCAACCGCTATGGTTGCCGGGAATTAGCCGCGTAGCCGAGCAAGTGGTGGGAAAACATTTATCATAATTTAGGGTTCCTTTAAGCCCCTACTGTATTGATTAGAGTGCGTCTTCAGCTTGATACTACATATTGCTACGATCTTTTTTATTTTTGTTGTGTGTGAGGAAGCCAGTGCCAGCTCAAAAAACTCCTAATCAAGACCCTATCCAACAATCAACTGCTCAACCTCCAACCAAAAAATCGCACCAGCCGCACCGAGGCCGTTGGCTGGGTTTTGGTTTTGGTTTGGCTGGAGTAGCCATGCTCTCAGCCACAGCCGGAGCACTGCTAGCCGTCTCCCTTTCCACAACGCCGCTTCAGCAACAAAAGTTGACTCCTGAAGAAGCGGCGGTGTTTTCTCAAGGCGACATGGCAAAACTCAGCATGAAAATGCCGGAGCTGACTCGCCCAGTTAATATTTTAGTTTTAGGACTTAAGGTTCTGAGTTCAGATCTCGACGGCCATCCCGATAAAGACAAGGGATACGATGTCTGGCAAAACTCTTTCAAGGGGTTAACCGATACTATGCTGTTGGTGAGGTTTGACCCTCAAAATAAAAAAATAAGCGTGCTTTCCATTCCGCGAGACACCCGCACCTACGTTGAAGGTAGGGGTGTCGTGAAAATCAACGAAGCTAATTACTACGGCGGCCCGGCTTCGTCAGCGAAGTCAGTCAGCGGACTGCTGGGCGGCGTGGGAATTGACCGCTATGTCACAGTCAATGTTCAAGGTATCAAAAGTTTGGTAGATGCCCTTGGCGGCATTACTCTTAATGTCCCTAAAGACATGAAGTATACTGATGAAAGCCAACATTTATATATAGATTTAAAGGCTGGCAAGCAGCTTCTCAACGGCGAACAAATCGTGCAATATTTGCTTTACCGGCACGACGATTTGGGCGATATCGGGCGGGTGCAGCGGCAGCAATTGTTGATGCGGGCTTTTGTGGAAGACCAAGTTAATGTTGGTTTGCTGTCTCGGATGCCGAAGATTTTGTCGGTGATTCAATCTCACATTGACACGAATCTGAGTATAGAAGAATTGGTGGCTTTGGCTGGTTTTGCTACTCAAACCGATCGCGCTGGCGTGCAGATGTTGATGGTTCCCGGCAAATTCAGCGATCCTAAGGACTACAAGGCAAGTTTTTGGTTGCCAGACCAAAATGCCATCGAAACTATGGTGGCAGAACATTTTGACTTCGGCCAAAATACTTGGACAATCGAGAATGCTGATTCGACTTTTCTGAAGGTGGCGATTCAAGACAGTACGGGCGATCGATCGGCTGTGGAAGATTTTGTCAGGACTTTAACTCGCGCAGGCTATCGCAATGTTCAGGTTTCTAGAGCTTGGCCCGAACCGCTGGAAGTAACTACTCTAGTGGCTCAAGACGGCGATATTAAAGGCGCCCAAGCGATTCGCCAGTCTTTGGGTTTTGGAGATGTGATCGTTGAAAGTACGGGTGCTTTGCAGTCGGATGTGACAATCAGATTGGGTAAGGATTGGTTGAGTAAAAAAACTCAGTCTCCCGGGGACTTTAAGTCTTTTTAAACTGGGTTTTAAATTCGGTATTTGTAGGGACGCAGCAGTGCTGTGTCCTCTTCTTTTCTATTGGTCGAGATGGAGGCGATCGCTTTTTTGTCGATTTACTGATAAGCTGTTGTGCATTTAAAACGCATATTGGTATAATATAACATAATGATATTCAGAAAAAGTGAATGCCTGCTAAAAACTTTCTCAGTTCCGAGACAAAGGAAACTCTGCAACAAGTATTAAAAGACCATGAGCATC
>JANYGO010000249.1 GCA_025362325.1 Cyanobacteriota bacterium | reverse complement strand
GGATGCTCATGGTCTTTTAATACTTGTTGCAGAGTTTCCTTTGTCTCGGAACTGAGAAAGTTTTTAGCAGGCATTCACTTTTTCTGAATATCATTATGTTATATTATACCAATATGCGTTTTAAATGCACAACAGCTTAATTCCATCGGATCTGTAGCCTTAAATGGCACTTCACCGCACAGCATAGAATGTGACACCCAAAGAGTAGAAGTCAGTGCGGTAGTCAATTGAGCGATTCATCCGCCCTGTTTGCTCTGGGGATATATAGGCAAGAGTGCCTTGTAGTAAAGTGGGATCACTGAGTGTTTGGGTTTCTCTAGACAAGCGCGTGGCAATGCTAAAGTCAGTAATTTTTACTTCTAGCGTAGCAGGAGTGATGATGATATTTGTAGGTTTAATATCTTTATGAATAACTTTGTTGTCATGCAATTTACCTAAAGTATTTGCTAACTGAATAGCAATCCGTAAAAACTCTTTGAGTTCAATTTTTCGACTACTCAACAACTTTTTGAGGGCTTCTCCTCTTGAATCTTCTAATATCAGTGCTAAACCATTACGATGATTTTCTAATCCATAGGGCTTGATAATACCTTCTAAATTGAGATTTCTGGATATTTCATATTCATGTCTGAATTGCATAATTTCGTCAACAGTAGGATATTCAGATCTAAGGATTTTGATAATCACAGCAGTCCGATCTTCCTTCCTCTCAGCGCGATAAACGGCTGTATTCAAACCCTCGTTAATTTTTTCTATTAGTTTGTAATTTGCCTTGATAGTCATAAATAGCGTTAAGGTTAAAGACTCGTTATCAATCATAGTAACTGATCTGCCCTCTATTTGAAATCAGTAAATTTCACAGTTTTTACCACTTTCAGGCAGAGGGATATGACCACATTCCACCGCTAGCATTGAGAGAACATATAGCAACCGCCAAGGCGGTTAGGGCATAAATAAAACTCAGCACATAGCTCAGAAATATCGGAATCAACGGACGCAGCGCCGCCCAATCATCCCCGTGCGGCACCTTTATCTCTAGCACCATGATGGTGATAATGATGGCGATTACACCATCGCTGAATGCGATAACCTCCCTTTTCCCATCTGTATTGGCTCCTCTTGTTTTTTACCTGGTTGGAGTGAGCGTACTCAAAATTCAGACTCCGGTTTGGATTGAGAGTTGAGCGCTTTTTTGTACGCTGCTTGTTCCTCAACCGTCAGCCGTTCCCAAATTAGGTTGTTGCTGATTCCCAAAGTGTTACGAACCGCTTTGATTACTTCATTGATGCTCAATACAGCACCTTCCACATCCTGCGGGTCAAAAGAAAGCGCCGTTCGGATCATTCCCACCATGTCCCCAATCTCCGCCTCTACATCAACCTCATCCGATGGTATTGCTTCACTCTTGTACTTTGCGGTTGTGGGTGCTCATTCTGGTTGAGACTGTGCCGGTGATTGGGAAGCGGGGATAACCAGATTGCTTGGGGCGCTCGATGAGAGAGAATCTGCTAACTCAAGGAATCGGCTGAGGATGTCGGCGGTATGTACTCGGCCGCGCCCTGCGACGACAACTCCGGCTCCCTCAAACTTAACTTGGTACAATCCGTCACCCAAGTCTTTAATCACTTCGGCGGACTTGCCACGTAGTTGAGGGCGACCTCGGTAACTTTGGCTCACCTTGACCTTCTGCTCAATACTAAGCTTGGGATTTGGTGGTGGGTCATCTGCGATGGAATTGTTACAGGCTTCTGAGTTGTTACATGATTCTGCAACAGGCTCAAAAGTGGGTGTAACAGGCATGGTTACAGGCGTTACATCAGTTATTGGTTGAGACTCGACTTTACTATTAACATTCTCTGCGATGTCAGGTGATGATGTTTTTTCAAAAGCGCTACTTTCATCTTGTAACGCTGTAACGTCTGTAACCATGCGGGTTTCAGCGTTTTTAGTCGTTGTAACAATTTCTGAATTGCTTGTAACGTCTGTAACCACAAGGGTTTCAGCGATTTTAGAATGTGCTGGAATTTCTGCAACGGCTGAAAGGTCTGTAACGATGCGGGTTTCGGCTAATTCTTGCAATCCCCCATCACAGCACAGAGTTTTGATGCAAGCCCAATTCTGGATGTGCGGCCGGTTGCTGCCATCTTCATTCTCAGCAAGCGCTACATCTACGAAGCATGGCAAAATCTGAAGTCCCCGTCAACAAGCCGGAATGCGCTTGATTTTGTCGCCGAACCGCACAACTTCAGAAGCTTTCCAATGATTAGACAATACTCGCTGAAGGTGGTGAACGAACTTGTTGTAGCCGCTAGGTGACAGGTTGTGGGCTTTGCAATAAGCTACGTACCAACTGTGCAAATCGCTGCCGGTGTAACTATCGTGACCCGAGCGTAAAGTGCGATCGACAAACGAACGAACGCTATCCCCCAGAATTGCACCATCCTGTTTCAACGCTACAATTGACGGGTTTGTTGATGGCACGAGCAAAATGCGGTCACGCTCTGTCTTGTCCATTGATAGCGCCCAACCGGCGATCGAACCTAACTCTGTCGATAGCTTGCGACCCAGTTCTGGATCTTCAATGTTGGCGATGCGGGGGCGAGTTTGCAGCGGAATGCAGCGCCTGTCCCAACCATCGCCACTATTCTCAGTTTGGATGTGATCGACGGAGGCGATCGCAAATCGCACGTTCCATTTTTTCTGGTAAGCCGATGATGAAAATAGAGCGCGTCCCGAAATGCCGCCATTGTCCACCAACTCATAAAAAGCTTTGAGTCCGCTCAAGAATCCGCCAGCGTCGGGGATGTAAAACAAAGATTTGCCCGTTAATAATTGATGCCGACCTTCAGGTTTTGTCAGCTCTGTCAAACTATTAGAACTAACACAGTTTTCTTCGCCTACCAAGTTTGCCCAAGCTCTGAGCAATACACCTTTCCCGCTACCGCTGTCGCCAATCAGGTAAGCAAACTTGCCGTAAGGTGCAGTTGGGTCTAGGTACATCGAAGTTATCGCTCTGATGACTTCTACTTGTTCGGCACCATAGGCGCTTTGGATGAATTTCTTAAATTCTGTCGGACACTCTGAGCCTGGGACATAATCGCAGGGGGAACAAGAAAGCAAGTAATGCTCCTTGTCGTGCCCGAATAGTTCGCCAGTTCTTAAATCCACAGTTCCGTTAGAGAACGATTTGAGGTGGTTCCGAGAAGTGTCAACCTTCTTGTGCAGCACCTTTCGGCAGTATTTGAAGGCGGAGTCTAAGAATTTGTTAGTGCCGAACTTAAACTTTTTGCCGACTTCTGCTGGTTCGTAGCTATTCTCGGTAAAGTCGCCAATCAGTTTGGTTACGTCCTCGAAGTGCTCGAACTGCCAATAACGCCCGTTCCATTGATAGAAAGCATCGTTGACCACCATCCAGTCATCCCCGAACAAGTTCTTGCGGCAGTGTACCTCAAAGGTTGTGGACTTCGAGACTAAGTATTTATCCCTGCCGCCACCGTTGCCGTTGCCACCGTCGCCCCCAAAGGTTTTGGATTCCCAATCCTTAAAAGTAACGGACGTAGCCAGCACTTTTCTAAAGGCTTCAATGCTTTTCCGTTGAATGAAATCGTCCATCCCTTTCGTCTCTTCTGGTATGCCCGCATCCCAGCCGACCGTTGCACTGTAAACGGGAACGTTGAACTTAGACAACTGTAGACCGAGTTTCCGCTGTTCCCAACTTACGCTCTTGTTGGTGACAACATCCGCATCAAAGACAATGATGAACCCAAAACCAGCGCGAGCATAGGATTATAGTGCCGGAACGAGATAGCGCTGACCTTGCAAATCGCTAGCTTTGGCAGTCAGCCCCATTGAAGTACCCATCAACCCGATTGTTGGCAAATTGTTGCAACATCCGGCGATCGCCTTGAACGCTCCCTCGGTAATCAAGATGCAGGGATGCCCGTTGAGTTGGTAGCAAGATGCTTTGAGCTTTTCTATATCCCAGTAATCTCGCTCGGTCGGGTGCTGCGGTAAGAATGCGTCGTATTCTCCCATCGGCGATCGATATTTTGGGGCTTTCCGGTCAGCTTCAGATTTCCAAGGGCGGTCTGGTCTGAACTGAAATTGGGTGTTGTGCCCGGAGAACCAGATGCCCCGGGATTTTGCCTTATATCCCAAATATACTGATGCCTCATCCGCACATAAGGTGCGGCAGTTGGCTCGCGTCCAGTCGTTGAGCAAGCCCCTGGTGGCGATGTGGTGCTCGTGTTTGGTGGAAAGATACGCCGTAGGTTGAAATTGCTGTACAACATTCATAGATGCCTCTCGCTACTCATAGCGCTGCCTGCTGGTTTTTGTGAAAAAACCCGCTATATGTAGAATAGACGGCTCTGCCCGGTAACTAACAATTTTACAAAGGTATAAAAAATGCAGTAATGGCAGATTTAGACTATGATGAATTTAAATATTTTGAAATTTGTTTGTCTGCCGTCTCTTCTAAAGACTGCGGACTCTTTTTTTTTGTGGGTCTGGTCTGGTCTTAGGCTGCGAGGCGGTCTTGGTTAAAAGAGCCTCTTCAATTCCATTATTTAATAGATCCTCCAATTGTAAACTTGAACGTATTGCCTAGATCGCGGGCTGGCAAGGAATTTCCAAAGCGCCATTAACCGGACTCCTCATCCGTTCCCGGAATGCTCCAAGGCTCAATCCCATTTTCTCTGAGCAGCCGTTCGTAGTGGTCGCGCTCTATCCTAATCTCATCATCCACCCAGAAAGCCTCGCTGATATCGCGTTCGAGTTCTTGAACCCGCTGGCTTAGTAATTCGTTTCGCTCAATTTCGGTGCGGGTAATGTCAAACGCATTGTCAAACCGCCGTTCGAGAGATTCGGTAAGCAGCGCCCAAACCAGACTTAACGCTTATTTGTTTCCTTCGCCTGCTTGACTAAGCCAATAAGCAGTAATTACCTCCAACGGGAGAGCGTTGAATCGGCTTTGACCGCGAAGTTGCTCGGAGCTTGATTCAATCTCAATACTGTCGGGCGTATAACCTTGACCCAGTAAAGCTTTGATTGCCTTTGAATCCAAAAACGTCTGGCGTTAATTTCGGGTTTTCCCACACACTCGGCCGCCTGAGTTTGGCTCATTCGGTAACTACCATCGGGCAACATAAACCCATCAACTGTTAAAGAACCTATTTGTACCGGAGCTCGAACGGCTCTAACTGATTCGGTCATGACATCCTCACTTTGACGCTTTGCCTGCCAAATATTGGGTATACACCAAACGCGAGATCGACAAACCTTGGTGTATACAGTCCACTGTTCAGCCTAGTTTTTCAAGTAGTGTTTCCCATTCAATAATTTGATTTTTTAGAAATAGGGCGCGATCGCCTGACGCCTTGCGAAATCGGAACAAACCTTTGCCGGCAAGTTCTTCGCGGGCTAATCCAATGCCGTGCTCTAGGACTTTTGCACATCGACTTCCTATCCTGTGCGTGTTAGTTCAGAGCGGGATATAGCAAGAGTTTCAGCTAGGAGTGCCGATCGCCTTCTGCTGGTTTTCTGGTCATTGAAACCTCCTTTGTTAGAGTTTTAACGATCGGCTTGTTGGTTGTTGCCACGGGTGGGCGGTTCTGTGTTTTTTTCAGTTTCAGAACGATCGTTCCGCTGATTCTGTTCTATGTACTGTTTGATCAAATCGATAAGCACTTCATTCATGTTTTTTCCGTTCAACGCACAAATAGCCTTGAACCGCTCTCTAAGCGTTCTTGAAGGAAATGTGACTTTCAAGGTTGGTACTGGTTCTGTAGTTTTTTGCTCGGCCACTGGGATATTTAGTGCAATTACTTTATATATCCCAGACTACCCGTTAAGGCTGATCTTTTGCTGAAAGGGCTAAAAGGTGTATGTGGGATGTTTGCATTAAATATCCCATATGAGTTATCATACACCCATGAACGTCTACGAGCCAAGCAGAAGCATAAAACAGTTATCTGTATCCCCGATGTGGTTGCTTCAGTTAGTTTGTGGAGTGTAAAAAAAACCAAAACCAAACCCCGCCCCCTGTGACTGGAAATCTAAAAGGGCGGGGTATGGCACTCACATTCATGAGGCTTCCTTTATGTTCGCAGATAGCGGGTCGCCACAAGCAGCCCAACAAAACTTTTCAGAGATATCGAATCCCCGCGTCACCACAACCAAGGGACGCATCGAAGTGACGGACGTTCGCCCAGAAACCGTGACGGGCAAACTCTTGGACGCGCAAGAGCAACTAATTCTGGAATACGGGCATCCCGTTTACGTATGTGTGCCCAAGACTGGCATCATGTGTCCGATAGAAACAGCCAACATGATGTCTTGGTGGTATCTCACGCAGCCTGCCATCGGTAGCGGGCGCGCGGCTTTCAAATATTCAATTCTTACGCTAATCAACCGATTGGACGGGATGAATTGGGATGAACTCTACGCTTTGCGGACGTTCGTTTGCCTAGAAACCGACCCGTTTCAAGCTTATTCCGGCACTGTCAACAACGATTTATCTCACCTGAACTCTTGGTTTGTGACGGTGCGATCGCTAAGTTCTGCCGATCGCAACCGGCTGGTAGCTGCGATTTGCCATCGCATTGTCGCCGCTCTACCCAACGAATCCGAAGCACCCATAGCTCTTGATGGGAGGGGCGATCGATGACACAACCACAGATACCCATACCCATTGAAGCGGCTGCAACTTTCTCGACCTCACCTGCACCCGCATCCGCATCAGAACCGGGTACACCAACAACTTCCGCTTTGTACCGCCAGTTGTTGACATCACTTAATGCGATGTCCGAGTCGGAGCTTAGCGCCGCTTTGGAAGCAGCAGTTTATTCATTGCGCCAAAGCGATACCCTCACCCGCGCTATCAAAGAATGCGGAACTATCGAACTGTTCGGGGATAAGTGGCCTGTCGCTTTCGACTTCTTGCCAAGCTCTGCTGAAGCTTTGGGTTTGGTGCGATCGATCGCTGACCAATTCTCTAGCCGCCAACTCCATCCCTGCTGGCAACAACTCCTAAGCTGTTGTGCATTTAAAACGCATATTGGTATAATATAACATAATGATATTCAGAAAAAGTGAATGCCTGCTAAAAACTTTCTCAGTTCCGAGACAAAGGAAACTCTGCAACAAGTATTAAAAGACCATGAGCAT
>JANYGO010000245.1 GCA_025362325.1 Cyanobacteriota bacterium | reverse complement strand
GCTGATGTCATCAACCGCGCTAACTTGGGTATGGAAGTAATGCACGAGCGCAACGCTCACAACTTCCCTCTCGACTTGGCTGCTGGTGAAACAACTCCCGTTGCTTTGGTTGCTCCTTCCATCAATGGCTAAGTTTTAGTCTGAGATAATCAAAAAGCGCTCCTAGAAATAGGGGCGCTTTTTGTTTGGGAAAAAAGATTTTGAGAGTCTCAACAAGACGATTAATCGCTTTAAATTAAGTTGTGGCTCCAGTTATTAACATTTCTTGAGCGGTCTTGGTTTTTTTATGCCGACCTACTTGACTACCATTTTTACTTTATTTTGTCAAGTCACAATTGCAGCGAGTCGATCGACTGTGCGCTGATTTTCCTCGGGACTACCCACGGTAATTCGCAAACCTCCTCCGGTGTGCCGAATCAAAGTGCCTCGCTGTTTTAGCTGCTGCATGATTTGTTGGTGTTCCTGTTGCGCTGATTCGCTCAGAGCGGCTTTCACCCGCAGGTAAACGAAGTTAGCCGCACTCGGCCAAACTTGCAATTTTTGATGGTGAGTTAGCGCTGCAATTAATTTGGCTCTTTCTGCGATAATTTCGGGGATTACTGCTAGCAATAACTGCCGCTGCGCTAGGGCAAATTCTGCCGCTGTTTGCGAGAAACTGGGCAGGTTGTAGGGGAGGCGAATTTTTTCTAAGGCGGCTGCGAGTTGGGGATGGGCGATCGCATATCCGACTCTCATTGACGCTAGTCGAAATGCTTTGGAAAATGTCCGCAAAATTATCCAATTCGGGTGCTGGTGCAATCTGTCTGCTAAAGTATTTTGGCTGAATTCAAAATAAGCTTCGTCGATTACTACTAAAATATTTTCCGGCAAAGTTGACAACCATTCTATTTCATTGGTTGTTAAAGCATTGGCTGTGGGGGAATTGGGATGGACGACAAAGACGATGCGCACGGGGGGATTTTGATTTTGGCCGTTAGCGCAGCCCTTGGAGAGGATCGCCCTTTTTGCTGAATTGATGTCAATTTCAAAATTATCCTCTTGCCGCGGAACACTGACAACCGGAATGCCGAGGGTTTTGGCGGTAATTCCATACATCGAAAAGGTGGGATTGGCGACGAGAATTGAGCCAGCGCCGCCCAAGCAAGTAGCGATTAATAGCGATCGAATTAGTTCGTCGGAACCGTTACCGACAGAGATATTGTCGGCTGTAATGGCGGTTTTTGGCAGTTTTACCCCCCCTAGCCCCCCCTTGTCAAGGGGGGGGATATTTTGAGATTCGTTGACGTATTGGGCGAGAGCCTGTTTGAGTGCTGCGTGGCCTCCGTCGGGATAGCGATTTGTCTCAATTAGCTGCTGGTAAGTCCAAGCTAGCTTTTGTTTTAATTCCTCGGGCAAATCATAAGGGCATTCGTTGGTGTCTAGGCGATCGAGTACACTTTCCGAGTGCGCTGATTCTCCTGACGCGCCGCCCGGATGGGGAGTGTATGCGGTAAGTTCGGCTAAGTCTTGGCGGATAAAAGGCAGCATGGTATAATTTTATGTTGCAGATTGTAGATTGTCTAATTACGATTTAGTTGGCGGCTGTGAGGGTGATTAGTCATTAGTATCTAATATCTAGTGTCTAAAATTTGGAGCATCACAAAAAAATAAATAACTAATGACCAATGACCAAGGACTAATGACTATTTTAATCGCGCCACAAAGCAATTCCGCCCAACAAACCGCTGACATTCGGTACTATTTTAACCTGTGGCGGTAAATCAAAAGCAATTTTTTTTGTATTGCCGCCGCCGATGTAAAGGCGATCGCAGTTAAAGAGATTTTGCAGAGAGGCGATCGCTTTTTCCAGACGGCGGTTCCACCTTTTGGCACCGACTGTATCCAATGCCAAACGCCCTAATTGCTGTTCGTAAGTTTCCCCTTTGCGAAACGGGTGATGTCCTAATTCTAGATTTGGCACCAATATACCATCGACGAACAAAGCAGAACCGAAACCTGTGCCGACGGTAACTACTAATTCTACCCCCGTCCCAGCAATTGATCCCAATCCTTGAATGTCGGCATCGTTCGCCACTCGCACAGGTTTCCCCAAGCGATCTTTGAGGGTAGTTGCTAGGTCAAAATCTATCCAAGACGGATCTAAATTAACTGCTGTTTTGATGACGCCGTGACGCACAACGCCGGGAAAACCGAGGGATACTCGGTCAAATTCCCCTTGTCCGCTGGCTAAAGAGGCGATCGCCTCTAGTATGGGTTCCGGCTTCGGTGGTTGAGGCGTTTCTAAACGGCTGCGTTCCGTTTGGGGTTGACCTTCAACGTCTAAAACCATAACTTTGATGCCGCTGCCGCCAATGTCAACGGCTAAGGTGCGAGTCGATTTATCTTGTTCAGTCATTTGATTGTTGAGACTTGCAAGTTGGTGAAATTTTAATTTTTTAATTGGCAAAAGTTTTGCATTGCTTCCCAGATTTCCCCTAGGACATTTCCCAAAGAATGATCGTCTTCTAATTCGATTAATTGCACCCAGGGACGGTCAGCGGCAAAACTTCTGCTAGCTTGAATCGGTATGATTGTATCATGCTTGCCGTGCATAATTAACGTCGGGACTGACCGCATTAATTTTTCTTCAGGATATTGAGCCATCTCTGCCACAAATTGATAACTCAACGGCAAATAGCGCTGTTCGCCGTAGTGGTAAACGGGCAAATAGTTTTCAGACTGCCACTTTTCTAACTGTTGCTGTCCCAACAGCGGCAGCCAGTGGGAGAGAAATTTAAAAGCTGGTGCTAACAAAACTATTTGCTTGACTGACAGTTGTCGCTGGGCTAACCAAGCCGCTGTTAGCCCCCCAAAACTCGACCCAATTATTGTAACTTCGTCAAAATTTTTAAGCTTTTCTGCTGGGGATTGGGAGGATAACGGTTGCAGAAATTCTGTTTCTATTTGCTGCAACTGGCGGGTGAGGGTGAGGTTGGAAAAATCCTTTTGATTGAGATCGGGAGTTTTGAGATCGATTCCTAGGGAATGACAGCGAGCGCGGAAATATTTAGCCTTAGCTGAATCGGGACTTGAAGCAAATCCGTGTAAATAAATATAACTCGAATTGTTCGGTAGATTCATCCCGAAATTTTTATGATATTTACCAACTAATTATTTTAACTTAAATTAGTAAGGCGTGCAGTGCGTACCTAGCAATTCAGTCACTAAGGTGCCCCGAAGAGCACCCTGCGATCGACTCTAAACTACTCGTAGATTACTGCGGTTTTGGGGCGTTTTGCCTCCGGGTTTTACCAGCGTCCCTGCGCTGCTGCATTACTTGAGATAATTGGCTGCGCTGTTCGGGCGTGAGGACTTCTCTCATTGACAGCGTACTTTCAAATTGCACCTCTTCCAACTGCTGCCTCAATCCCATGATTTGGCGGTGTTTGTCGCGCATTTGGCTGGCATTGGCCGTCGTACCCGACATCATCGTTTCCAATTCTTGTCTAGCTTGGCGGACTGCTTGCATCCGCTGGGAAACTTGGTCTTTGTAGCGATCGCGAACTGCCTGCATTTTCTGCTTTTGGTCGGCGCTCAAATTGAGTTTGTCGAACAGCCCACCTTCTTTACCAGCAGGTCGATTTGGCTGTTGATTTTGGGCAATCGTTTCCGCTTGCACGGGGCTGGGAACGGCGGTTGCAGCGGCTGTGGTGCCGAGGGTAAACATTAAAAGAACTATTGCAGAAATTCGGCGAATTGACATGAAAAATTACCTCTTTGAGATTAGTTATTTGTGGGCGGTTCAATGTCAGCGGTAACAGCGAAATTAAATAACTCTGTTTGTGGGCGATCGAGCAAATTTTCGGCGTGAGGATCGTTCAATGCACCTTCCCAATTATTTACCAGAAATGCTTCTAGGTGCGCCGCCTCATCCGCGTGAAATTGTGCGGTAACTAGGACGCGATAGCCTGACCAAAAAACTAGCAGGCTAGCAGCGATCGCAGAAGGGAAAGCCCACTTAGGAAAACCGACAATTTTTGACCTTTTACTAGAGTCTGTAAAGCGCGAATTGCCGAGATGACTTAGCTCTCTCGCCGTGTCATTCCTATCTATTGCTGCTAAAACTCTTTGCTCGCAATCGGGGGCAGCTTCCGGAAGATTTGGGCGATATTGCTTCAAGAAATCAATTAACTTTTCGTCGCTAGTTCCGTCGTTCACAGCTCGTCAACCCCCTGTTTTTGCAAAAATTGCCGCACAGAATTTCGGGCATAAAACACGCGAGATTTGACAGTCCCCGCTGGCAGTCCCAAAATTTGGGCTACTTCTTTTTGCGGGATGTCTTCTAAGTCGTGCAGCACCAAAACGCTGCGGTGTTCAAAGCTCAATTGCTCCAGTCCCCGCTGCACTAAATCTTGATAGTGTAGCTGCATCAAGTTGGAGGTGTTATCTTTGAGAATTACTCCGTCCATTAGTTCTTGATTTTTGAGTTGGGAGTCAAAAAAATGCTGTTTGGCAAATGCTTGTCTTTGGTCAGAAGCCACATTCCAAGTGATGCGATACAGCCAAGTTGAAAAGTTTTCCTGGTGCTTGAGTTTGGGTAATCCTTTCCAAACTCGCAGGAATACTTCTTGTGCTAAATCGTCAAGAAGTGACGGGCCGCAGAGTTGGTAAAGGGTTGACCTGACTTTGTGTTGGTAGCGTTGGTAAAGGTAGCGAAAGCAAGTACGATCGCCCTTTAAGCATTTAGCAACTAAGTCGGAGTCGGAACAGTCATCGGTTAAAACATTGGCTGGCACACCTAACACCTGTGAAGTTTCCCCCACCAGTTCGTTATCTGAAGGCTTTAGACAGGACAAGTGTGAAAAAGGTTCAAATGATTTAAAATTCTTTTTTCTGAGGCCGTAGGTAGATCGGACGGGTAGATCAGACGGCGGTTGAAACCGCGCCTATACAGACAAAACCCGACGGGAGCGGGTTGAAGATCGTCTTCAGTCGGCGTCCGGCGGACATTGTTTGTGTAGACGCGGTTTCAACCGCCGTCTTTTCTTTACCGCAGAGTCACAAACTCTTCAGCAGTCGATGGGTGAATGCCAATAGTAGCGTCGAAGTCTTTCTTCGTCGCGCCCATATTAACCGCGATCGCCATACCTTGAATAATCTCGCCCGCGTCTTTCCCAACCATGTGCACGCCCAAAACTCTGTCAGTATTAGTTTCAACAACTAACTTGACAAAAGTCTTCTCATCTGCACCTGTCAAAGCGTGAAACATCGGCCGAAACTTAGCTGTGTAGCACTTAATTGAGTCACCAAATTTTGCTCTGGCTTCCTCTTCATTTAAGCCAACTGTCGCCGCTTCCGGTTGCGAAAATACGGCTGATGCGACATTTTCATAGCTAATTGCTCTCGGATTGTTGCCAAATTCCGTATCTGCAAAAGCGCGTCCTTCGGCGATCGCAATTGGCGTTAGATTGATGCGGTTGGTGCAATCTCCGACGGCAAAAATGTGTGGTTGATTGGTGCGGCTGTCTTTGGTAACTGCGATCGCACCTTTCTCGGTTTCTACTCCCGCATTTTCTAAAGCCAATTTTTCTAAATTGGGCAAACGTCCGGTAGCGCACAAAACCGCGTCTACTGTCAAGGTTTCTGCGGATTCTCCCGACAGTGTTAATTTTAGGCCTTCTGGGGTTTTATCAATTTGTGCGATCGAGCTTCCTGTCACAAAATTGATCCCGTGCTTGCTCATTCCTTCTTGCACGTTGGCGCGAAGTTCGTTGTCAAAGTAGTGCAGAATGCGATCGCGCCGGATGATTTGAGTTACCTCACTGCCCAACCCGTTCATGATGCAAGCAAATTCAACACCGATGTAGCCGCCGCCCAAAATTGCCAACCGTTTCGGCTGCTCTTTTAACAGGAAGATTTCGCGAGAAGTAATGGCGTGTTCGATGCCGGGAATATCGATTCTGTGAGCTTCGCCGCCGACAGCAATTAAGATTTTAGCAGCGGTGTATTTTTTGTCACCAACTTCGACAGTGTGGGGGTCGATAAATTTGGCGTATCCTGAGATTAATTCAACTCCGGCTTTTTCGAGGAAGCTGATGTGGAGTTGGCTGAGCCGCCGCACTTCTGTGTCTACGGTGGTAACGAGTTTTTCCCAGTTGAAGCTGCTTTCTACTTGGCTCCAACCGTAGCCGATCGCATCTGAGTAAAGGTGAGAAAATGTTGAGGCGTACACCATGAGTTTTTTGGGGACGCAGCCGCGAATTACGCAGGTGCCGCCTACTAAGTCATTTTCGGCGATCGCCACTTTCGCCCCGTAGGATGCCGCCCGCTTGGAACTAGCCAATCCGCCGGAGCCCGCACCTATCACAAACAAGTCGTAGTCGTATGTCATAATTCTCGCTAGTTTCTTATCTCAATTTTACCAATTTTACGCTTTACTTTTCTTAATGATATCTCAAAAATTTTTGTTTTTTTGGGGGTCAACTACTTTACTTCTTCCGTTTGACATGGTATTATTAGATAATAGAAATCTGTAATTTTAAAATTGCTCACACTTCCATTATTAGAGTATAGCACAAGCAAGTCGCTAGAAATATATAAAAATGTAACTATTTTTAGGCGGCGGCTGATGAGGGAATTGGTAATTGTAAATTGTTGGTTATAGCCGAGTCTCGATCCCCCTAAATCCCCCGAAAGCAAGGGGGACTTTGATCGGAATCTTGTCCCCCCCTTTGTAGGGGCGGTGCCCCCGTGCCCGCCCTGGCTGCCTAGGGGGGATCTGGCCTAATTGCAGCGACAGAAGACTGATACTATCCTAACCTATCGGGGCAACGACAGAGATTGCCCGTACAGTTTTTTGAGCTTCACAAATCATTGATAATTGCTATATTATAAACATAAATTTATTTTCGGGCTAGCTTTATGATCGAGTGGCTGGTACTCTGGGGAGCAACGGAAGCAGCAGGCATTATCGTCAAACCCATCTTAGAAGAATTAGTCACAGACGGGGCGAAGGATTTTGCTAAAGATTTTTTTAAAGATTCCCTAAAAAACGTCATATTTGGCGAAAAAGACCCGCGACAAGTCGCTGCAGGCAAAGCGCTGAAAAAGTTTTTGGAGTTAGTGCAACAACAATTGAAAATCAGCGGACTTTCCCCAGAACAGATTAAGCTGTATATTAAAGATGTTAAAAGGTTTATCAGCAACAAGTCAGTTAAGGAAATTTTGGGTAAGGGCTTTGAGAGCGGTCGCGAATCCCTCGATGCAGAAATTCTCGAACAAACCTGGACTCAACTCGATTTAGCACCTCTGCCCGCCAGATTTAAGTGGAAAACCATCGCCAATCAGTATCTCGTGGAAGTTCAAGAAATTCTCTTTGACTCAAAAGACTTGCGGGATATCTTGAATGCTCAAAATCTGGATAAGCTGTTGTGCATTTAAAACGCATATTGGTATAATATAACATAATGATATTCAGAAAAAGTGAATGCCTGCTAAAAACTTTCTCAGTTCCGAGACAAAGGAAACTCTGCAACAAGTATTAAAAGACCATGAGCATCC
>JANYGO010000224.1 GCA_025362325.1 Cyanobacteriota bacterium | reverse complement strand
AGAGTGACTGCTGCGGGTCGAGGGACTACTGCTCGAAGAGCGCCCCATTTAATTAGAGCTGTATAACATTTTGAGGTTCTATATTTTTCACTCCGTTTAAGTCAGTTATATTATACCTCATCTTTCTAAGAAATGCTATATGTTAACTCTCACATTAGCCAGTCCTTCGGGAATCAAATTGGAGGCGATGAATTCTTTGTTACCGTTTTGGATGAAAGCGTAGGTGTCATCCCAGGCTGACCAGTCGGCAAAGCGCGAGTTGAAATCGTCTGCGGTTTGCCCGAACACGCTGAGCACTCCCTTGACAACTTGTGTGGCTTCTTGTTCCTCGGCTTTGACAAGGCTGCCTAAAAGGATGCTTGAGGAGGCGGCATACAGAATGCCAGTCAGTCCAGCGATGGTAATCCCAACTATCGATAGTGTTTTCCGACGCAGTTTCATCTTGCCGTTTGTGTGGTGTCCGTCCGAAATTCTCAACTCAGGAGCAATTTTACCGCTGTTTCCTGAACTCTGACTGCTGGCGTTGCGCCAGTCTTCTGCTATTTTCCCCACACTTGCTCTTTGTGAGCTGCTTTGCAAATACCTAAGATGCGCCGGTCGTTGTCGCTGACGGCGGAAATTGGATAATACTGTTGGAGGTTGACGGAGTAGGGAGAGCGACTGCCGTCGTAACTGTCCACTACTGTTAAATTTAATTGATTTCGCTCGCTTGTGCCGTAAAAACAGTAAAAAGTAGACCGAGGTAGGTAAAAAGCACCGATTACCTTACTTTGCCGCGTTTCAAATACAAAATATTCTTTTTTAATTTCATCTGGTTTGCTGGATTGGCCGTAGAGGTAAACGCCCTCTGCTAAACCTGTGCTAGCGGTATCTAGCGCAGGATTTGGGGGGGATTGCGAGCTAAAAACGCCGGATTTGATGTCCGAGTCCTGTGCTCGGCGTGCGACGAATGCGATGCTGAAGTTACCAGGCGAGAGGGCAAGCGCGATCGCGAGTGCTTCTAAACTGCTTGTCAATATCAAATAAGTTAAAATCACTCCTGACCCCAAAATTTAAAATAGCTGCCTTGAAGCGCCTCTGTTACCAGTTTCAAAAATATTAAAGAAACCGGCAATCTAATTGAACGCTGACTATTAACTTGAAGTCTCGATCGCCAACCCGGTTCCTCAACTCTAATCTAAATTTAGTTTTGAGTAATTTTACTCCAAAGAATTGGTT
The DNA here is from genome assembly GCA_025362325.1 of Cyanobacteriota bacterium. Lineage (GTDB taxonomy): Bacteria > Cyanobacteriota > Cyanobacteriia > Cyanobacteriales > Microcoleaceae > Microcoleus. Next base: position 37,085 of record JANYGO010000224.1, on the reverse strand, counting down.
TAAAGCCTCCACCCTTAAAGGCGAGAAATTAAAATCAGACTATTCATTGCTTCAATCCTCGGACTTATGATTGTCAAGTGCCCTCATCCCAACGACCGGCTCTGGGCAAGCTGTCGAGCGGTCAACTGTCGAGCGGTCAACTGTCAACTGAAGATCGACCCCTCAAATAAAAACATCCTTCCCCCTGTACCAAAAAAGAGTTGAGATTGTGGGGAAAATCTCAACTCTTTTAGTAGCTAACTAGCTAAGTATTCTCGGACTTGAGATTGGCGGCGCCGCAGGTGGGCGAGGGCTTGATGTTCTAGCTGCCGCACCCGTTCCCGGCTGAGATTGAGCCGTTCTCCGACTTTCGCCAGCGACATTTCGGTGCCGTCTTCCAAACCGAAGCGCAGAACGATCACATCTCGCTGCTGGGGGGTAAGTTCTGAGATCAAAGTATTCAAGTCTTGCCGCAACAATTCCGAAGTAATGTAGTTGTCTGGAGATGCTGTTTCGTCTTCTAAGAGTTCTTGCAGTTCGGTATCTTGGTTGTCTCCTACGCGCAAGTCCAAAGAAACTGGATGTCTTGCCATCAGCAGGTATTCCCGAATTTGGGAAGGTTGCAGTTCTAGGGCGGTGGCAATTTCCGCAGGCGAGGGAGATCTGCCCAATTGCTGGGTGAGTTCCCGCTGCACTTTTTTGATTTTGTTGAGTTTTTCGGTAATGTGAATTGGTAATCGAATGGTGCGGGCGTGTTGGGCGATCGCGCGAGTGATTGCTTGGCGAATCCACCAGTACGCATAGGTAGAAAATTTGTATCCGCGCATCGGGTCAAATTTTTCTACTCCTCGTTCTAAACCGAGGGTGCCTTCTTGAATTAAATCCAAGAATTCCATGTTACGTTTTTGGTATTTTTTGGCGATCGCGACTACTAGGCGCAAATTCGCTTCAATCATCTTTTGCTTGGCGCGCCGCCCTAACTGCAATATCCGGTTCAGTTCGGCTTCCGCCAACTCCATTTCGGCAGCCCACTCTTCGTTCGTCAGATCCCGCTGCCATTCTTTAGCAAGTGCTTGTTTTGCTTCGATTAATTTCATCATTTGCTGTACCTGCTTGCCGAAAACAATCTCTTCTTCTCGGGTTAGCAGGGGTACGCGACCGATTTCGTGCAGATAGGTACGAACCGTATCCGTTGAGGAGTATGGCCGGGTGCCCATGCGATCGGCTTTCACTGTTTTGGTTTTGGGGGTGGTGGTGGACATGGGTGAGTATTGCACTCCTTGTAACAACAGATAAAAAGTTGGTGATACCCTGTCCCACTTTTACAAGTGGGATAAAGACTGCGACTGGGATGTTACCCCTCCTGTTTCTCGGTGACGATCGGTAGAAGCTTTTTGTTTGGGATTACTTTTGTGCTTGATTTTCTAGTAATCCCCCTCGATTTTCCGTAAATCGCTAGCTTTAACGGCTAGTTCAAGGCGAAGTGAAGCAAGAGTTTACTTTTCTCAATACTATTCCAAATTTTGAGGATCGTAAAGGGTAAAAACCTCTGTCTTAAGGTCAAGATTCTACATTTTCCCTTAAGGTTTTAAATTCCCTGCTAGTTTTAACTGGAACTCAACTTCACAATACCCATGCAAACAGACTCATCCAAACAGACTCATGCAATTCGAGGGCTGGTTTTTGCTCTCTGTTCTATCATCGCTTGAATTTTTCTCGCTGCCTAGATGCTGCGATGCGAGATAACCGAACTAGATCGCCGTATTCGCTGCAACTTACTGTTTAAAATAATTCTTGACTTTTTTTTAAATATGTGCTATGGAAATTCTGCTGGGAGTAAGTAAAAGTCTATAAAAGCTGGCTGTGAACGCGCCAGCCCTAATTTTTTTGCTTCAACGGAATTTCAACGCAAAACTCCGCCCCGGAACCGGGTACACCAATAGCGCGAATCAACCCCTGATGTTTCAAAACAACAATCTGGTAACTGATTGAGAGCCCTAACCCCGTACCCTGACCTACAGGTTTTGTGGTAAAAAACGGGTCAAACATTCGATCGCTCACAAGAGTGCCAAATCCCGGCCCGTTATCGGCAATTAGCACTCTGGCGCGATCGCCCGCCTGCAAAAGTTCCGTGCGAATCCGAATCCTACCGCCCTCACGGGCGCCCATTTCTAAAGCATCTACTGCATTGCTGAGCAGATTGACAAACACCTGATTGAGCTGTCCTGGATAACATTCTATAAGTGGCAGTTCGCCATATTCTTTAATCACTTCAATTTCCGGCCTGCCATTATTTCCTGTGAGCCGATTTTGCAGTATTAGCAGCGTACTATCTAGCCCTTCGTGGATATTGACAAACTTCATTTCCGCTTCATCTAGGCGAGAAAAATTACGCAGCGACACCACGATCTTGCGAATCCGGTCAGCGCCTACCCGCATGGAAGAGCAAAGTTTAGGCAAGTCTTGATGTAAAAAATCAAATTCAATTTCATCTTTATAAGCGAGAATTTCCGGTGCCGGATCGGGATTGTATTTTTGATAGAGTTCTATCAGTTTCAGCAACTGTTGAATGTTGTCGCGGGCGCAGTCGAGGTTGCCTAGAATAAAATTGACGGGATTGTTGATTTCATGAGCTACACCCGCGACAAGTTCACCGAGGCTCGACATTTTGGCGCTTTGGATCAGTTGCGCTTGGGTTTGCTGCAATTCTTGCAGAGTTTTCTTGAGTTGTTGGGTTTGGGCCACAGCATTCGCCGCCTGTTCTGCTTCCTGTAGTGCCGATCGCAATTGAGCTCGCTGTTTGGTTAATTTCTCAGTGAGTTTTTTAGCATCCGCTAAGGCAGTTTTCTGTGCTTGCAACAAGAAAAGCAAGTCAACTACCCGATCGTGAAGGGCGAAATCGTTAATAGTCAGCCCCAGCGGGGCGAGATCCGCTAAGTCTGCGATCCAAGGGGAACCGAGGAAAAAGATTACTTCGGGATTTTGGGCCACAACCATCTGCCCTTTGAGCAGCATTTTGCTGTGCAGTGATTCGAGAAGGAAGATCGAGCGAGACTGCTCTCGAATGGCGTCAAATTCTAGAGGAACGTTCGGCCGTTCGATCCGAAAGTGTTCCTTGAGCGAACTTCCTAAAGATAATTCGGGGCAGATCCGAGCTAAAACATCTCCCAAATGCACAATTTCAGTCTCCCATCTCCGGAATGCTAAATGAAATGGAAAAGCTTTTGCAAATATCAGAGGAGGAGAACTGAATGCAGGGGAAACCATAAGAGTTTTAGCTAGATTTGCAGTGGATGGAGAACACGTCGCGATCTGCTCCCTGAGTACGATCGCTTGTTTGCTCGATCTCTACCTTGGTTTGGAATCGGCACGCCAAACCTTTCAACAGCCCCTTCACCATTGGGGCAAACCCTTGCCTGTGAGAGTAATAGTGCAGTTCCATGCTATTTTCGGAGTTGTCAGTACACCGAAACGAAGGCGGTTGAAGCTGGGGAAAATTCAACCCGACGCGGGCGTGGAGGTTGTCGAGGTTTGCCAGAAACTCCCGCAGGTTATCTCCCGCCATATCGAGGATTTGGGCGTAGCCTTCAGAGGCGGTATAGATTACCCAGTATTCGCCGAAAGCCTGTAAAATCTCGTCTGCGCTCATTCCTAGCACTTCGCTTGCCGAGTGTACCAGGCGGTGAGTGAGATCGTCTGGATAAGCCTCCATTGTCATGAAAACGTCAATGTCTACATCTGCTTTCTCTTTGATGGTTTCCCAAGTCTCTTCTCCGAAGCGAGAACAGACCATTTCTTCGATCGCTTTGTTAACTAAACCGTACATTCACTGCTCCTGCTCATCAAGGCGGGTGTTTTTTTATACTTGCACTTCATCTGGCTTGAATTATATTGTATGCCGCCTTCCGCACCGAGACTTGTCAAACTGCGAATTTTAACATTTGGGAATTTCTAACTTGCGATCGCCACGAAGCAACCGTTCTTTGTAGCAAAAATTACATATATCCTTGGTAAAATTCCCTGAAAACCGATTGTGACAGTCGAGGGTGCCGCCACCACCTAATATAACTTAAACTCTAATTTTTGGTTCCCCTAAAGTTAGAGATAATCGCACTTTCCGACTCCTAGCTAGCTGCTAAAAAATCCTCAAACCCTTAAAAATTGCGTTTAAATGCCTAAATTTTATTTATCTTAAATTTTGTGAAATGAGGGCTGAGGGGATGAGGGGGTAGATACTGGGTTCCTGGATGAGGGCTAATTTTATTTTACTATCGATCGTCGCACTTTCTAATTCATAACTCACCCAAAAACCAGGTATTTCTCTCATTCCCAGCTAGACCAGATTTTTCGCAAGGATTAATTTACAGTAAAATTTATGTAATTCCTGCAATTAATCTAGCAATTATTAATCTAAAATCCCAGATCCATTTTAGCAGATTCTGCCTCGGCAAACACTTGTTCATCGGGCATTTCTTGCCAGTCAATATCCCCGATTTCCCTATAGAATTGCTCGTCGTAGGGACGAGTCTGCACAACTACCGGCATCGGTACAGCGTGCCCCAAAACTAATGCTTGCTGTTTCGAGTCTAACTTAGCCAAAACCGATCGCAAACTTTGGCCTCCTGAAACGCCGGTGAAAATAGCATCGATGTCTTTATCGTCGTTTAACAAAGCTGTTATCCGCGTGCCGACTTGCGACATCACCTCGCCGTCGATACCGGAGGGACGCTGGTCTACAATTAGCAGAGTTACGAAGTATTTTCGCATTTCGCGGGCGATTGTGCCGAAAATAGTCGATCGCACGATCGCCGGATCGAGAAAGCGGTGAGCTTCCTCAATGGTAATCACTAACGGTTGCGGGCGATCGCACGGATTTTTACTCTGCAAAAACTTTTCAGCTTTCCGCACGTAAGATGCGTGAATGCGGCGAGTAATCACATTTGCCGCTAACATATACGAGAGCAAATCCGAGTGCGAACCGAACTCAATTACTACATTTTTACCGCTATCCAAACACTGCAAAACTTCAGTTACATAATTTTTGGGACAGCGTTTGCGAATGTATTTCAAATCATTTAAACGCTCTAATTTTCGCTGCAATGCCATAATCGAAGACTTATTTCCCCGCTTTTCTTCACAAAACATTTGGATATCTTCGTTGGTCATTTCCAGTAACTTATTAATCCAACCCTTGCCCAACTCGTTGCGTAAAATAATCGCATTTTCGATACTAGCTTCCGACAAATTCAACTCCCGCTGCACTAGCGAGATATCTTCCACTTCAATTTCTTCGAAACTCAAAAACAACTCTTGAGCATCGCGGACTCCCCGGCGTTTTGTCGATTCTGGATCGAGAGTATAAATCTGAATTTTATCGGGAAACAACTGCCGCAAACCTTTGACAGTGCTAAATTGTTTTCCTTCCGAAACCGCTTCCCACCCGTACTCAGAGTGCATATCAAAAATTAGATTAACAGCAGCTTGCTTGCGAATAATTCCGGACAGCAGCAAGCGCGTCAGAAAAGATTTTCCGGTTCCCGACTTGCCAAAAACTCCGTTGCTGCGTTCCACAAATCGGTCTAAGTCCAAGCACACAGCCACGTCCATGTCAATCGGTTTGCCGATCGCAAAATTGCGCCTGTACGGGTCATCTTCCCAGCCAAAAACTGCCCGAAAATCGGTTTCTTTGGCATCAAACACCTGGGAAAAGTGGCTGGGAATAGTTTTGACCGGCAGCAGTTCCATATCGGCGCCACTTTGCGCCTCAAAAGAACCCAAATTTCCCAATGCCAACTTTTTATCGGGGACTCCGTTACCTGTTGGATTGAAGATTGCTTGAGATTTTTCTTTTTCCGCAGTTAGCATCAACATCGGCGAAAGCTCGATCGTACCGTAGGTGCTGCTACCGGCGAGGACTGCGATCAGAAAATCGTCGTTGGGGTTGGGAGGGTTGGATAAAATGCGTCCGCTGGATGTTCCGAGAGACACGTCGGTGAGCATACAGAAAAAGTGCGATCGGACTCCGCGCACTACTAAAAATTTCCCCACCCTCATATCTTCTACCGAAACGTCGGCGTGCAGTCGCACTTCTAATCCCTTGCTGAGGGAACCTTGAATAACAGAGCCTAACGGTTTGTCATTAGTCATTTGTCAGTTGATTAGTTGTCAGTTGATTAGTTGTCAGTTGTCAGTTGTTATTCGTTTATTTGTTATTCGTTTATTTGTTATTCGGTAATTATTAGCAACTAGCAACTGCCAACTAGCAACTAATCAACTGCCAACTAGCAACTGCCAACTAGCAACTGCCAACTAGCAACTGCCAACTAGCAACTAGCAACTGTCAACTGTCAACTGCCAACTGTCAACTGCCAACTAGCAACTAATCAACTGCCAACTAGCAACTGCCAACTGCCAACTGTCACAGGTCAACTGTCACAGGTCAACTGTCAACTGCCACAGGTCAACTGCCACAGGTCAACTGTCACAGGTCAACTGTCACAGGTCAACTGTCAACTAGCAACTGCCAACAGTCAACTGTCAACAGTCAACTGTCAACAGTCAACTGCCAATTACCATTCCGATTCTAGTGGCAGTTCAAAGAAACTCGGACTCAGGTCTACATCTGTCAAATCTGTTTCGCTCAAATAAGCATCGGTCAAAGATACCCCTTTCAAACTTGCGCCTTTGAGGTTTGCACCTTTCAGGTTAGCACCTCTGAGATTAACTCGGAATAAATGAGCATCGCTCAAGTCTACCTCAGTTAAATCTGCTCCCTCCAAATTTACTCTCATCAAATCTGCTTTTCTGAGGTCTGCTTCGTTTAACTTCGCGCCGCTGAGGTCAGCTTTTGTCAAGTCTACACCTCTCAAGTCGGCCCCACTTAAGTTAGCGAACAGCAAAGTAGCTCCGGTGAAATCTGTTTCCCTCAAATCGGCATCGCTCAAATTAGCGCCGCTGAGGTCGGCCCTTGTTAAGTCTACACCCCGGAGGTCAGAAGAACTCAAGTTTACTTGGTGCAAAATTGCGCCGCTCAAATCGGCTCCTCTCAAATCTGTTCCCTCCAAGTTTGCACCTTTGAGATAAGCTTTTTTTAAGCTGGCTCTGCTGAGGTCTACATTTTTGAGATTGACTGAACTTAAGTTAGAACCGCTCAAATTAGCTCCGCTTAAATCTGACCCGTTTAAGTCGGCTCCGGTTAAGTTTATCCCTTGCAGCGATACATTGGGAGCAATTAAATAAGCTCCACCTAGACTGAGGTCAATGCCTTCTGAAAACAAGGTCTGGTTGCTGTAAACAGCTTTTTCTAAGATTGTGCCGCTCAAACTGGCTTCCCTCAAGTCGGCTCCGCTGAGGTTGGCTCCTGCTAAGTTTGCCCGATCGAGCTTGGCTCCAAATAAAATAGCTTTGTATAAGTTTGTGCGCCGCAAATCGGCTCCTTTTAAATCCGCTTCGGTCAAATCTACCATAATCAGATTTAAGCCCGGGAGCGAAGCATTGGGAGCTAGCAAAATTGCTCCCATTTCGCGCGGGTCAATATCCTCGGGAAAAATTGTCCGGTTGTTGTAGACGGCTTTGTCTAAAATGGCGCCGGTCATCTGAGAACCGCGCAAATCGGCACCGCTGAGGTTGGCTCTGGTTAAGTTGGCTTCGGCGAGATTTGCTCCAACTAAATTTGCCTTGATCAAACTTGCGCCTTTGAGGTTGGCTCCCATGAGTTCGGCTCCTACCAGAGTAGCTTCTCGGAGGACAGCACCGGTCAAATCGGCTCTGGTGAGGTTGGCTAAATTGAGAAATGACTCAGCTAAGTCCGCCCCGCTGAGATTGGCGCGGGTGAGGTCGGCTTCGATCAGGTCTGCATACCTGAGAATAGCGTCGCTGAGATTGGTTTCTCGGAGGTCTGTTCCCCTGAGGTTGGCTCCTCGGAGTTCCGCACCGCCGAGGTTGGTGCCTTTAAGCGCTTGTCCCCTGAGGTCGAGCCGGTGCAGAAAGTCACCAACGTTCATGTCCATGTCAAATTCGCTCTATTTAATCCTGAACCTAGCTTGACATTCCGAGGGCTGAATCGGGAATAGCGGAAAAGCTATAGATGGTTTGAGGTTGAAGCGCAGCGCAGGCGGACGCGACTTGTGCGAGGGGGAAGCTCTCTCGATCGAGCTGGACTTGCAGGGTTTTGAGCGGATCACCGCCGGAGGAAACCATGAATTCTAAGGTTTGCAAATTCGGCTCTGTGCTGAGGTCGCCGAGAATTTGGGCGATCGCCTTGACGTAAGGATGATTGGGTTCCGAGTACCAGTCCGGGGCCGCGAGTCCGGCTTGGTCGAAGCCCAGGTGAACGATCAGGGAACCTTCTCCGAACAGAGCTATGCCCACCGGCCGCGCTTCTTCTTGCAGCAGCAAGTCGTGGCTAGCCGCCAAATGCCGCAGTTTTTCCAAGTGTCCGTACCGACTGGCAATTGGAGACTGCTGTACCGGAATTAAAAGCTCTTCTCCTTCTTCTTGCTTCCTTCCTCCCTTTTTTTGCTTCTCTCCATCCGTTACATCCCGTACATTGCTCGCTGCCGAACTTCCTGCTTCCTTCGTTTCGTTCCACTCAATAGCCACTGTTACTAAATAAGTTTGCAGCAGCATATGACCGAGTTTTTCGGCTTTGGTTGCCAGATAGATCGAGTTGTAATCTGTGGCTTCAATTAGTAAGGGAACGCGATCGGCAACTTCAATGCCGTAACCTTTCAAACCGGCAATTTTGCGCGGGTTGTTGGTAATTAAGCGAATTTTTTGCACTCCCAAATCGTTGAGCATTTGTGCTCCAACGCCGTAGTTGCGCAAGTCGGCGGGAAAGCCCAACCGCTCGTTAGCTTCCACGGTATCGTATCCCAAATCTTGCAGGGAGTAAGCTTTGAGTTTATTTACCAATCCAATGCCCCGACCTTCTTGGCGCAAGTAAACTATGATGCCGGAACCGGCATTTTCGATCATTTTCAGTGCCGCTTGCAGTTGCATCCGGCAGTCGCAGCGCAGGGAACCGAAAGCATCGCCGGTTAGACATTCGGAATGCACCCGCACCATCACGGGTTTGTCTTTAAATTCTGCCGGATCGCCCTTGACAATAGCAACGTGTTCTGAATTGTCTTGAGTGTCGCGGTAGGCGTAAATCATAAAATTGCCGAATTCAGTGGGCAATTTGGCGACGGTTTCGCGGCGGACAAATCGATCGTGCTTCAGCCGATAGCTAATTAAGTCGGCAATGCTGATGATTTTGAGGTGGTGGGTTTTGCCGTACTCGATTAATTCCGGCAACCTCGCCATCGAACCGTCGGGGTTTTGAATTTCGCAGATCACGCCGCTGGGATAGAGGCCGGCGAGTCTGGCGAGGTCAACGGAGGCTTCGGTGTGACCGGCGCGTTTGAGGACGCCACCGTCGATCGCCCGCAGCGGGAAAATGTGACCGGGACGGCGCAAGTCTTGAGGTTTGGTGTCCGGGTGGATTGCTACTTGGATGGTGCGGGCCCTGTCTTCGGCGGAGATGCCAGTACTGACGCCGTTGACTGCATCGATGCTGACGGTGAAGGCGGTTTGGTTGTTGTCGGTGTTTTTGCTGACCATGAGGGGCAGTTCCAGCCGATCGAGCCTTTCGCCGCTCAAGGCCAGACAAATCAAACCCCTAGCGTGAACGGCCATGAAATTGATGTTGTCGGGGGTGGCAAATTGGGCGGCACAAATCACGTCGCCTTCGTTTTCGCGGTTTTCGTCATCGACTACTACCAGCATCCGACCTGCTTTCAGGTCTATGAGGGCGCTGTCAATTGAGTCAAATTGAAAGGATTGAGTTGAGGTGTGGTTATTTGGCACTGAGAATTTCAAGCTATAAACAGTATAGTTATGGAAATAGAATCTATTTTTGATTGTAACCTTTTGTTTCCGGCAGGGTGATTGCCCGATCGAGATCAGTTTGACAAGATTTCTGAACTCACTTACTATAAATATTGTACTTTGTCAACAAAATAACTCTCTAATATTTCATGAGCTTGACTGATATCGTCGATGGAATCATCAAGTCTACATCTAATAGAGCTCTTGCAAAAATCTTCGAGTCATAGAGCAACCGCAGATATCGGGCAGATAAACACTGATTGACGCAGATGGTTTCAGGGTATTTTCGGATTTTTGCAAGAGGTCTAATTTAAACGAAATTGTTTTACATCCATTTATGTTTTCCGGTACTACAGCAATTGTGGCTCTGGGTTTGCAGCGTCAAGCGATCGGATTTTTAATTAGGGTTAATTACTGCGATATTGCGGCTAATCGAGTTGATATTTTTTTGAGAAAAAAGGAACTCTGAGAAGCACATTTGTCTTTATTCTAAAGTTGCCAATTGCAGCAGTTTATCAATTTTAACTATTTTATAGATTGGTATTAAATAGAACTTTGGAGCTTAAGTTAAGCGATGGCTGAGCACTCATCGGCAATGTCGCGAGGCTAGCTTGCTGAAGCCGATAATTGATCTAAAAAGTAGGAAGCTCTGTCTAAAGTCATAAGTGCTGCGCCTTGATGAATAAAATTTTACGAGAATGCAAAACACTTGTTTCACATTTTCGGCGGCAGTAACGTAAGCAGCACGTAAAGCCCTCAGAACCAGCACAAAAGTCAACGGCAACGGTTGAAACCCGAGCAGGCTTGCCTGCGGTGTCAAGGGAATGATTATTGTCACTCCGATGCTTGATCGCGTTGCCATCAAGCATCGGAGTGACTGACTGTTGAGAATGGATTTGCGGTTATGAATGACTAGCACAACCAGCGACGCAGAGATTATTTTTACCTCTCCCTCCGTTCAACTCCCGATCGATTGCTTGAATAGTAACTGCGAAGTCACAATAGCAATCCGGCAAGAAATTGAAGCCACCTTGCTACTCCCTCAAAAGGAACTGCAAGATCGGGAGTGGCAAGGAAATTAAATTGATAGATCTCTCATTTGGGCTTTACAGCATCGCTTTTTTGGGAATTATTCTGTTATGTTAAAGTCTCTTTTCTTCCTTTTTTGTAGAGAATTGTACAGTTGCCATAGATTTTTTGGATGCCTCGATCGCCTTGGCCTGTTAAATGTTCGGTAGAAAAATACGATAGGATTCGCTGTCTACCAGAATTCTGAAACCCAGCCACATCAGCACAAAGGGGAAAATCTTGCGAGCATAACGGCTGAGGATGAAAGCAATCCCAGGTAGATGCGTCAGAGTATAGGACATAAACAGCCAGCAGCCAACAATAAAATAGCAAATGGGTATAATTACGGACAGATTTTGGATTGAGCTAGTGGCAAACAAAGGGATATAGATCCCAAGATTGTTACCGCCGTTAGCAATCGTGACTGCGAAAACGCGATAGGTCTCCTGATCGCGGATTACGTCCCAGAGCGATCGCTGCCGAGAATCAAATCCTCGAATTTTAGAGTTTCTTTTCAGATTAGTTGACTTATCTTCGGCTGAATCATCCTTATTCAGATTGAGCAAATTATTCAAGCCAATGAGTATCGGCAAAATCCCCAGTAGCCCCGTCCAAGTTGACGGAATTACTAGCCCCAGTAAGAAACCAACCAAACTCACTGCCATCAATGCCGTGAACCCTAGAAGCTCACCCACCACAATATGTTGAGGACGAAAAGTACGATTAACCTCACTGAAGAAGGCAGTCAGATAAATATTGTCGTCAAACGTTGTTGCTACAGCAGCAGCTAGCCCGATCTTAATTGTTGCAATTAACCAATCCATTACCATCCCTCACAGAACACCTGTCCGATCGCCGAAACGACGAATTTCTCAATCGTTGTGGAGAAACACCACAATCTCGATATGATAATGAGAGTATCGCATATTGGGTGTAACGAGCGAGCAAATCTGGTAGTTTTTACATACAGCAGTTCCGGCTATTATGAAGCGCAGTTTTACTCGTATCCCTTTCATGTCCTAACTTTCGATACTGTCTGCGTCCGCGAATAGCAGCCGGAAGTTCTGTATCAAGCGGTGCTTTGACTTGATCGCCCATCTTCAATTCATCCAGCGTCCATCACCTGTGTTTACCAAAGGAGTAATTATGATTAGCCGTTTGATTGGCCGTCTGCCTAGAGGCGGAGGTCAAAATATCTTACGGTCGCTCAGTTCGACCACTCGTAGACCGACCGCCTATCGGTTTGCAGGTCTGTTTTGCATCGGCTTTGTCTCGCTTTTGGTTTTGAGTCTGACTTTTGACAGTCATGCTGTTGCCGCTTCTGCCTCTGGCAATGTACTCTCCCCTCTAGTAAGTCAGGTAAATCAGGTCGCACTACCTAAAGACTCAACAATCCGGGTATTAGAAACCGTGGGACTGTTTGTGGGTGGGATTATTTTCTGTGTAGTTTTGGATCGCTGGTTTTCTAACCGTTCTGCTCATTCTGGTAACACGCCCTTAGCTGAGCAAGCGCGGCGGCTCAAGCAACTGAAAATCGGGTATCCAGAGGGGATGACAAATCTGGAAGTCCTCCGTACTCAAGGCTTGCTCGAAAATCGTTTGCGACCATTTGGGCTGGTTGTCACTTGGACGAGCTTCTTATCAGCTTCTGCTCTGATAGAAGCGCTAAGCAATGGGACGATCGATTTCTGCGGCGGCGGTGGTACAGCCAGCATCTTCTCTCAAGCAGCGGATCATGTATTTGTGCGGGTGGCTAAAGAAAAATATACTGCTCCCAAAGGTCAAGCGATTTTAGTGCCAGAAGATTCGCCAATTCAGACGCTTGCTGACCTCAAGGGTAAAAAGATAGCTTTTGACAAAGGCTCAAGCGCCCATTATGTGCTGGTGCGAGCACTGGCAAAAGTGGGATTAGAGTTTAGTGACATTGAGCCAATTTATCTGACCCAGCCACAGGCGTTGTCCCTATTCCGACAAGGTGAGGTCGATGCTTGGGTAATTTGGGTTCCCTACACGACAACTCAAGTCCGAAGCGCTTATCCAGGGCGCTCGATTGCAGACTTAGAGAGCATCTTTGGTGACAAAGCCTCTGTGGAAGTTCCGACCTATTATTATGCGATTCCAGAGTTGGTACGCGACTATCCTGACTTGCTCAAGGTGATTTTAGAAGAGGTAAATGAAGCGGGAACTTGGGCTAAGAAACAGGAATTAGAAGCTACTGTGCGATTGGCAGAGCACCATGAAATCGATCCATCCATTGTAGAACTTTTACAGCAACGTAGTGCCGAACGCGCTATTATCCCGATCGACGACCAATCGCTCACGGCCCTACAGCATCAGGCAAATATATTTAGAGATATGGATCTGATTCCTGAGCGGGTGAATGTGAAAGATGGAACCTATAGCTTGCAGACTAAGCAAAACTGGACTTATTAATCTGACACTTACATTCGAGTGTAATTTTCGTCTGACCTATCTTTTTTTAGCACAAGTCGGTCAAATATCAGCCATGTCTGGGTTTCCGGCGGGGTTGTCACCCCGCCACGGGCAAACGTACATCTTGAGTAGCTGCATGGCCCGCATTTTCCTAAAAAAAAACCCTCAACAATGTGAGGGTTTTGCGATGCCAAGACGGAGATTTGAACTCCGGACACGTGGATTTTCAGTCCACTGCTCTACCAACTGAGCTATCTCGGCTTGTTTTTTTTTCGCTTTATTATCTTAACAGACACATACGGAATTTAGCAAGCACTTTTTCAAAATATTTTTTAGAGCGCCCGGAACCGCCTGCCTGTAAGCTAAAAGCGGCAACCTAAAATCCAAAAATCGCAATGGCACTGCAACATCGGGACAGCGGGGACAAGAGTCTGCTTGTCTTGGGCATAATTTGGCTGCTGGGGGCAATTAGCGATCGCCTCTGGTTTGCCCTCGATCGCTCTGTCCCCGCCTGGGATCAGGCAGAATACCTCACCAGCACCCTGAATTACTTGCAGGCGTTGCAGCATCCTGTGTGGTTTTCCGGCGAGTGGTGGACAAACTTCTGGCTGCTTTCGACTAAAATTCCGCCCTTGGTGTACATCTTAACGGTGCCGTTTCTGCATATTTTTGGTGTTGGGGGCGATCGGGCAACCCTGGTTCATTTATTATTTAGTGCAATTCTGCTGGCTTCAGTCTACAGTCTGGGCGTCAAATTATTTAACCGACAAGTGGGTTTGTGGGCTGCTGCAATTTGCGTTTTGTTACCGGGACTTTATCGGTACCGCTTGCAATTTTTACTGGATTTTCCCCTAACTGCGGCGATTACTTTTTGTTTTTATTGTCTGACAATGTGGAAGCAGGAAGGTTCGGCAGCGAGCAATGTGCGGGATGTAACGGATGTAACGGATAGACTGAAGTTGGAAGCAGGAACAAATAAGAAGCATAAATTCTCCCCCTCTCCCCCTCTCCCCCTCTCCCTCTCCTCCCCTCTCCCCCTCTCCCCCTCTCCCAATCTCCCCCTCTCCGCGTCATCTTTCTTTTGGGCGATCGCCTTTGGGATTTCTCTGGGTTTATCAATATTAGTTAAACACACTACTGTATTGTTTCTGTTTGCGCCTATTTTGTGGTTGGCGGTTGGTGCTGTGCGCCAAAAAGCTTGGGGCAGATTAGCTCAATTAGCTGGTGCTTTGTTGCTGTCGGTGGCGGTGTTTGGGCCTTGGGCGAAAACTAATTGGCTGTTAATTTTGACCGGGGGAAAACGGGCAACGATCGATTCTGCGATCGCCGAGGGAGATCCGGGCCTGAATACGATCGACGCTTGGATTTACTATGCTCAACACTTACCCGAACAGGTTTCCTGGCCTCTGTTACTGATTCCCTTAGTCGGATTTATACTTTATTATTGGCGAAATCGAGCGGATAGTCGGTCAATCTTGCATCTTAACTCCTGTCGGTGGCTGGCTGTTTTTTGGGTGGGATCTTATTTAATTAATTCCCTAAATCTCAACAAAGACGACCGATATGTGATACCTTATTTGCCAGTTTTATCTATTTTCTTAGCCTACTGTTTAACGCTGTGGCCTTCTCGTTGGGGGCGACAAATTCGCTGGGGAACAATTGGCTTGGCAATGCTGGCGATGCTGTTCCATATGTGGCCGCTGGGCGGTGGTTTTGGACATAGCTTAGTTGAATTTGTTAGTCCGGGGAATTCTAGCTATCCTTATTTGGGGAAAGAGTGGCCGCATCGAGAGGTAATTGCCGAAATTATCGCTACGGAACCTTATTTGCAATCGACTTTAGGCGTGTTACCTTCGACGCCGGAAATTAATCAGCATAATTTGAATTATTACGGTGCTTTAGCTAATTTTCAGGTTTACGGGCGGCAGGTGGGAACGAATTTAAAAGAAGTGCCGCAAGATGTGCGATCGCTAGCTTGGTTTTTAACTAAAACTGGGCCGCAAGGTTCGATTCGCGAAAAAATTAAGAAAGCTCAAAATGCAGCGGTGGCTGCGATCGAAACAGGCGGAAAGTTTCAGTTGCAAAAAAATTGGGTTTTGCCTGACAATACTAATTTGAATCTTTACCGCAAGCGAGTACAGCCTGTGGAAATAGAGCCGTTGCATGAAGCGCGATCGCAAGTACAATTAGACCAAGTTACTGTTGCTGCATCATCTGTTCCCGGTGTGGCGCTGCCGGTTACTTATACTTGGTCGGGGCCTTGGCAGCAGTTGCAGTCTGGTTTAGTGTTGGTAACGTGGCAAAATCAGCAGTCTGGCGATTTTGCACCGGGAAAGACTGTGAGGATTTTACACGATCGCGCGATCGCCTCTTCAACTTTGCATCCGGGGATGCTGGAAGCGGATAAATTTGCTGTGGGGTTTCGAGTAGTCGATCGCACGGCGATGCTGATTCCTGCTAATATTGCACCGGGAAGGTACACTCTGCAAGCTACTTATCTCGATCGCAAAACTGGTGAAACTTACCCGATTCAGGTGCCGCAGGTAACAGTTAAAATCGACGCAGAACCTGTAGTTATGCGTTCCCAGGCTCCCAGGGGGAACGAAGATGAGAAAAAGTTGAAAATCGCCGAGCAAGTCCCTGAAAATGAGGATAAGCCTGAGTTAGATTTAGTGACTCAATTGCGGGAGATGGCGGTCAATTTACCGCAAGGATTGCCCGGTTTAGAACCTGTGTTCGAGCAGATTGGGCGGATCAATCAGTACGATCCAACTCAAGATTATACCGTGCAAGCGGAACAAGCGTTAGAATATCGGCTGAAGCAGGAACCCAACAATCTAGAATTCGCTTATGCTTTGGCATTTTCTAGAGTATTGCAGCAGAATGTCGAAAGCGCGATCGCAGCTTTAGAAAAAGTCACTCAACTCGACTCTCAAAACCCCTACGCTTATGCTTATCTCGCCTTCGTCCAGATTTACGGCTGGCATCCCAAAGCCGCGGAAACAGCCTTAAAACCAGCTCTCGCGCTCAACCCCAACCTCGCGGAAATTAGAGTTTTAAACGGTTTAGCCGCTTTGATGCAAGGCAATCTCATCCAAGCGTGGCAAGATTTGCAATTCTTAAAAAACTTGAAAATCTAACAACTACAGCAGCAGCAAGAAAGCCCTTTAATTTCGCGGGTAAACAGAAGTTATATTATGTCCGGTCGATTACCATAACAAAAATGGATCGCGCGTGCGGACTAAAGTCCGCACGCGCGATCCTTACTTATTGCAGTCAATCGACCGGAAATGAGATTAGAACGAATAAGCAACAAAAAATAGGGTTAAATTATGAATCAACTCAGAATTGTCTCGCTCATTCCCAGTGCCACCGAAATTGTAGCAGCTTTAGGATTAACCGATGCAATTGTGGGCCGTTCCCACGAATGCGATTATCCCCCAGAAATCCAAAATTTACCTGTGTGCACTCAGCCTAAATTCAATCCCGAAGGCACTAGCAGCGAAATTCACAACCGCGTGACTCAATTGTTGCAAAATGCGCTGAGCGTGTATAAAGTAGAAATAGATACTTTGGAAAAATTGCAGCCCACTCACATTATTACTCAAGCTCAATGCGAAGTCTGTGCTTGTTCTCTGACAGAGGTGGAACAAGCTGTTAGCACGTTGGTAAATAGCCAGCCACAAATTATTTCTTTGCAGCCGAATTTGCTCGCAGAAATTTGGACGGATATTGAGCGAGTTGCTGATGCTCTGGGCGTAGATGCCAAAAGTACGATCGCACTTTTGCAATCCCGCATCGCTGCTATTACATCCAAAATCTCAGCATCATCTATTCTTAACACAAAAGAGAGACTTCCGAAAGTAGCCTGCATCGAGTGGATTGAACCTTTGATGGCTGCGGGAAATTGGATTCCGGAATTAGTGGCGATGGCGGGAGGTAATTCGCTGTTTGGCATTGTCGGGGAACATTCCCCGTGGTTAAAATGGGAATCGCTAGTAGAAGCTAATCCCGATGTAATTATTTTCATGCCTTGCGGCTTTGATTTAAACCGCACTCGCTGCGAAGCAATGCAGATAACTAAATACGCAGAATGGCAAGATTTGCAAGCAGTAAAAACCGGGAAAGTTTACATAACTGACGGCAATTCTTACTTTAATCGTCCGGGGCCGAGATTGGTGGATTCGTTAGAAATTTTAGCAGAAATTCTCCATCCGGAAATCTTCGATTTTGGGTTTGGGGAAAAGGGTTGGCAGCGATTTTCAGAAATGCCAGCCGCCTAAAATTTGAATTCTATAGACCTCTTGCAAAAATAGCTAAGAACGGGGTCTCCGGCCCGTTCCACAGAAATAATTATTTTTGTGGAACGGGCCGGAGACCCCGTTGCAAAATTTGATTAAGCTGTGCTTGGTTCAGGCTAGTTCGCCTCCTTCATCGCTGCCGCCAGGAGATGATTTGTAGAGAGCATCTAATTGTTCGCGCGCGTCTTGGACAGTCAGCGAACGCATCACTAATAGTGGTTCGTTGACAATATTTCCGTATTCGTCTAAAAGTTCGGGATGGGGCACGGCTTGAGAGCGGGGATAGGATGCGTAGCGATTATTTGCCCTGAATTGTTGGGGGCGCTGGGACTCGATACCTACGGTAACTAGACTGCGGATTAAGTTACCGACGGCGAGAAAGGCAAGAACGGTGAAAGCTAAAATATAAAGCAGGTGTAACATTATTTTCTCCTCCGGGCTAAACAGCCACACAGCAATTTACAAATGTGTTTCAGCAAGTAATCACTTATTAACTGGAAATCGGTTTGAGTTTGTCAAGTTTGCCGCGACTTTCCCAAGGTTTAACATGAGACTGCGGGTTTAACTGTAACTCGCCTTCTTATTTTCCAGGGGGAGCTGACTGCCACGAGCGAAAGCGCGCCGATACTTGCCAGCATTCGGCGAGCAGTTTGTGCCACGGCATGAGTGCTGCGGTTTCAATCCCAACTTGACCTCCAGTTGCTTGAAATAGGGCTTTAGCTGCGCCTACTTCTTGCTGAGCCTGTTTGACTCGCGCCAGCAAGTTGGATTGAGCTTCGCCGCTCAAAAAATGAATTTCCTCAGTTTCTAAGAGGTTGCTCGATCGCTCGAACCAGTAATTAAAATCCTCTAACAGCGGTTCTAGTAACGCTTTGAGCAATTCTGATTCCGGCAAATTGGAATTAAGCATGGATTAAAATTGAGTTATTTATCTATTATAACCTTAAGCGTGGTTTACAAAAATTAACATATTTTTAACAAAAATTCAATAATTTCACAAAAATTAGCAGGTGTGCATAAATTGAACAGTGTCAGCAGCAATTTTTGCATCAAAATCCCAAAATCATACCAAAATATGCGCTCAGACAGCGTGTGTATAGCTGAAGACTCTGTGATACAGAAAACAACAAAAGCAAACGTTTCAAAAATCAAGAACATCCAGAGGTATCAAATTACGTCAAACGTATTATCAGCAGGCTGTCTGACGATTAAGCAGCAGATACCCCCTAGCCCCCCGGATAGTCGGGGGGAACTGGAAATGATCATCAAAGTCCCCCTTGCTTTCGGGGGATGCGAGGGGGATCTAGACTCAGCTAAAAGCGAGATTTTTGAAGTGTTCTAGCCTGAAGTTGACACCAATGGCCCCAGCCGGAAGTCGGCGGTTGCTGTCCCATTCTGAGTAAGATAGAAGCAACTGCAACTCTCATTAATTGCTAATTCAGCCGATGTCTAGCTCAGAATCCATTTCCGCTCCAGAAGAGTCCGTTAAGATTGAGTTGCCCCGCACGAGTGAGTCGGAGCAACTAAAAAAAATTCGCCACACTACATCTCACGTTATGGCGATGGCGGTACAGAAGTTATTTCCCAAGGCCCAAGTCACAATCGGCCCTTGGATTGAAAACGGTTTCTATTACGATTTTGATTGCCCCGAACCTTTTACCGAAAAGGATCTCAAGGCAATTAAAAAAGAAATGATCAAAATCATCAACCGCAAACTGCCTGTAATTCGGGAAGAAGTCAGCCGCGAGGAAGCGGAACGCCGAATTAAGGAGATAAACGAACCTTACAAATTAGAAATTTTGGCGGGTTTGATTGAACCGATTACTCTGTACCATTTGGGTGACGACTGGTGGGATTTGTGCGCTGGGCCCCATTTGGATAATACCAGTGAAATCAACGGAAGGGCGATCGAGCTAGAGAGTCTCGCGGGCGCGTACTGGCGCGGCGACGAAACCAAAGCCCAGCTACAGCGCATTTACGGCACAGCTTGGGAAACACCCGAACAGCTAGAAGCCTACAAGCACCGCAAAGAAGAAGCCCTAAGACGAGATCACCGTAAATTAGGCAAAGAATTAGGCTTGTTTATTTTTGCCGATGCGGTGGGCCCCGGTTTGCCTTTGTGGACGCCCAAAGGCACTATTTTGAGAAGTATTTTAGAAGATTTCTTGAAACAAGAACAAATCAAGCGCGGCTATTTGCAAGTTGTGACTCCGCACATTGCCAGAGTCGATTTGTTCAAAATTTCGGGACACTGGCAGAAATACAAAGAAGATATGTTTCCGCTGATGGCGGAGGATGCAGAAGCGGCAGCAAACGAACAGGGTTTTGTGATGAAACCGATGAACTGCCCTTTTCACATTCAAATTTATAAAAGCGAACTGCGTTCCTATCGCGAACTGCCGATGCGGTTAGCCGAATTCGGCACAGTTTACCGCTACGAACAATCAGGAGAATTGGGCGGTTTAACGCGGGTGCGCGGCTTTACGGTGGATGATTCCCACTTGTTTGTGACGCCGGAACAGTTGGATGCTGAATTTTTGAGCGTGGTGGATTTGATTCTGTCAGTATTCAAGAGTTTGCAACTGAAGAATTTTAAGGCGCGTTTGAGTTTCCGCGATCCGAACAATTTAGAAAAATACATCGGTTCCGATGAAGCTTGGGAAAAGGCGCAAGGTGCAATCCGCCGCGCGGTGGAAACTTTGGGAATGAATTATTTTGAGGGAATTGGGGAAGCGGCTTTTTACGGCCCGAAACTCGATTTCATTTTCCAAGATGTGTTGGATAGAGAATGGCAATTGGGAACTGTTCAGGTAGATTACAATTTGCCAGAACGTTTTGATTTGGAATACGTCGCTGAAGACGGGACTCGCAAGCGTCCGGTGATGATTCACCGCGCTCCTTTCGGTTCTTTGGAGCGCTTGATCGGGATTTTGATCGAGCAGTACGCGGGTGATTTCCCGATATGGTTAGCGCCGATTCAGGTGCGGTTGTTGCCTGTGAGCGAGGAGTTTTTGCCGTTTGCTAAGGAAGTAGAGGCGAGGATGAAGGCGCTGAATATTCGCGCGGAGGTTGAGAGTAGCGAGCGTTTGGGTAAGTTGATTCGCAATGCTGAAAAGGATAAAATTCCGGTGATGTGTGTTGTGGGTGCTAAGGAGGTTGAGGCGAATAGTTTGAATGTTCGGACTCGTGCTTGTGGGGAGTTGGGGGCGATTTTGGTTGATGATGTTATTGGGAGGTTGCAGGGTGCTATTAGTAGTTATGGGGATTTTTAGGAGGGGTTAATTTCTGATTTTAGAACGGGCGAGACGCCCATTCCACAATTAACGCAGATGATAGTTTGATATTGTCTGCGTTTTTCTAATCTGTTTGCTAAAATGATAGTAATCAACGGGAGGTACGATTATGCCTAATCCATTTCCGGGGATGAATCCCTATTTAGAACATCCTGATTTTTGGCCAGAAGTTCATCATTTACTGATTAGTGCGATTAAAGAGTCTCTCACTCCGCAATTGCGCCCCAAATACCGCGTCGCTATTGAAAAGCGAATTTATGAAATCCAAGGTGAAACTTCTCTATTAGTAGCGATTCCTGATGTCTCTATCCAACAAAAACGCTATCCAACTAATCCAGTATCATCTAATATTGCTGTCGCTTCTAGAACCGTGGAACCTCTAAAAGTCATAATCCAAGGGTCGGAAGAATTTCGTGAAGGATATTTAGAAGTAATTGACATGGCGACCAAGGAAGTTGTTACAGTGATTGAAGTGCTTTCACCTGCAAATAAACGCAGAGGGGAAGGTCGAGAAAAGTATGGCAATAAGCGACATAAAATATTTGATACCAGTACGCATTTAGTCGAAATAGACTTGTTGCGCGGTGGGGAACCTTTGCCAGTGTTTGGAGGTTATAATGAAAGCGACTGCCGCATTTTAGTCAGTCGCAGCAATCAACGTCCGATCGCAGATTTGTACTTATTTAACATTCCCGATCCAATTCCTGCATTTCCCTTGCCTTTACGTCCAGAAGACGTAGAGCCTGTTTTGGATTTACAAGCGCTGATTAATCAAGTATACGATCGCGCGGGATATGATTTTGAAATCGATTATACCGCCGAACCCGTTCCTGCGCTGTCGGAAGCCGATGCTGCTTGGGCCGATGGTTTGTTGCGGGAGACAGGGTTAAGGGGTTAATGTAGTGGAAAATTTCAACAATATATTACTATGCCTAATCCATTTCCGGGGATGAATCCCTATTTAGAAAGTCCTGATTTTTGGCCCCAAGTACATCACTTGCTAATTAGTAGCATTTTTGAATCATTAGTGCCGCAGTTGCTGCCAAGATATATCGTTGATATTGAAAAAAGAGTTTATGAGATTAGCGGCGAAAATTCCCTATTAGTGGGGATTCCTGATGTCACCGTGCAGCGCTATCCAATTCAAACAAACCCTACTTCTTCTAATATCGCAGTTGCCGCACCGCCTGTGACGGCTTTGAGAGTAAGACTGCCAGTACCTGTCGAATTTAGGGAAGCCTATCTAGAGGTGCGAGATACAGAAACCAGGGAAGTTGTGACAGTGATTGAAGTGCTATCACCAGCCAACAAGCGTCCTGGTAAAGGGCGAGAAATGTATGAAGAAAAGCGAGAAAAGGTGTTTGGTAGTCGGACTCAGATGGTGGAAATTGACTTGCTGCGAAGTTACCAACCTCTGCCAGTTTTTGGTAATGAGATTGAGGGAAGTTATCGAATTTTGGTAAGTCGAACAAATCAAAAGCCTTTGGCAGATTTGTACCTTTTCAATTTACCCAATATGATTCCTCAATTTCCATTGCCTTTGCGCCCAGGCGATGCGGAACCAATTGTAGATTTACAAGAGTTATTAAATGGGGTTTACGATCGCGCTGCCTATGATTTTAGAATCGATTATACCACCGAACCGGTGCCTGCGCTGTCGGAACCGGATGCTGTTTGGGCTGATGCTTGGTTGCGGGAGATGGGATTGAGAGGTTGATGCGGTGGAAAATTTCAACAATATATTACTATGCCTAATCCATTTCCGGGGATGAATCCCTATTTAGAAAGTCCTGACTTTTGGCCAGAGGTACATAGTCGTTTAATCGTGGCGATTGCAGATGTTTTGGTTCCCCAACTGGTGCCAAAATATCGAGTGGCGATTGAAAAGCGCATTTATGAACTCAAGGGAGAACAATCTCTGTTAGTCGGAATTCCTGATGTTTCAATTGTGCGCAATCCTACTCCCAGAAATTCAAATTCATCTAATGTAGCTGTCGCGACACGAACTGTTACGCCTTTGAAAGTCGGATTACCGATGTTTGAGGAGGTGAGAGAAGCGTATTTGGAGATTAGAGATATGGCAAGTAAAGAAGTTGTGACGGTGATTGAGGTGCTTTCACCTGCTAATAAACGTCCGGGAAAGGGGCGGGAGATGTATGAGGAAAAGCGAGATAAGGTATTCGGAAGTCGATCGCACTTAGTGGAAATTGACTTGCTGCGAAGTTACGAACCTCTGCCTGTTTTTGGTGACAATATTGAGGGAAGTTATCGAATTTTGGTGAGTCGGGGAGATTGTCGCCCTATGGCTGATTTGTATTTGTTTAATCTACCGGATGCAATTCCGGCTTTTCCTTTGCCTTTGCGCGGAGGCGATGTGGAACCAGTTGTGGATTTACAGGCGTTGTTGAATACAGTGTACGATCGCGCCGGATATGATTTTACGATCGACTATACCGCCGAATCCGTGCCCCCGCTTGCCGAACCGGATGCTGTTTGGGCTGATTCTCTGCTGCGCGCAACCAGCCTCCGACCATCCCAAACCTCAAAAAATCTACACAAAACGTTACATTTTTGTTAACATCGTGGCGAGTCTGTCTTCAGCAGCCCCTCTGTTAACCTCCTAAACTAACCACTATGAATCAACCTCCCTCAACAACTCCCGCCTCCGAAGAGCTCGCCGCCGAAACTCCGACAGCGCCGACAAACAATGCACCTCCACCGAGTTATGTCAAGCTGGCGATGCGGAATATGGTTCGCAAGCGGGCGACTTCTCTGTTTCATTTTGCTTTGACGGCGGCTGGACTTTTGGGCGTACTCGTCGGTTTGGCTTTTCTCGATCGATATTTCAACTCTTAGAATACCGGGCGGTTGAAACCGCGTCGATACAGACACTCACGCACTCGCCTGCGGGTTAAATACCGCGCCGTTTGATGTGATTGTGCGATCGACCCGTTGCAATATTCAACAGATTCCTGTACTCTGCCTGCTAAAAGCAAAAAGTCTATTAGCTCGATCGCCCAATTTAAGATTGTCAAAAAATTGAATATGTTCCTTGACACTAGAGCAAAAAAATGCTAATAGAGGTGAACGTCGAAGACTGTTATGGGCTCGCCCAACCGTCCGCCGACACTGACAACCGCCCGGAGAGTGCGCCCAGCGGGGAGATTTCAGGCGAAACTTGGGAAAATTGGTTTAGCGTTTGGCTGGAAAACCAGGCGGAGGATGTGCCCGCGGCCCCTGGCTACGAGGTCAGCCTGCGTTTAACCGCCGATCCGGAGATGCAAGCCCTCAACGCCCAGTACCGCCAGCTTGATCGACCTACCGATGTATTAGCTTTTGCAGCTTTAGAGGTAAACTGTCCTCAGCTAGAGGAAATGCAGTCATCCGAGCCCTTATACTTGGGTGATATCGTGATTTCGATCGACACGGCTCAGCGACAAGCCCAGCAGCAAGGACATCCCCTGAAGACCGAACTAGCTTGGCTCGCAGCCCACGGTTTTCTGCACCTTTTGGGGTGGGATCACCCGGATGAAGAGAGTTTGACTCAAATGCTCGATCGACAAGAAACATTGCTGCGCGCGATCGGTCTTGAGATCCAAACAGCATAACTGACTTTGATGATGACTTAACAAATCAGGTCAAGCCAAACATAACTTTCTGAAATTACACCAAAACTTTAGTAAAAACTTAGGAAAGTTAACTAGACTTGATGAAGTCAATTTTAAAAGTCTAGCTTTCATTAATCTCTGTAACTTAAAGTTGGTTGTTTATGACACTAGATCAACCGTCAATATCATCAAACATTGCCAAGTTTGCGATCATGCCTCAAGACTCTGCCAGTCCGACAGTCCACGAGCCTAAAAAAGCCTTGAAATACAAGCGAGAACTGTCCTGGAAAATCGCATCTAGCTTAGCTACGAGTTTTAGATACGCTTGGGGCGGGCTGACTTATGCTTTTGAAACTCAGCGCAATTTTCGCATTCACACTGTTATAGGAACTTTGGCGATCGGACTTGGGCTATTTTTGCAACTAAAACCTGTAGAAATATCAGTGATCGGCGTCACAATTGGCATAGTTTTAGCAATGGAATTGTTAAATACGGCGATCGAATCGGTGGTAGACTTAACTGTCGGGCAATCTTACCACGAACTCGCCAAAATTGCCAAAGACTGCGCTGCCGGAGCCGTTCTGGTATCGGCAATGGCTGCGGCAATTGTCGCTGCTGCACTTCTGCTTCCTCCGTTGTGGGAAGTGCTTCAAATTGCGATCGTCCGTCAATGAGTTATGGGGCAGGAAACTTTTAGATTTTAGATGACCAATTTGAGATTTTTGGTTTTATTCCTACATATTGCAGCTATTTTTATCTTAGGCATCTATCTAAATTTTTCAAACTATTGCTTTCAGGCAGCGAGTCAATCTAAAATCTAAAATCTCCCACCTTAAATCCAACTTAACCCGTGATTATAGTCATCGATAACTACGACAGTTTTACATACAACTTGGTACAGTATCTAGGAGAACTCGGTGCCGAGTTGCCCGCAGCCAGAGAAGTCCAAGTCTACCGTAACGACCAAATTTCATTAGCAGAAATTAGACGATTGCAACCGGCAGCAGTGGTAATTTCTCCAGGCCCGGGGCGGCCGGAGGATGCGGGAATTTCTCTGGAATTAATCAAGGAATTGGGCCCGACTCTGCCAATTTTGGGCGTGTGTCTCGGACATCAAAGTATCGGTCAAGTATTCGGCGGCAAAATAGTTTCTGCACCAGTATTGATGCACGGCAAAACTTCTCAGGTAGAACACGCAGGAGTAGGAGTTTTTGTAGGAGTAGACTCGCCGATGATTGCAACTCGCTATCATAGTTTGGTAATAGAAAAGCAGAGTTGTCCTGAAGTCTTGGAAGTTACGGCTTGGGTTGAAGATGGCACAATTATGGGTGTGCGGCATCGGGAATATCCGCACATTGAAGGTGTGCAGTTTCACCCGGAAAGTATTTTGACGACTTCGGGAAAGCAATTATTGCGAAATTTCTTAGAAAGACTTTAAGAAGCAAGAAGGCTCTTCGGTTCGTAGTGCGGTTAATCGATCGCGCACAATATAAATCTAAAATCTAAAATCGACTCACTGTGTTTTGTGGTATAACAACAAACGACCAACACCCGACAACCCCAACCACAAGATGAAACGGCGACAATTAATACGTTACGCACAGACGGGTTTGCTAGCAGCTTTCTTCACTGGTTTGCCATCTGGATGGGAAAGCTATCAAGCTCAAACTACTGGTTCTTTGTCGATTCAGTGGTTGGGGCACACTTGCTTTTTGTTTACAGGAGGCGGTGCGAGGGTGCTGGTGAATCCTTTTCGCCCCCTGGGCTGTACGGCTGGCTATCGTTCTCCCAAGGTTCCTACAGATTTGATTCTGATTAGCAGCCGGTTGCTCGATGAAGGGGCGGTAGACGGATTTTCTGGCAATCCCGGTCTTTTGTACGAACCGGGCGCTTATCGATCGAACGGGCTCAGGATTCAAGGGATTCGGACGCAAAAAGATCGTGAGGGAGGACGGCGGTTTGGGGTGAACGTGGCTTGGCTGTGGCAGCAAGCTGGTATTAAGATTTTACACTTGGGTGGAGTGGCAGGGCCGATCGGCATTGAAGAACAAATCTTGATCGGGCGCCCGGATATCCTGCTGATTCCCGTGGGCGGAGGGCCGAAAGCTTACACTCCAGCGGAAGCGAAGCAAACTTTGCAACTTCTCAAACCAAAGATGGTGATTCCCACGCATTACAAAACCCAAGCCGCCGATGCTGCGTGCGATTTGGTGCCACTAGATGAATTCTTAGCGCTGATGCAGGACACGCCGGTGCGCCGATTGGATAATGACACGATTTCGGTCAAATCTGCTGACTTACCCCAAACCGGTTCGGTGATTGAGGTTTTGAGTTACAGATTTAGCGGTTGAGCCTCTTTTTGCCTAAGCTTGCGCTATAGTGAGAGAGTTTTGGTCGATCGGGAATGCCAGGGAATTTTCTCTCTACCTTAGCCTCTCCCAACCTTACCTTTTGTGGAGATTTGGCTAACATAAGAATTCATGTTCACTGTTTTATTGTCATAAGGAAATGCAAGCGCAATGAAAAATTCAAATGTACCTAGCTGGATGAAACAACTCACAGGTTTTGCAGGAGTAATCGGCGCTAGCGCGTTGATTGGTTTCCCGGCTTGGGCTCACATCAACTCCAACACCAATGTTGCTACTGCAACCCCAACTCACCAAGTTGCAGAAAATGTGAAAATAGCTGCTTCACCGGCACCAATGGCTTCACCCAAACCAATGGCTTCACCGGGATCAATGGCCGCTGCTAAGGATATTGTCGCAATTGCATCTGGCGACCCTCAATTCAAGACATTGACAAAGGCTTTGGGAGCAGCAGGTTTGGTTACAACTTTACAAGGAAAAGGCCCTTTCACTGTTTTTGCACCGACAGACGCGGCATTTGCTGCTGTGCCAAAAGCAAAGTTAGATGATTTGCTCAAACCAGCCAACAAAGCCAAACTTGTTAAGGTTTTGACTTACCACGTTGTTCCGGGTGCTGTTTTATCTACCAGCCTCAAATCCGGCGATGTGAAAAGTGTTGAAGGCAGCTCGCTGAAGGTGGTAGTTGCGGCAGGCAAAGTTACTGTCGGCGGCGCTAATGTTGTGAAACCTGATATCAAGGCTAGCAACGGCGTTATTCACGTAATTGACAAGGTGCTGATGCCCCCTGATGCCATGTAGGATTAGCGTTTTTTGGATCGAATGATATCAGGTTTGGTTAAATAAACGCCAAGTAAGGACACGGCGCCGTGCCTTTGGGAAAGTGTTAACTTAAGCTGAAGTTCCGCTCTTAGCGGAACTTTAGCTTCCGGGAGCGCTGTTGGCGGTAGCTTCCCAAAAGCCTTCGGGCGAGAGACTGAGTTCTAGCAGCCAGCGCGAGTGCTACTAGCAGCCGAGGAAAACTCAAGGTTTTAGGCTTGGGTGAGAAAAACTTAAAACTGCGATCGGATATCCAGCGCCAATAACCGATACTTGTGGCACTGATATCCGATAGCTCAAGGATAGTATAATGCAAGAGATCCGCCAGCCGTGCCGGCGCCAGTCTCAACGGTGGGACTCGTTAAACCCCAAGTCAGTCTGAAGAGATGAGTTAGCGTCAAAACCAAGACGCAAAAACAGTTGTTGATCAGTCAATACGCTTGGGAGAAGACACTGCGGTGGGCAATACCTGTGAAAAACAGATACGGAGATTGCTTTGAGGGCGAGCGACATCGCTAGGAAGGAGCGCGCGGGCTGGCAATGACAAAAAAATGTTAACCCAACCGTATTGGTTTAGAAGTGACTTTGGGATGAGCTCAAGGTCTTTGAAAGATACCTCGGCTTAGATTCGTCTAAGGGCTATTGCTAGTATGATCGGACATAAACAGTCGCGTCATGAAGCATCAATATATCAGATACTGAAACAGGATCGCTTTCAACCTCCGATCCTGTTTTGTCATAGGCAAAAATGCACGCTTAAGGCTAGATGATCGTCCCAATTTCGCTTTTAGCAGAACTTCTGCAAGCTTTGCCCCAACTGCGGGCACAAATTTATTTCAAATCTTCCATGACAGCGCTGTCTCACGCGATGGAAGACTTGGTTTTGGCGGGCTCCGACGACGAACCGCTAGTCATTGCCAGCTTTCAGCAAGAGCGCTTCTACCGCCATGAGGCTCACCGCTACCGGCGCATTGCCGATCACTCCTCTCAGGTATACGTGCTATCATCACCGGAAACTGAGTTTAAAAATTCCTCGGAACATCACGAAACTGTGGCGTTTGCACCGGAGGACACATTAAGTAAAGAGTGGCACTTAGTCGTACTGGGGCAACACTACTCAACTTGTCTGATTTGTCAAGAAAAAATTGTGCCGATCGACAACCAGGACGATCGCGATCCGCTATTAATAGATCAAGCTCGTAGATTTGAAGGAATTTGGACGTTTGATCGCGAGGTAAGCTGCAAAGCTGCCGAATTGTTGCTGGATAAAATTCTCAAATATCGCCCGGAATTGGCAGAAAAGATCGATCGAGCGCGAACTACCTACAATCTGGCAAAAGCACCGAAAAAAACGCGGAAATCCGCCGCTTCCAAAGCCGCAAAACCCGACAAAAGTGCGGCAAAAGACTCAAAGATTCCCAATCCCAAATTGAGCGACGCTTTTGCCGAACGCTTAGTCACCTACTTGCAAGCAGGCCAGCACAAACTGCTGAAAGCATACAGCGCGATCGCCGCCCAGGAACGCAAAGAACGCCTGATCAACCTAATCACAACGGCAATGCGGCAGTCTCTCAACCCGCAAGAAATCGTCGAAGTTGCAGTCCAAGAATTGGGAACAGCTTTGTCAGCCAGCCGCTGTTTGATTTATCGGTGCAAAGCCGTAGATGTTTCTGTCAAAATCGATCGCGAGTTTTTGCGTCCAGGCACTACTTCCATGCTCGATCAGACTTGGCAGTTGCAGAAAAATCCCATATTCCGCGATGCCGTCACCCGGCAAGAACGAGTTTACATCAAAGACACAGCACAAGACCCGCTGATTGTCAATACAAAATCCCTAGAAAAAACTGTCAAAAATTGGCAGATTGTCTCTTGGTTAATGGTGCCTGTGCTTTATCAGGGGCGGGTTTTGGGAATGATGGAATTGCACCAGTGTCGATCGACCTTGCCTTGGGAAGAAGACGAACTGGCCTTAGTAGAGGCGATCGCCACCCAACTCGGAGCAGCCTTAATTCAAGCCGAAACCTACGCTCATTTAGAAGAACTCAACCAACAATTAGAAGCATTAGACCGCACTCGCAGCAATCTAATTGCCATCACCGGTCACGAACTCCGCACTCCACTTTCGACGATTCAAGTATGTCTGGAAAGTTTGAACTCCGAACCAGATATGCCCCAAGAATTGCGGAAGATCATGTTAGAAACTGCCCTCGGCGATGCCGAGAGAATGCGGAAACTCGTGCAGGATTTCTTAACACTTTCTCACTTAGAAAGCGGGCGAGTCAAATGGAATGTAGAATCGCTGACACTGCAAGAATGCGTTGATTTGGCCCTCAGCAGCGTGCGATCGCGCGGCGGACTCGATCGCAAGTTGCCGCAAATTATCGCCGAAGTCTCCGCAGAATTGCCATTAGTGCAAGCAGACGGCGAGTGGTTGGTGGAGGTGCTCTCCAAGCTGCTAGACAACGCTTGCAAATTCACCACACCCCAGGGAAGCGTCACCATAAAGGCGCAATGCAGCGGTTCTCGGATGGTAGAAGTGCTTGTAGCCGATACGGGGCGGGGAATAGAGGCGAGCAGTTTAAAAATAGTATTCGATCGATTTTATCAAGAAGAAGGAGCATTGCGGCGCAGCGCCGGCGGTACAGGTTTGGGATTAGCAATTTGCAAGCAGATTGTCGCCGGCTGGGGCGGTAAAATTTGGGCAGATTCCGCGGGAAAAGACCGAGGAAGTGAATTTCACTTTACTATTCCGATTGTTTAGAAGCCAATACGGTTCAGAAGACCGGGCGGTTTCAACCGCCGTCTTATCTTAATAATGATACAATTCCTAATCAAACGGAAATGATATGACTCCCCTACATCGGAATACAAATTGCAAACTCTGTTCCACCTTCTAGCGAAGACAAACATTCCAAAGTTCCCCCATGTCTTTCAGTAACTATCTGATAGCAAATAGACAGTCCCAAGCCCGTACCTTTGCCTTCTGCTTTCGTTGTAAAAAATGGCTGAAACAATTTTTGTCTGATTGATTCCGGCATTCCCAGTCCATTGTCAGCAATCTGAATCACAATCGTGTCGATGATTTCCGGTTCTTGCTGGCAAACACCCGCCGTAGAAATCATGATTGTATTCGGATTTTGTTCAATTTCTGCGTAGGTTTTGCCCGCGTTGGATTCTTCCACAGCATCGATCGCATTAGCAATCAAATTCATAAATACTTGATTGATTTGCCCCGGATGGCATTTTAATGTTGATAACTCACCGTAATGTTTGATAATTTTAATTGCTGGTCTGTTGTGCTTAGCCTTGAGGCGGTGAGACAAAATCATTAAAGTAGTTTCAATGCCTTCATGGATGTCAACTGCTCTTTTTTCCAGACTGTCGCTGCGGGAATAGTTGCGCAGAGACTGCATAATGTCGCGGATGCGATCGATGCCCATCTTCATGGATGCCGTAGTTTTGGGCAAATCGGCTAATAGATATTCTAGCTCGATCGATTCAATTTCCCGTTCAATTTCTGCTCCAGGTTCGGGAAACCTTTCTTGATAAAGATTCACCAACTTAATTAAATCAGCAATATATTCTTGAACGTGGTGCAAGTTTCCAGAAATAAAGCTAATAGGATTGTTCACTTCGTGAGCAACTCCAGCCACCAGTTGTCCGAGTTGCGAGATTTTTTCAGTTTGAACTAATTGCGCTTGAGTTTGTTGCAGTTCAATCAGTATAGCTTCTAAATTTTCCGCTTTCTCTCTCAGTTGAGCTTCTGATGTTTGTAGAGCTTGTTCCGCTGCTTTGCGCTGGCTGATATCGCGACTAATTGACAAAGCATGGGGTTTCCCTCTGTATTCAAAAAACTTGGCTTTTAGCTCAATATCGAATTCTGTACCGTCTTTTCGCAGCACCACAGTTTGACAATAAAATTCTTGGCGCGAGCTGACGGTTGCGATAAACTCGTCGAAGAGATGTACGTAATTTGGGTGCAGAAGATCTAAGGGACTTAAGCTCAAAAATTCCTCCAGGCAATAACCGTACACTTCGCAGACTACGGGGTTTGCTGCCACCATTTTTCCTGTTTCCAAATCTACCAAAGTAAGTCCGTCTGCTACACTCTCAAAAATACTGCGGTACTCCTCTTCTTTTTGGGCGAGTTCGACTTGAGATTTTTGTAAGTTTTCTAGGGATTCAGCTAACTGGCGGGATTTGTCTTGTTCGCCAGCGTAGAAGCGCGCGTTTGCAATCGCAATTGCTGCTTGGGCCGTCAGCATTTCCAAAAGTGTCAAACCTTCGCGAGTGAAGGCTCCGGTTACTAAGTTGTTTTCTAAATAAACTATACCGATCGACTTTCCTTGATAGACAATTGGCGCGCACATAACCGACTTTGGTTGATAATTTTGAATGTAGGTATCGAATTGGTAAAGTGTTTCTTGAGTTACATCGCTCAGCACCAGCGGTGCCTGAGTTCTCGCCACGTAATTGACGATAGAAAGAGGCACTTGGCAGTTCTTTTTAACTGGCTGCAATTCTTCAAATATTGCATAATCTTGCTGGTCGCTATCCGACACTTCAACGAACAAGTACCCTTCTCGTTCTAAAAGAATGCACCCGCTTTGCGCGCCAGCATTTTCTAAAATGATATGCAGCAATTTTTTCAACAATTTTTCTAAGACTATTTCGCTAGAAATAGCTTGAGAGGCTTTGATTACTGTTTTTAAATCAAAAATATTGACATCAGCGGCTGTACTCGCAGTTGTAGTTATTGCGATCGGCTCGTCGCTGATGGTGTTAAACCAATCGGGATGAGATTGTTCTAGTTGATGAACTTTGGCAGTTGCACCCCATTCGATATAGCAAAAGCGGGCGTCATTGAGATAAATTTTGGCGAGATTGCAACGATTTTGGGCTATGTAAAATCGGGAAGCTAATTCATTGGCTAGGGCGGCATTTTGGAGGAAACCATTTTTGAGGGCGGAGGCGATCGCCCAATCATAATATTGTGCTGCTGCATAGTTGTCTCCTGACAGCCTCGCGATTTCTGCCTGAATTAATGAATATTTGTGCAGATAATTTGCCGGACAATGTTCTGCCAAATCTCGAAACTTGTCCAGACTAATGTTGAGCTGTTTTAGGTAGAGTTTGCACTCGCTATCACTGGCTTTTGTGCAAGCAGCAGCTAGGGCGATCGCGTGATGGAACCGAAAAACGGGGTTGACAAAATGACCGGCGCCCCCTTTCAAAAATTCCGCACCTTTGAGAGCATATTCTAATGCCCGATCGACCTCGCCAAACCAATTAGCCTGGGTCAGCTTGTAAAGATAAATTACAAAAGCAGTAGTCAGATCGGCAGAGGATTTTGCAAATTCTAAAAGCTGTTGTTCGTTGATGAAGGTTTCCGGCTCTCCGGCGGTTTCTGGTGGGTTGGTGAGTTGGGCGATCGCATTTTTGTTGAGCAAGTGATAAGCTAGCATATTGCGATCGACCTTTGAGAGCACTGGAATAAATTTATCAGCAATTTCTGTAGCTTTGGGCAAAGATTCGTTCCCAAAAAAGCAGACCCAAAGATAATTAATCGAAGCATATCCCGACCACTGATAAGCACCTGTTTCTAAACCGCTATTGAAAGCTTTTAGCATAAAAGGCTTACAATCATCGATATATTTAATTTAATGTAAAGTTAAAGCGCCCCACATATGGAAAATACAAGCACCTAACTCTTTATTATCGCAGCCTTCGTAGAGGTTGAGCGACAGTTCTCCGGCGGCGCATCCCGCTTCGATTTCGCGATATTTGTTGACCAAAGTAAACGCATATAAAGTGTAACCAAAGGCGGAAAGTTGCGAATTTCCGTAGAGAATGCTGGTTTGCACAAACTTCATCGCGCAGAGATATTGAGCGTTGGGACTGGTAAAATAGGCAATGGGGAAAAGTTCTTTCAAAATCCGATGGGCTGCGAGTTGCAGCGGCTCGGCAAGTTCTGGTAAATCTGCTAATGTATCGATCGATAAGCCAATCATCCTCTTGGTATTGGCTAATTCGCTGGCTAGCAAGCGATCGTCCGGGTAGGGTTCAAATTCAATCCCCAATTTTTTTAAGGTTTCAATCCCTAACTGATAAGCAGCAGATAAATCATTCTTCATCCGCAGACAAGTTATTTTAAATTCTGCGATCGCACACTGTTCTAACAAAGTCTGAGTTTGGGGTAAAATCCTGTCAAAAATTGCTAAAGCAGCATCATTTTTGCTATTTAAATATTCGGTTTCACCCAGTTCTAAATTTAGCGCCCAACTCAAGGCATAATTATCTTGCCAACTTGACATCGGCAAACAGTCACACCCGGCTTGAAAAAAAGTAAGTGCATCTGCAAAAGCCGAAGCAGCTTTAGCAGTTTTCCCGGCTTGTAAATTTAATTCTGCTAATTCATAAAGTTCTTCAGGGTTAGCAATCAACTCGCGAGCAAAGTTCAAATGATTGACAATATCAAAAATCTGTTCTTGGCGTTCAGCTTGATTGCTTCTCTCCAATAACAAACGTCCCAGCTTCCAGTGCACGGATTGTTTTTGCGAGTCAGGAATCATGACATAAGCTGCTTGTTGAACCCGATCGTGCAAGAACTTGTAGCGCACTTGGCTCGCTATTCCACCGAATTTTTCTAATTCTTGCTGCTCAAATAATTGCGGTACTAGATAGGCGCCATCTACAGGCAAAATCAACCCTACTTCCAGCGCTTCCCACAAATCTTGTGCTGTTTGAGTCAAAGATTGTTCGCTCGCTACTGACAATATATCTAGACTAAATTCGTTGTTTATACAAGCCGCCCACTGTAAAATTTTCTGAGTTGCACCTGACAACTGTTGAATTTTTTCCACCATTAAATCAACCACGTTTTCCGAGTTTTTATGCAGCTTAATTTCTTGAATATCCCACTCCCACGAGGCATAATTTACGTTGAATGTTAGCAGTTTTTGTTGGTGTAATGAGTTTAATAGCTGCTTGCAAAAAAATGGATTGCCGTGAGTTTTTTCTAGCAGTATTTTTACCAAGGCTGCGACTTTTATAGGACAACATTTCAAGGTGTCAGAAAGTAATCGAGTTACATCAGAAATTGCTAAGGGTTTTAGCTCAATATTTGCGATCGAAATTCCTGTTGCTCGAATTGCCTCATTAGCCAGCACAAATGGATGCGTCGGACTTACTTCATTATCTCGATAAGCAAGAATAAGTAGAAAGTAAGGAGTTTTTTAGAGGCAATTTTGTTGGTACAAATTGACTGTTGCAGCATCTATCCACTGGCAGTCATCCATAAACATTACCAATGGATGTTCGACAGTGGCAATTGCTTGGACGAACTGCTGCATCACTCGACAAAAGCGGTGTTGAGATTCAATAGCACTGAGTTCGGGTACGGGAGGTGGCTCGCCCAAAATCAATTTTAATTCTGGGATGGCATCGATCGCAATTCGAGCATTTTTCTGCAAAGCATTGAGTAGTGTTTCTCGCCATGCTGCTAGCTGAGTTGGGCTTTCCATCAAAATTTGCTGCACGAAGTTGCGCAGAGCTTGAGTAAAACAAGCGTAGGGAACATTCCGCTTAAACTGGTCGAATTTACCGGAGATGAAATAGCCGCGCTGCTGCGTTAGATTGGGGACGATTTCATGGACTAATACAGATTTGCCGATACCAGAATAGCCGCTGACTAGGACAATTTCACCGCGGCCTTTGCTGACGCGATCGAATATTTGTAAAAGTTGTGCTATTTGTGTTTCTCGTCCGTAGAGCTTCTGAGGGATTGACAACTGACTCATGGCATCCAGTTGTCCTGGTATAAAGTTGGAAATTGTACCTGTACTCAAAAATTGATTTTGGCAGCGTTCTAAATCTGCTAACAATCCTGTTGCACTTTGGTACCTGTCTTCGGCATTCTTTGCCATGAGTTTTGCCACAATGTTGGTCAAAATTGGGGGAATTTGTGGGTTTAATTGTTCTAGGGAAACTGGTTCTTTGGCAATGTGACAGTGTACCATTTCTAACGGGTCGCTGCTGGTAAATGGTAATTGTCCTGTCAGCAGTTCGTAAAAGGTGACGCCGAGAGAGTAAAAATCGCTGCGGTAGTCTAGGGAACGGTTCATCCGCCCGGTTTGTTCGGGCGACATATATGCTAGAGTTCCTTCTAGGCGATCGGGATTTTTCAAGTCTGTTGATTCTTTTCTCAACCGCGAAGCGATGCTAAAATCCGCAAGTTTCACTTGCTTTGTTTGGGGATTTATGATAATGTTATGCGGCTTAATGTCTTTATGGATGATTTGATTTTGATGCATGAAAACTAAAGCTTTTGCCAAAGGTATAACTGTGTTTAAAGATTCGGTAATGGAGAGTTGGTGAGTCGTGGTAGCCGTTAGATTTTCGGTGACGCCAGCGGCTGATTCTGGTTGATTTCCGAGACTGTTCATCCAGGATTTTAGGGAAAGCCCTCCCATATCTTCTAATACTAATAATAAAAAATTTCGCTTAATTTCGACTCGATATACTTTGATGATATATTGAGAGTCGAAATGTTTGGTAATTTGATATTCGTGTTTAAAACTGGCGCTTTGTTCGACAGTGGGACAGTCGGTGTTTAAAATTTTTAGAATTACTAACTGTTTTTCGGCTGTCGAAATTGCCCGATAAATAACTGTGTTAGTTCCTTGATGAATCAGTTCTTGTAAGTTGTAACCAGAAATCCCTGAAGCTGGCAGCATAGTTGATTTTACCCAGTTTATAAATCAATTTTCAATTCGAGGATGGCAGATATGGAACCCTGATGAATGACGGGCGATCGCTTGGCAGCAAACAAGAAGGTTGGAACGATGTATCGAGCGATCGCACAATTTAAAACTTACTTACGTATTTACAGGTGTTTTTTTAAAAGAGATCCAGCGACCGAGCAATTATAACTCTTGATTTTGCCTTCCTCCTATGGAAGTGTTACAGGCTTTAACTGAAATATTACAACATTGCGCCGCTGGCTGTAACTTAGTTTATCAAAATTTAATAATAAAAGTGAGGGAGGAGATAAATAGCTGGTGGCGGCGAGTTTGGGAAAGCAATCGCAGAATGTAGAGATGGTTTGCCAGCATAAAGAATCACAGAAATATCTGGCTTTTACACGAGTCGTTCATTCAGTTGACAGTTGACAGCACTTGACAATCATAAGTCCGAGGATTGAACCAATAAATGGCTCTCCTGAACTTATGGTTATAAGTTTATCTAATCAGAAAAGCAAGCTAAGACGCGGTTCCTAAAATTATTAAAATTAGAAAAGCCATATCCTTGGCGCATTATCAACTTAATTCGATTGTTTATTCCCTCCATAAC